>JACQWL010000594.1 GCA_016209255.1 Verrucomicrobiota bacterium
AACGAAGGACGCGCCCGGCCAATTCGCACCGCCGTTATCGCCGTAATAAATCGAGGCCCTGCCGGGTTCGAACGGAGCGAACCAAATTCCGATGTTGGCCTGTGCGACCAGATTCGCGACGAACTCATGTGCCGCCGGAGTACGAGTGGTGATGTCTTCGCGGAAGAAAGTGAAAACGTGCTGGATGAAAGGCTCGGGGAGCTGGACGTCCGGCTGGTAGGGAGCCGCCTCTTCTCCCGGCACCGTCGACGCGGGCGCACGGCGGAGGCGAAACGGAAACAGCGGCTTCCCCGTCACTCGATCGAGCAGCAGCGTGTTGCCGATCTTGGTGACCTGCGCGACAGCATCGACCCGCCGGCCCCCCCGCATGACCGTAACCAGATTGGGCGGCGCCGGGAGGTCAAAATCCCAGATGTCGTGGCGCACCTCCTGAAAATGCCAGAGTCGCTCGCCCGTGTCGGCCTTCAGCGCGATTACGCAGTCGGCGAAAAGATTGTCCCCGCGATGTCGCGCGCCGACGAAATTTGGCTTCGGTGAGCCCGTGGAGATGAAGGCGATTCCGCGCGATTCATCGAGCGCCATCCCGCCCCAGCAGTTGGCGCCGGACTCGCGATCCTCCCAGGTTTCCGCGCCAAATTCGCCCGGTTGCGCAATGGTATGAAAGCGCCACAGCTGCCGGCCCGTGGCAACATCGTAGCCGAAGACATCGCCGAGATAACCGGGGATGACAAAAATGTGCTTCCACACCACTCCGCCCGCCGTCCCTGCAGTCGGGATCGGGGTGCGCCCATTGTCGCCAAACGACCTTATCGGCACGCCAGTTTTGGGATCCAAGGCGTAGATCCACGTGCCGCCGGCAAACAGGATTCGAGCCGGAGCGTCTGCATCGCCGGGCCAGTACGTGAGTCCGCGGCGGGCGGGAATGTCTTGCAGCGCACTACCCGACAGGGGCGTGAAACGCCACAACTCCATCCCGGTGGCCGCATCGAGCGCCACGATTTTTTTCCCGGCCGTGGGCGCGAACAAAACATCGCCAACGATGATGGGATTGCACTGGACGTTTCCCGGGCCGTCTCCGGAGCGATAGGTCCAGGCAACGCGCAGCTTTCCGACCGTGCTCCGGTTGATTTGGTTCAGCGTCGAATAACGATTGGAGGTCGGCCCGCCGAGGGAACGTGTCCACGTCCGGTAGGAATCCATCGCCGGCCAGCCGTTTGCGGCCGTGAGGTCCTCGACCTTCGCGGCGGGTATCGTGTGGAACTCAGGCAACGGCGGCTCCGCAGGGGGAGCGGCGCTCAACCGGCTGAGAATGATGCCCAATAGAAACGTGCCGGCCCGGCAGCGGGCCGGGGCCGCAAGCCGGCCAATCCCGGGTCGAACGCAAGGAAACTGAATTTTCAATCGGCGCGATCTAAAACTGGCCGCTTACCCCAAAGGTAATCAACTGCCCGGGAAGATAGGTCTGCCGCGTTCGCGAGGGCAAATAGCGGTAGTCCTTGCGTCGCTCGCCAAAGACGTTGATCACGTCCAAGGTGAACGTGGCCGAGGGCCGCCAACGGTAGGACAGCCCCCAATTGACCGTCTTCCGTTCCTGCAGGTAAATCCGCGCGCTGGCCGCCGCGTTGTAGGTCAACAGGTAGTTGCTCGCATAGTTGAACAGAATGCGCGTGCCGAATCGCAGGTAGCGATAGGACAGGCTCAGATTGCCGGCCCGAGGCACAAAACCAGCCACTTCGGAGGTGCCCTGCACGGAGGACCCGCCAAAGTCGCCCTTCGTCTTAAGATGAGTATAATTGCCCGCCAGCTCCAGACCCTTCAAGATGCCGGGCAGAAACACGAAGCGCTGGCGATAATCAAATTCCCAGCCCTCCACCTCCGCGCTGCCCGCATTCGCTCTGCTGAAGATGGCGTAGCCTAAATAATCGCCCGCAAAGCCATTGTTTGGGCCCGAGCCGACGATGCCCACCTCCGTGGTCACTATGTAGTCCGCGATATCCTTCTTGAAATATCCGGCGGACACAAACCCCGCGGGCAGAAAATAGTACTCCAGGGCCACATCGATGTTCTTGGCGTACTGCGGGCCCAACGCCGGATTGTTCACCGTCACGGTCTGAGCGGCATCACTGACGGTGGCGCTCGGGACCAACGAGCCAAACGGGGGACGACCGAAGCTGGTCGACCAGCTCGCCCGCCCCTTGAGGTTTTCGGTCACATCGTAGGTCAAATGGATGCTGGGGAACCAACGGGTGTAGCTCCCTTTGTTGCTTGCCGGGTTGTTCCAGTCGTACTGGGCCCGCTGAACCGGGTCTGGAATCTGACCCACCGTGGCCTGTCGGCGGCGAACAAAACCCGAGCCAGTCAACTCCGTTCGCTCTCCCCGCACACCGCCGAGCAAGGCCAGGCGCTCGACCTTGGCCTGGCCCAGAAAGTACCCCGCGACGATCGACTCCGTCGCCTTCTTCCTCGCGCTGAACATCTGCGACTGCCAGTAGTAAAGATCTTCCTGCCAGAGCGCCGGGTTGGCCAGTTGGGGGTTCGTTGCCCGCGGGTCTACGACCGGCAGCCGTCCCCCCTGCCGCTCGTCGAACGGCGTCACATAGAGCGGAACATTCGGCAGCGGCGGAGCCCCCGGCACTCGATTCCACTGGCGGGCATTATCGATCTTGATGTCGTCTTTTTGCTCCCGAAAAACCAGGCCCGACTTTAACAGTGGCGCATGGGGCAGCGCCGGCCGCCAGGCCGCATTGGCCGTGGCATTGAGCACGCTCCTTCGGGTGTTGGTTCTCCGTCTGGTGTGCTGTACCAGCCCGGTGTAGCTGGCGGTGTCATAAATATCACGCCCTTCGGTCTGCGTGAAACGAGGATTGGTGTCATCGTTCTTCTCGATGATCCATCCCAGATTGGGAGCCTGCATGACCAGTTGGCCGCCCACGGGTCCTTTGCCGGATCCGGAAACGATACCGGTCGTGGCCCCGGACGCGTTGTAATCAAACTCCCACTGGCCAAGCTTGTGTTCCCCGCCCAAGTTGACGGAAGGACTCTTGCTGTAATAGCTCAAATGGTAGTTGTTGAGTTCGAGGGTGGAGGCGGCCACGGCGCGAACCTGCGTCCTTTGCTCCGTATAGCCAGGCAAGATCCCGCCCGTGCCCGTTGGCCGGCCATCGGCTCCGATCGTCGCCACCACCTGGTTGGTAAAGGCCCGAAGCTGGCTTCGATCAATCGAAGGTTCGTCTCCTTGGTTGTAAAGCGCACTGAAAAAGAAGT
This sequence comes from Verrucomicrobiota bacterium, assembly GCA_016209255.1. Taxonomy (GTDB): domain Bacteria; phylum Verrucomicrobiota; class Verrucomicrobiia; order Opitutales; family Opitutaceae; genus ER46. The sequence goes on from JACQWL010000594.1 coordinate 3,265, forward strand.
TGCTCGCCGGCGACAGCCGATAGTCGAACCGCAAGTTCGCGCTGGTCACATGGCGATTCACGATCTGCATGACCGAACGGTAGTCCCAAATATAAGCCGGCGAGGCGGTCGTATTCTGCCGATCATAGTACTCGGAGGCTCCCGAGTTCACGATTTCATCGTAAAACACGCTCAGCGAAACGCCCAAGTTGCGGGTCCCGCCAAACCGGTCGAAGTTTTCCTGGTAGGCCAATCGCAAAAGCGGTTGGAAGGGATGCTCTCTCCGTTCCTTCGGGTGATAAAAAAAAGGCGGGGCCCACCGCCCGCTTACATTGTAGCTGATGCGCCGCTTTTCCCGCATGCTCAGAGACGATCGCGTCTTCAGATTGATGCTCCCGCCGATCGAATCGGCGCTCTTATCCGGCGTTTGTCCCTTGATAAGCTCGAGTTGCTCGAACGACGCTCCCGTGAAATCCTGCATGTCGACGATGCGGGCGCCGCCGGGGCCCACCACGGGGTTGCCGTCAATATTTACCCGCGTCATGTCGTTTGGCATCCCCCGCACCCGGACTCCCGTTACATTGCCTTCGGCGTCGTAGACCCCCGTCACGCCCGGAAGACGGATCATCACCTCCCCCATGCTCATGTGGGGCAGGTTGCCATAAGCATCCATGGCCACGACGTTTTTCAAGTTTCCCGCGTTACGTTGATTTGTAATGGCCAGCGCACTCCCCTCTCGTTCCGCCGGCACGGTAAACTTCTCCAGCAGGACAACGTCCGCGGGCGACAGGACGAATGTGAGGGCGATACTGCTATCGGCGTCGATCGGCACCGTCCGCCTCTCCTCCTTCAGTCCTGTATAGGATACCGTCAGCTCCAGGGATCCTTTCGGCAGGCCCGAAATCAGAAAGCGTCCCGCATTGTCGGTCACGACCTGGCGGTTGAGAGATGGAATATTGATGACGGCGCCCTGCAGCATATTGCCGGTTTCGGAGCTGCTGACTGATCCGGATATGACTTCCGAGCCCTGGCGCGGAGCTGGGCCATCGGCGCTGCGGATCGTTTGCAAAGGAGCCACGGTCAAGGCCAGCCAAGTGGCTAATATGGCCAATGTATTATTTCGATTCATCGTTTTCGGGGGTTCCTCCGGGATATCCGGGTGTTTGGGTTTCAGGGCGTGAGACCTGGATTGGAATGCAGGCGCCGCCGCCGGCTTGTCACTTTGGCGGATGAGCACGAGCACAGGGCATTGGGTACGATGCCGCAGGACGAGAGGAGTTCTAAATTTTCCTCTTGTCCTTATCGGGGGTGCACCAACAAGGACTGATCTCCGGGCGAGGTCAAGCGATCCTTCCGCCAGCACCACGGCGGTCTGAATTTCGCCAGGGGCGTCGCTTGCCGACGCCCGTTTCCCCGTCGTACGGCGGGCGTCGGCAAGCGCCGCCCCTACATCTCCACTGCATCGTTACGGCTAA
>JACQWL010000596.1 GCA_016209255.1 Verrucomicrobiota bacterium
AGCACGCGAAAACCGGTCGCGCGCCGGTGGGAAGAAACGGCTGGCAGGATTGAGCCGGCAGACAACATGGGGTTACGGGCTAATTTTGGACAGCAGGCTGAAAGGGGCGGCGCGCCGTGCGGGCGTCACGGCGTAGAAGAAGCATTGGCCGGCTCGCCGTCAATGGGCTGCGCGGTCGGATCGTTCCATGGTTGGTCCTGGCCTCGTGGCGCGGCCGGTCAGGCGAACCGTCGCCGAGCGCCCGACGGCGTAAGAACATTCCAACCAGATGGCCCGCGAACACATTGCCGTTGCTGGCGGCAGCCCGCGGCGATAGAGATCGTATTTGCGCCGGCGGGTTCCAGAATGATCAATTCGCCGGGAAAAAACATGAAAACCAACCTCGCATCCACCTCGCCGGCTGTGCCGGCGTCACTGCCATGAGAGACGATTATCTTCAAACCGCTCTCAAGCGGATCGACGATCCGAATATTCTCGTAAACGTGGTCTCGCGCCGGGTGAAACAGCTCAAACGCGGAAACCGCCCGCTGGTCGAGTCACTCGAAAAACTTTCAGCCGAAGACACGGCCCTCCGCGAGATCATCGAGGGCAAGATCAGCTACGAGCTGGCCACGCCCGAACAGCTCGCCAAGCGGTGAAGTTTCACGCGCGGCGCGCATTCGGGGCGCGCTGGCCGACTGGTCCGTCGCGGCGTGAAGTTCCGCATTGGTCTTGGGAGCGCACGCGTCTCGCGTGCTGGTGTCGGCGTCCCGCCGACACCTCGGCGGACTCCCGATTGTCCGGCGGGACGCCGGACCCAGCCTGCGAGACGCCGGCGCTCCCCGGAATGAATGAATCGTCCGTTTGGATGGCGAGACTGACTTCGGTTTCAGTTACGTCCCGCCTCTGCACCACGCGGCGGTAACAAGAAACCGGCCCGGCAAAGGCCGGGCCGGCGTGGCAGATTCATTTATTGCGCGGACTTATCCCTTTTTGTTCTTTGCGCCAGGGCTTGCCGATCATTCTATGGGGTGTTGCCATATGGGGGTGTTCAGCCCAGAGGAAATCCCATGAATCCCGGGGCTCATCCACTGAATCGCGCCCAGTGGCAGTTCTCGAAGGGAAACCAGCCGGGCGAGCGAAGCCGACGCGCGCGCTGCCACCGCGAATGACGCCGGCGGCGTTTTATCCCAGTAGAGGATCCCCCCGCCATGTCCACACCGCCAGCCAGAGCCACGTCCCAGGACCAGGTGCGGCGCGTCCTGAAGCGGCAGCGGCCCGACCGCATCGTCTACGCGCCCAACTGCTGGCAATGGTTCGCGCACCAGCTCAACCACGGCCTGTTGCCGCCGGAGATCGCGCATTGCCGCACCCAACTCGACCTCATCCGGCATCTGGGACTGGATGTCTTCAGCCGGAATATCTATAGCGACCAGCAGCATTGCTGGATCGGCGGTCTGGCCGAGGAAGTCTGGGACGGCGTCGAGGCGCGCGAAGCGGTTCGCGTCGAGGGACGCGATCGCGTCATCACCCGGACCTACGGCACGCGGCGCGGCACGGTGGCCGAACGGCAGCGCTACATCTTCGCCGACTCCACGCTCGTGCAGGAGGTTTTCACGCTCGATGATGCGGCGGACCCGCTGGGCGCGCTGGAGGAACTGCTGCGGGCCCGCCGCTGGCGCTTTCTGCCGGAGCGATATGCCCTGGAACAGGCGCGCGTCGGCGACGACGGCCTGGTCGTAGCCGGCGAACTGTTCAGCCCGCTCAAGGCGCTGCACCTGCTCGCCGGGGCGGTCAATACGACCTATCTCATCGCCGATGACGAGGCGCGCGTGCGGGAGCTGCTCGCGCTCCACGAGGCGGCGCAACTCGATCTCGTGCGCCAGATGGCCGCGGCCGGCGTGCCGGCGATGATGGCGATGGACAACCTCGACGCGGCGTTTCACACCCCGACCTATCTCGAGAAGTTCTCCGCCTCGTTTTATGAGCAGGCCAGCCGGATCGCGCACGAGCACGGCAGTACGTTTTTCATCCACGCCTGCGGCCGGCAGCGCGCCAACCTGCGGATGATCGATTCACTGGGCGTGGACGGCCTCGAAGGCGTGGCGTTCCCGCCGCTCGGCGACGTCCAGCTCGACGAGGTCATGCGGCTGACCGGCGACCGGTTCCTCATCACCGGCGGCATCAGCGCGATGGAGACGGAAAGGTTTCAAAACGCCGACGAAGTGCGGCGTTACGTGGAGGAATTGTTTGCGCGCCTGTGGCCCTATACGCACCGGTTCATGCTGGCCGCGAGCTGCAACACCTCCATCCGCACGCCGTGGAAGGTCCTGCAGTGGTTCCGCGATGCCTGGCGGGAATTCGCGGCCGGTTAGACGGGAGACGCTCATGAACAAGAATACTTGCTGGACCATCCTGTTGGCGCTCTGCCTCTCGCTGAATGCGCGCGCAGCGCCTGCGGACACCGTTGTTGTCGCCGGCTGCCGCGAGCGGCTGATGTTGATCGAGTCGGTCGATGCGAAGACGCAAACCCCTGAGCAACGTAATCGGCTGGACTTCTTCAAAGGGCTGGAAGAGCTGGCAAGTTCACGTTCCATTTCGACCGGGAGCTTGCCCTGGGGGAGTGCTTCGGCGAGAAGGAATCCGGCGCGAGTGTGTTCGTGGTTCCTGCCGCGACAAAGCTTGGTCATGACGCTGCGATGCCGGCGGCCTATGGGGAGGTCTGCCGCGCAGGCGTTGAGAGGGTAAAGTCATCCGGGTACCGCCCTTATCCACAAATTCGCCCCGATATTGGGAGAACGTTACGAATTCCGAGTTGCGGGCGTGGTAACGGATCTGCTTTTTCAGGCTCGCGTCCAAGCGCTTGCGCGCCGCCCGTTCGCGATCCCCGGGGGCGCGAAACGACTCCAGTGCCACGATATTCTCCACGCTTGGCACAAGGCTGTTGGAAAACCAGCCGCGCGCGGAGCGCACGGCCCACCACGAAGGCAAAGCCGGCGGTACGGGGGACGCTTCAGAAATTACCGTTGATCCCGACCTGGAAACGCACGCCGAAATTTCGCACGGCCGTGAAGTTGAGCGGCGTGGAACCAACGTAATACCGGTCCTTCCCGTTGAACAAATTGGCCACGTCGGCAAAGATGCTGATTTCCTTCGAGTAGCGATAGGAGGTCTTCAGATCGACCATTATCTTCTCTTTTCGAAAAGACCGCAAAAGCGGATTCGCATTATAGGCTCGCAAGTAGTCGCCGGTGGAGTTGGCGTTGATGCGGCCCGTGAATTTTCCGCGGCTGTACGAAAGTCCAGCGCTCGCCACCCTCGGGATGAAGTTGACGAGTTCGCCGTTAGCGACCTCGGTCACCCGGCCATAGTTACCCTCGGTCTGCAGATAGGTGTAGTTGGCAAAAATGCCGAATCCCCGCCAAAATCCCGGAAGAAACGAAAGCTGTTGCGAGTAGTTCAACTCGACGCCCCGGACGCGACCATAGCCTCCATTAGCCTGCGTCGAGAGCTCCCATCCGGCATACTGGCCGTCAAAACCATTGTCGTTGCCCGACGGAATCCTGACGACCGAGCTGAACAGGAAGTTCTTGATCTCCTTGAGGAACACTCCGGCGGAGACGACGCCGACGGGCTCGAAGTACTTTTCGATGCTGACGTCGAAATTGTCGGCGGTCTGCGGCAGCAGGCCGGCGTTGTTTTGGGTGATGCGTTCGCTATCGTAATTGATCCTCGTGTCCGGATAGACCGAACCAAAGCTGGGCCGCCCGAAACTGGTGGAGTAGCTTGCCCGCACCAACAGATCCTTCGCTGCACCGTACCTGAAGTGAATTCCCGGCAGCACATTTCGATAGTCCCGCTTGACTGCCAGCCGGTTGCCCCACTGCGCCCGCGTACGTTGCACCGGATCGGTCAGGGTAAGCCCCGCCCGCGGATCCTGCACGGCGGATTCTCCGCTCACCGATGTCTCTTCCAGTCGCACGCCGCCGAGCACCGAGAACTTGTCGATGCTCACGTTGCCCATGATGTAGGCAGCAAACACCTCTTCCTTGGCGGTCTTGTCGTTCTGCAGCGCGCTCTGCAGGCTCGTGGCGGCGTTGGAGGTGAAATACTCGGGGTGATCTTTCCGCAGTTGGGTGATCTTGTCCACCGAGAGATACGTCGGTGCCTTGCCGAACGGATGAAACTCACCTGCCGGAATCTCCTCTTGAATCGAAGTGTCAACCAGCGCTGCCAGCGCTTCGCGTGGCCCCGTATAGGTGTAGTTGACGTTGGGGTTGGTCGTCGCCCGGTCTTCGCTCATGAACTTCAATCCGGTCTTGATATAGGAGGGCACGGGACTCCGGAAATAGCGCTTCAGATTGAGCTGGCCGCCATAAAGATCGGTCGTCTGGTCCGTCACGGTGGTCGCAAGTCCGGAGAGCGCCCAGTTCAGCGGATTGCGCACGTCGAGGCCTTCCGTTTGAGTGACTTCGCGGCGCGCGCGGTCGCCGGTGCGCGTGCCGTCCAGCTTCCACCCGGTGTTGACGACCTGCACCGTGTACGACCGGATGAAATCCTGTTGCCCTTCCTTCCCTCCGCGCCAGGCCGGGTTCGTTTGATAAACGCCAGAATAGTCAATCTCGAGGTCGCCGAAGCGATGGTAGCCACCCGGTTGGCACGAGTAGCGCTTGGACTCGGAATCGTCCAGCGTTGCGGTGGTGCCGTAGGTCGAATTCACCATCTGTGTCACGTGGTCGGTGTAGCCCGGAAGGATTGAGGCCTGGACCCGGGCGCCCGCGGCGTTGAAGCCGCCAGCGCGGTAGCTGGGATTCCCATACGGGAACTGCGTTTGAAAAGGAATGGGCCGACCCGTCGCGTCGAGCGTGGCGACTTGCGCCAGTCCGGTGACGCTGGCGCCGCCCCCGTGGAACATCTGCTTGGAGCGATATCCGGTGTAGGTGCTGTTCAGAAAGAACCGCGACTGTTCGCTGAGCTTGTAGTCCACCTTGAGATTGGCGCCGAAGCGCGTGCGCTCCACCGAGTGATAATCGTAGTGGGTGAATACTCTGAGGTAGGCCGGATAGGTGGCCGTCGTTTCATAGGTATTCAGGAGGAGCCCCGCGGACGGCGTCCAGTTCAGCGACTCGCTTAGGTTCACCGCGATGCCGATGTTCTTCTTCCCGCCGAATACATCCGCGTAGCCAAACGCATACGTGGGCCGGATACGGTTGGACGTGTACGCGGTGGGGGGCACCGAGTCGCCAAATGTCCGCATGCCCGCGCTGACGGCAAACGTGATCCGGCGCGGATTCGCCCGGTCGAAGATGCTCGCCGAGCGCAGGTTGATGTTACCGCCGACGGAATCGCCATCCATATCTGGTGTCGGCGACTTTGTAATCTCCATGATCTCGACTGAACCCAGCGGGATCTGGCTCATGTCCACCTGGCGCGTGCTGCCGGTTCCGCCGGTCGAGAGCTTCATGCCGTCAACCGTCATGCTGTTCAGATTGGCGTCGATGCCCCGCACCATGACGAACCGGGACTCATTTTCGTCGTTGATCGCGGAAACACCGGGCAACAGCCGGAGCGCCTCGGCGGCGTTGCCATCGGCGATGTTGCCGAACGCATCGGTCGCGGCCACGTTCTTCACGTTCGCCGCGTTGCGCTGCTGGGTGATGGCCAGCGCCTGGCCCTCGCGAATGCCGGCCACCGTGAAGGCGTCCATCACGTAGATGTCGGAGGTTAGAGCCACATCGGCGACCGCCTTCTGGCCGGACGACACCACCACGGGGAGCCGCTGAGTGGTGAGACCCGTGTAGGTCACCTCAACGGTCACCGGCCCGGCGGGCAGGTCGGAAAATTCGTAGCGGCCTTCGCGATCGGTGACGTGGATCTGATTGGTGCCGGCGATGGTGACGACGGCGCCTTCGAGAAAGGCGCGTGTGGCGGCATTGCTCACCTGTCCGGCAAGCGTTCCGTTCCTGGCGTCTGCCGCATTTGCGGCGGGTGCCGGAGCCAGGGCCAATGCGAGCCAACCGGTCAATACGGTAATCAGGTTTCTAGATTTCATATTTTCGGTGCTTTTTTTTAGCGATTGATTGCAGGTGCGGCGGCGGCGCCAACTCGGAAGAATTGCCGGCCGGCGGACTGGAGACCGGGGTTGGTATAATCGCCAAGGCGCCGGTTCTTTCGTCCTGCTTCACGGTCAAGGCGGTGCGGGACAACATGCGCTCAAGCGCCTCGCGGGGCGTGAAGTCCCCCTGCACGGCGTTGGTTTTCACGTTCGCAAGCTGGTCGGCTCGGTAGATGAGCTGCTCCCCGGCTTGGGCGAAGAATCGTTTGATGGCCGTGAACGCGTCGCCGGCTGGAATACTGAAGGAGCGCTTCGCCGGCCGGGCCGGTTCCGGCGTTCTAACGGAGGTCGCGGCGGCGCGGAGCGAGGGACTGGGCACGACGCCCGGCAGGCGGATTGAAAGCACGACAAACGTCACCATCGCGGCCAAGCAGGCGCGTTGAGGGTGGTTCGCGTTTATCGTCATACGTTTGCGGTGCCGGTGGTCATTCCGGTTTGTCCATCGATCATACCACGGGCAACCCGGCGAGAAGTCGACTTCGTAGGTATCAGGATTTCCATCGGCGATTCAACCCCATTTCTGGCAGAGTTGGGACCGGATTGACGACCGGCAGCGGGTCCGTTCGCGGAGCAAGATTCTGCTCGGCGCTGATGTCCCCGGTGGTGCCCGCCATTCGCGGCCCCGGCCGCCCAGTGCTTCGCGAGAGGCTCGTACGGTCAGGGCGCTCGATGTTCGAAACCGCCCGCCCGTCCAGCCATGCGCGTGGCTTGGCGGAACGCGTCGTGCCATGCCAAAAGATCGATTCAAAGCCACCGCTCAAACCACGCCCAGGCATCACCCTGGCGCGCGGCGCTGAATTCGTGCGGCCGGTCCTCGATCACGCTCCTGAAACGTTCGGGCACGCCGGCCTTCGCATAGCATCGGGCGAGCTTGCCGTGCGCGGCGTGAACGCCTTCGAGCTCGAAGAGCCGGTCCTGCGTGCCATTAATCACCATCAGCGGCGTCGGCATGGCAAGCGAGGCAATGTCCGGATGATCCATATGATGATACATGCCAGGGATGATCTTGGTGAAACCGATCCCGCGGATATGCCGGGCGACCTGGTTCGGAAACGAACACATCCAACTGCTGATGACCGCTGCTTTTATTCGATTATCCAGGGCGGCCAGATAGGTGCTGCGCAACCCGCCGATACTCTGCCCGACGCAGGCGATCCGACTCGGATCCACCTCGGGTCGGGTGACGAGATAGTCCACCGTGCGGATGTCATCCCACGCAATGATGCCGACCCAACTGACCCCCGCGCAATACAGGATTTTGGCGACGATTTCCTCGTCCCGGTTACTGCGATTGTTGAACTCCTTCACCCGCTCGCTGCTCATGTCCATCCGCCGCTCCTTCCACTCGGCGGGATCATCATCGAGCACCACACGCCGTTCTCCCCAGTAGAACATATCGATCGCGATGACGACGTAACCGCGTCGCACGAGTTCGATGCCGTAGGCCTTGCCGCTGTAGCCGCGATCACGGATGACTTTGAGGGACGGATGGATCGCATCGCTCGTCTCGACCTCGCGCTCGCGTCCCCACATGTAGTAACCGCCGTGCGAGTGCAGCGCCACGACCGCAGGTGCGGGCCGCTTTGCCCGTTTCGGAATCAACACGGTCGCCGGCACGCGAAACACCGGCGTGGTGTTGAAGCGAACCTCCTCGCGAATATAATCACCGTAGTCCCGACGGGAAATCACCTCGGCTTGCGGGTCGCACTTCGCGGGGGCGTAGTGCAGCAGATCGAGCATTTTCGCCCGGCCCATGGCTTTCCAGGCGGTGAGGTCCGGGTGATCGCGATGCAGAAACGACATCGGCAGATCCCGCCCCGCCTTCAGCTTCTGAACCACCGCATCGAGTGATCCGAGCTCCGGACCGTTCCGGCCCGACAGCGACACGTTGGCGGCGTCCTTTGTTTTCGATGCTGGTTCAGCGGCAAAAGCACCGGTGGTTGATGAAGCCGCGACCGCTCCGACGACGGTGGCGATGAAATGCCGGCGGGTGCTCATAGTGGTGCGTGTTCTACTTTTTGATCATGTCCGCAAACGCTTCCGGTTGCAGGCCTATGCTGCGTCTCACGACTGCGGGATTGGTGGCGAAAAGGTCGGGAAAATCGAGCGGGACTTCGGTGCTGACGAACTTGTCGATGGGGAACGCGGGCACTTTCGCGGGGTCGAGGCGCTTGAAGATCGCAAACTGCGGGTCGAGCACGACCGAATCGGTGGGAGCGACGCGTTTCTTATAGTCGGGCAGTGTCATGCGCGTGTGGCCGAGGATCTTGCCGTCCTCCTTGAAGTTAATGATCCAGTAGAGCGTGCGTTCGGCTTCGGGGGTGCGCAGGAAGTAGCAGTTGTTGCGATCGATGATGGCTTCCTGGTTGCCGAAGGACATGAAGTGGATGTTGCTCTTGGCTTTGAAGGCGCTGCTATCGCAGATGATGTTGCTGGTGAGCGCCGCGGGGGTGCCGAGCTTCACGGCCTCGATCATATGGCTGAGGAAGACGCAGTGTTCGACGCGGAAGCCGGGACAATTGGTCACTTCCATGCCGTCGGAGCCGCGAATGATCACGCAGTTCGACACGAGCAGATCGGTGCTGTCTGCACCCATGAGCAGGCCGCCGGAGTATCCCGCACCGCGTCCGTCCCAAAACAAGCGACGCAGCGTGACGTGGCTGCTTTGATTCACAGTGATCACGCGCATCGAAGTGCGGCCCTGGCCGCCCATACGAAAGCCATCGAAATAAAAGCCATCCACTTCGATGTGGCTCTTGCCATTGATAACGAACGCGGTCTCGATGCGCCTGCCGCTGCCATCAAGGATGACTTTTTCGCCGGGGATGCTCATGAACTTGATTGGGCGCCCTTCGACTCCGGTGCCACGCACGCGGACCTTTTCAATGTAAGTGCCTCCGGCGACCATGATGGTGTCTCCAGGTCTGGCCTGCGCAGCGGCCTGACCGATGGAGCGCCAGGCGTTTCCGCGCGTCAGGCCCGAAGCCGCGTCACTGCCACCCGCAGCGACATAGAGCGTCCTGGGCGCGGGATCGGCCGCCTCCGTCGTGAACGTGATGGCCTCATACTTCGGGTCCACAACCTCGCCAGGGCCTTGATCATCCAGCGGGTAGATGAGCTGGGCCGATGTGAGCTTGAAATAATAAGTCGTGCCCGGTTTTAAGCCAGTGAGACTGAAGCTGCGGAAGGTGTCCGCATGGTTTGTGACCTTGTAGGCGGCCTTGATCTCACACGCAGGCGTCTCGCCCCAGGCGATGCCGGACATTGATCCCCGCGACATCTGCCACTCGATGTTTGCGGTGGTGGCAGTGACGGAGTGAAGCGTCGGAGCCGTCATGCGCAGCGTGTTCGACATGAGATCCTGGTGAAGGCCCAGACTCCTGCCCAAGGCTCCACCGATAACGAGCGCGATGCGATCCGTCACTTCAGGAATGCCATCACGCATCGTGTAGACCGGCTGCAACTCGCGGGCGTAGATGTCCTGCGATGCCTGCCGCACCTCGGCCAGCGACATCGCTTTGCCGCCCGCCCTCCAAGCTTTGCCGGGGTCCGCGTAGCTGTTGTAGTCGCTGTATCGGATTGCCGACGTCGCCTCTCCATCGGTGCGGCAGGCGACCGCCGGGCCGTGCTGGTTGTCATAGACGTTGCTGCTCAGCTCCACTCCCGAGCAGCCGTCGAGCACCACGCCAGCCTGCGCAAAGCGGGTGAACTCGCTGTGCGTAATCGTCAACTCCGTGCATCGGCTCGCATGCAGCGCGCTGTCCTGGGCGAAGAAACGACAGTTGTTGAAGCGTACCTTCCCGCTCGCGGTGGCGGTGACGGTGCGGGCGAAGTTCAGTCGCTCAAACTGGACGCCGTGACTGCCCTCCACTTTGATCGAGCCCGGGATCAAGACCCGCGCAGTGCCGCGAGCGCGCAACGAGATCGGTTCCGCGCCTGCCTTGCCGCCTTTGACCGTGACATCGCCTTCATAGATGCCCTGCTCAAAGTAAACCGTGTCGCCGGGACGCAGTTCCTTCGCCGCTCTTGCCAGTGTCTTCCACGCCGCCTTCACCGAGAGACCATCGGCCACATCGTCACCATCCGGTTTAACATAGAAGACATCTGCCTGATAGGGGAACGGCCCGCGATCACTCCCATCCGGAGCACTGCCGCGCAGCGTGGAAGTCGATTGAAGTCGGAAATCGAAGTTGAGCGGGTCGGCGAACTCCTGGTCCCGAATCACGCGCTCGAAGTTCAAACGGATCGAAGTGTCCGTGCCTGCCGGCTGATTCTCCACGTAGGTGTTCTTGAATCCGATGATCGAATGCTTCAACCGCCCGCGCGTAGGCAGATAGCTCAGCGCCACGCAGTCGCGCACATCGGAGATCTCACCCATCTTGCCGCCTTTGATGCCGAGATCGACCACGTTGCCCCAGCCCATGGATTTCTCGATGAGTCCGTAGCCTTCACCGCCATAAAGGCGGACTCCCACGCCGCACTTGTAGGCCACGCAGTTGCGTAGCGTGTCATTGCGGACAGAGACAGCAACCACGCCGCCGCATTCAAAGCCATGGGGCGAAATGTTGCCGTAAGCGACGCAGTTCTCGATCAAGTTGCCGCCCTCCAGCCCGCTGCGCGTGAGGATGCCACCGCCATTGAGGAAGGCCGTGCAGTGGCGGATCACGCAGTCTTTCGCCTCCTTTAGTACGATGCCCCACGTGCCGGACTCGGTGTGCCATGTCTGCATGACTGATTTCTCAAAGCCCCGCACCGCGATGCCGTCCAGGAGCACACGCTTCGGCTGCTCCAGCATCATTCCATGAGCTCCGGCGACGGGAATGCTGTAACGATGCTGCTCGACTGGACGCAGGTCTGAGCTGGAGAGGTAGAGCTTCGCCGCCGCCACATCGTAGTAGAAGCTGCCGGGCTGGAACTCCACTTCCGCCCGCGTCGCCTGGCCATCGAGTCGTTCCAGCGTATCCACTTCATAAACGGCCTGCACCTCCCCTTTGAAATCCGCTGCGAAGGTCCGGCGCGTGCCCGGCACTGGTTTGAATCCGGGCGCATCCACATCACCCCGCAACAGGACCGTGCCGCGCATTTCCGCGCGAATGACCGTCTGTTGCTCGGCACTGCCAAGACCCTTGCGCACGACCGTTTCGGCATACTCGCCACGACCAATCGTCAGCGTGTCCCCCGGTTGCAGGGCATCCACGCCTTTCTGAATTGTGCGGAACGCCGCCGCGCGACTCGTCCCCGCATTGGTGTCGAGGCCGTGCTTGCCCACGAAGAACTCCGTGGCCTGCAGGGTGCTGGAAAGGAGGAGCAGGAGCAGCGGAAGTTTCATGAGTCTAGTTTGAGGAAAGTCGGATGCGCGAGATGGAGCCGAAATTACGGCTGCCGCAGCCAGTCGAGGCTGATGCGACGAATGCGCAGGGGGCCGAGATACGTGCGCAACTTGCTGTCACCGGCACAGTGACCGAGAAGCACGGTATCGCCGACAAAATGGATGGCCGTGTAACAATACCAGCCATCGGGATCGCCCTCGATCAACTTGCGCACGGGCCACGTCTTGCCGCCATCACCGGAGATCGCCGCCACCAGCGGACTGCGTTTGCCTGTCGGAAAAGGAAACTTGCCCGAGTGGTCGTTGTAGAGAGCAAGCAGATCACTGGTGCCGGGAATCCGCCGGATGCTCGCCGGCGACACCGGCGATTTCAGCTCCGTGGGCTCAGGCGGCGACCACGTCTTGCCATTATCCGTGGAGCGGAATCCATGCTGTGCGCCTTGATCCGTGCGGCTCCATGAAAAGAGCGAACCATCCGCGAGTTCGACGATGCCAGTTTCCTGCAAGCCCGTGCCGCTGCGCATGGGCAGGGCCCACCAGCTGTTCGACTCCTGCCAAGTGGCACCGTCGTCGTCCGAGTAAAACCACATCGCAATTTGGCGGAAGTCGATGGACTTGCCGCTCTGCGGGTCACTGTCGCGCACCCGGCTGAAACTCAGCGGAGCAATGATGCGGCCCGTACGCGTCTGGATGACGCGGTCGTTGACCATGACGAAGTATCCCGGCGCATCGAGAATGCGTTTGGCCTCCGACCAAGTCGCCCCGTCATCGGCCGAGAGACGCAGCTGCGGACGGCAATCGATCCAGCTGTTTTTCAAGAGATAGAACATTGCCAGCTTTCCGCTGGCCAGACGCAGCAGCGACACGCTCATGACGTTATTGCCACCCGCGTTTTCCACCGCGACTACGGGCGGGCTCCAGGTGCGCCCCTGATCGTCGGAGTGAATGCGCACGATCCGCGCCGGACTATGATCAGCTCCGCCGCCATAGAACTGGGTGTAACAAAAAATGATCCGCCCGGTGGTCAGCGTGGCAAACGAACCCTCCGAACTCCGCGGATACTCCTTGGAGGGCTCCACATGGAGCGCGATCATGTTGGTCGACCCGGCATCCATTGCCAGGGGCAAGAACAGCAGGAGCGCAGTGAGCGGGCGGAGAACGGATTTTCTCGGGTCACCCGGAATTTTGGAGTTGATTTTCACCGATTGGATTCTTGCGGACGAGGTGCGAGGGCGCCAGGGCAGGTGGCCTGGCGGGTGGGGGGATGCGGGGACGACCGGCGGTCACTTCCCGGCGGCGTATTCCTTGAAGCGATCGGCGACTTTGCCGGCGTTTTCGTCACCGAGGTGGAAATAGAAGCGCCAGCGAAAGCTCACACTGCCACCGGCGGGAATTATCATGTCGCCGGCCTTCTTGTCGGCCTTGAACTTCGGATCGAAGTCGTGCTTGCCGAAGGGATTCGCGGCAAATAACGCGTAGGAACGCACGTGCCACCACGTCGGGTGGCGCGGGTTCGACGGATGATCGAACATCGCGACACCGTAGACCTTGCCGTCCTTCGGGGCATGATAGTCGACCCACGTCGACCGCCTGCCCCAGGTTTCGTCGTTCCTCTGGCCGGAGTCATTCACGATGGTGCCGGAACCTTCGTGCTTCCTGCCTTTGCCATAGTCGTGCGTCGGCGTCATCCACAACGGCAGCCGAATCGCCATCGATCCCTCCTTCGTGTCCCCGAACAAGACCGGCTTGCCGGCGGGTGCCTTGAGCGTGACTTCATAGTCGAGGAAACGGGCGTCCGCTGAACCGCGGATGCGAATGGTGGTCTCGTCGGTCAGGTGCACTGTGCCGTCAGGGCCGACCCAACGGTTGCGCGCGCGAATCGTGCCGACGCCATCCTGCACCGCTGATTCGACCGACTCACTGGCGATTTTTCCGCACTGGTCGGTGTTCTCGCCCCAGAAATCGATCCCGTTTACCGCGCCGTGCGTGAACCAAAGCGACCGGTGATGGGGGTGATCTTCGACTTCACCGGGTACGCCCCTCTGCACCGGAAAGTGACGCATCATCTCGGTCCCATCGGACGCCAGGATCGGGTAAAGAAAGGGTTTCGGCGCGCCCTTGAAGATGTACTCGGTGAAGAGTTTGCCTCCAAGTTCGACCCGGATGCGATCATCGGCGCGGGTGAGTTTCACCAAGGTCGCCGCGGGTACCACCGCGCCGGGTGCGATCAGGCTGACGAACAACAGAACGCTGGATATACGTGGCTTCATGGTCTGATGGGGCGATTACGGGGTAAAGAAGGAGCGACGGGAACGGCTCAAAATCAAACGGGGTCGAGCCACGGGATCTACCGCCTGGGTCAAAAGGTTCCTTTGAGCCCGGCGGCCACTATCACGCCGAAGTTCTGCGTCGAATACCGCTTGGCATATTCCGGCGTTTCTGAGCCACGCATTTCATGGTAGATCTGGGTGTTGAAGACATTCTTCGCATTGGCAAAAAGGAACATTCGGTTGCGGAGTTGATAATCGACACTGGCATCGAGAGTCGGCGCCGCCGGCTTCAGATAATAGAATCCGTCCACGCCCCGGGTGGCCTGCGGACTCGCCTTCAGCCAGCCACGATAATTCCAATTTGCCCTGAACGTAATTGGCTTCCGGTTCACTAGAACCCCCCAGTTGGCGCTCTCGGGAAGGAAATACCCGAAGTCCGCCAGATTGCTCGAGGACTCCAGTTTGAGCTTCGTGCCGTTGACAAAAACCTTGAGATAACGCCCCCACCTGCCCAGCGCATCCAGGGACTGGCTGATGCTGAATTCCACCCCGGATATTCGCGCATCGCCCGCGTTAATCTTCGTCGTCACCTGCCAGTTCTCATAGCTGGAATCAAACCCGAGTTGCTGCAAATCGGCCAGTGTGGCGATTTTCGAGAACGTACCAAAGAAGTCCTTGATTTCCTTCAGGTACGCGCCCGCGCTGAAGACTCCGCCCTGGGGCGTGTAATACTCGAGCGACAGGTCGAAACAGTCGGCATACCACGGCCTCAGGCCGGTGTTGCTGATTCGCAAAGTTCCTTGTGGCACCTGGTTCGGATCAGCGACATCCGCCTCATTGGACACGGTATTGGGGATGATGTTGCTGAAGTCCGGCCGCCCGTAAGCTTTGGCATAAGATGCCCGCGCGAGCACGTTCTCGCTCAGGTTATACCGAAGATGAAGGCTGGGAAACCAGCCGTCGAAAGCCCGATTGGCATGATAGCCAAGTCGCGTGTAGACGAGCCGCATTTCCTCGATCGAACCGGCCGCGCCAGCTTCGGGCGTGCGAATGCGTGCCCCCGCTGTGTTATGGGCAAAGCTCCCGTCTGCGTTCCGGACAAAAACCACACTGCTGTCTTGTAACACCCCCAGACCGTCATCGACAGTCTTCTCGAAACGCACGCCAGTGATGACATTCAGCCGATCTTTTAGAAAGCGCAGTTCAGTCTGAAAATAAGCGGCGGAGACGGTCTCCTTGATCTTGAATGCATTCACGCGCCGGGCCTGCTCCGACGCCAAAACCTGCGCTGGCGTCTGGTAGAAAAGATCCGGATTTTTTTCGAAGGCCCGCCAGGCCAGCAGCGGCGAAACGATCGGAGCGATTTTCGCTCCCTGATTATAATACAAGCCGGGATGGTTATATACTTCGGGGCGGAAGATCCGGTTGCCGTAAGGCGCCGCGGACGAATCGCCATTGGGCCCTCGGTAGGTCCATGAATCGCTCTGACGCTGCGTCTCGCGCTCCTGCGCTTGAGAGGAACCGCCGATCTGCAGCGCGACGGGAAAAGACCAGGCGATGATTTGCCGGCGAACATCGAGATTGTACGCCTGAACTTCGTCGCGGATATCGCGGGGCGCCGTGGTGGCGGCCGTGATTTGATAGTTGTTGATATCGTAGATATCGATTTCACGGTTGCCAGCGTCGAACGCGCTGATCGTCGCGCTGTCGGGGGTAATCTTCGAAAATGATATCCGCACCGGTGTTTTCAGACCAACGGTGACGCCGTTAAAATAGCCCCGGGCGGTTTGACGGGTGGACTTCCGCGCTGCCGACCGGCCAAGGCTAGCATCAATTTTCCACCGGCCGTCGTTGAATCTGTAGCTGATATTTGCCGCGGTCGCCGCACCCTGGATGCCCTGCAAGGTGCTGGGCAGAGTGGCGGAGCCGCGTCCAGTTGCTCCGGCGGTGAAGTCCGGACCGTAGCTGAGCGGGGTGCCGCTCGTCGGGGTGGGGGCGCCGTTTGTTCCCGTCGACTGCGTAAACTGGATGTTTGAGGTCGTCGAGATGTTGTAGCTGGTCTGCAGGCTGGCCGACAACACGGTGTTGGGGCGAAGCCGCCAATCCGCCTTGACGCTCAGCGAATCGCGTTGCGAGATTGCAAGCGATGGACCGCGGTTGACCAGATTATAGAGGAAGGGCCTGCCATAGGAGGCGCCCGTGCCGCTGGCCGTCGCGTTGTAATCCCGGAAGAGAGCGTGGCTCGCGGTTAGAATCTGCGAGTGCAGTCCGGACACGACGATCCCAAAATCCCTGGTGATCGGAGCGGTATAATCGAAATCGAAGCCGGGATATATTTTATAGGTGTTTTCTTCCAGCGTATCGGGCGTACGCTGGAAGGAGAAGTACTGGTCGTTGCTCGTGAGATGGACGCGGTAGCGAAATTCCGCCCGACTCCGCTCAAAGGCGCTTTTGCTCACGAGATTGACCGTGCCCGCCAGGGAGTCGGCTCGCGTGGACGGCAAGGGCGATTTGATGACCTCAACCCGGGAAACGTTGTTGATCGAGATGTTGCTCACGTCAGCCGTGCGCGAATCGCCTGCTGTATTGGCACCCGCCATCTGCGCACCGTCGTTGGTGAACACCGTGAGATTGGCCGGCAGTCCGCGTAGCGAGACGTTGTTCACCTCTGATCCGCCGCCATCCACGGGCAGGACGCCGGGAAGAGATTTCATGAACTCACCGATGTTTCCTCCGGTGATGTCGCCAAAGGCATCCGTCGAGATCACGTCCTTGGGGTTGCCAGCAAATCGCCGCTCATTAATTGCAATGGCCGTCGCATCGGTTTCTCTAGCCGTGGAAACAACAAAAGGGTCGAGCCTCACCGTTTCTGCGGCGCCGCCAAACCGCGCCGCGCTCGTGAGACAGATGTCTTGTTCGATGGTTCGTCCGGCCGGAACGTTGAGTGAAATCTGCTGCGGATCGAGACCGGTGTGAAACACCTCAAGGACGACGGTGCCGGCTGGAGCGCCTGCAATCCGGTAACTGCCCGACTCGTCCGTTAGCGCGACCAGATCGGTGCGCCGGATCGAGACCCGGGCGTTGTTGAGGAACCGGCCGGTCACGAGATGTTGCACCCGGCCGGTAATGACTCCGGCCGACTTGACGGCGGCACTGTCCGAAGCGCCAATCGCGCCGAAGAGAGGGCGGCTGGCATCAGCGATCAGGGCGAAACAAGTGGCGATCAGGGCCGCGATTGCTGGAGCTTTCATATGTTTCAAGTGCTTGGCGCAGTGAGGGCCACGCGAAAGCCGCGATGGGGCGCTCCGTCCGCCTGGGCGTCCCGGTTTCGGCGCGCGGACCGACAGTATCGGGCTGTGTAATACCAGCATCCGCCTCGACCCACCCGGTCTGGACTACCCATCAGCACTAACGGATCGACGGTTGTGCCGGAGCGATCCGCGTATGCTTTCGGGTCATAAATGTCCTGACACCATTCCCCCACATTACCGTGCATGTCATACAGCCCAAACGCATTGGGTCGAAATTGCCCCACGGGCGCCGTGAAAACATAACCATCGCGGGCGTTGATCGCCGGTCGATCGGGAAATCTGTCCTCCAATAGCTGATCCGCAACATTGCCCGCCATGGCCAACTCCTCGGCATCGGCTCCGTACTCGAACTTCGTCAACGTCCCTGCGCGGCAGGCGAATTCCCACTCCGCCTCAGTCGGGAGTCGGTACGCTCTTCCTTCCCTTTGGCTCAACCATTGGCAGAAAGCGACGACATCGTTCCAACTCACGACGACCACCGGATGATCGTCCGCCTGTGCATAGCCAGGGTTTCGCCAGGTGAATCTCAGCGCTTGGACAAACTTCCCGTTCGCGTCGGCTCCCCATCCCCCTTTGCCATTCGTTTCGGCTTCGGTCCTGGCTCCAGTCGCCCCGACGTAAGCGGCGAACTGCCCTCGCGTCACCTCAAATGCTCCCAAGAATAACGACCGGCTGATGCGCACGCGGTGCTGCGGTAATTCGTCGTGGTGGGCTTCCGAATCCGAGGTGGGCGACCCCATCAGGAACTCGCCAGCTGGAATTAGCTTCAGTTTCATGCCGAGCGAATTGACGAAGACATGGGACTCCGCGCCAACGGATACCTCGGCGAGAGTGCTGACGACAACGATGAGGGACGTCAGATTCTTGAGCGAAATGCAAGTGGTCGTCATACGAGTGTTGGGCCCCAACTGGAATCCGGCGTGGCATCGCCGGGCGCGAGTTGACCGAGACGGAGAAGGGCGCGGGATCAGACTTGCTCGGAAATGACGAAGGGCGCGCGGTACGTTCGCGTCAGCAGGGCATTGGCGCTTTCGTTGTTCACAAAACGCCGCGTTTTAGGATCAAGGGTCAGCATCTCGCCGAAAATCAGCTTGGTCTTGTCGAGGTCAACCCGGTTGGCCGCCAGATGCGCGGCCATGCGGTCGCAGGCATCGGACGACTCCCGGTCGGCTTTGACTCTTTCGGCCATCTCCTCCTGCGTCACCCGTTGGCCAAGCCGGTAGGAAATATTAGCGACATGGCAGAGCGCACTGGAAATGTGCCCTTCGTTGATGTCGGCGGTAAGATCGCTGGATTTCCGGCTCCGCACCGCCTGCACGAAATTTTCGTGGTGATTGGGATACCGGGCCCAGAACGTCCTTATTACGCGTCCGCTGCGATCATAGGCTGTAGCTGTAAATGGGCCCTCCCCGATCACGACAAAACCATCTTCGCAATGGATGATGTTGCCCACTGAGGCACCGAGGAACGAGTCCATGGGCTCACGGCCCGCCGTTGCCGGCAAGCCGCGCACCTCGAAGATGAGCGGCGCACGGGCGTAGGCATGGTGGATAAACTGGGTGTTGGGTGTCGTCCCGTCGTCGACAAGACCCAGGCGCCCGCCGACGCTAAAGACACGGGGGGGGAGTTCATTTTCGCGGAGAAACCAGCGCGCAATGTCCATTTGGTGAATGCCCTGGTTGCCCAGGTCGCCGTTCCCGGTCTCCCAAACCCAGTGCCAGTCGTAATGCAGTTCCTTGCGCATCAAGGGCTGCATCTCGGCCGGACCGGTCCAGAGATCGTAGTCGATATAGGCCGGCACCACCTGTGGGCCAGTGACCTTGCCGATGCTCGGCCGGCGTTTATAACAGAGCCCGCGAGCGAGCGTGAGTCTGCCCAAATTGCCTGCTTGCACCCAGGCGACCGCTTCCTGCATGCCCGTGTGCGACCGGCTTTGCGTCCCGCTTTGCACGATCCGATTGTACTTGCGGGCCGCCTCGATCATCTTACGGCCTTCCCATATATTATGTGAAACCGGCTTCTCGACATAGATATCCTTGCCGGCCTGGCAGGCCATGATGGTGATCAACGCGTGCCAATGGTTGGGAGTGGCGGTGGAGATGGCGTCGATCTCAGCGCTCTCGATCAACCGGCGCACGTCGGTGTACCCTTTGACGGCGTGTCCGAGCGCCTTGAGTTTCTTGACCTCCTCGTCAAGGACGGTCCGGTCCACGTCGCAGAGCGCCACGATGCGCGCGCCCTTGACGCGGAGCAGATCGGTGATGTGCGAGCGGCCCCGACCTTTTAAACCCACCACGGCAAAGCGAACATCGCTATTCGCGCCGTTGACCTGGGCCCACGATCGCGGCGATAATCCGACCCCCGCGGCGGCAATGACGGCTCTTTTCAAGAAGAGACGTCGGCAAAAGTTTTGCATATTTCGGGATTAGAAGCTGCCATTGACGCCGGCTTGGACGCGCACGCCGTGATCACGCTGGTCGGTGTTGTACTCCCGGTACAGGCCAGAATACCATTTCTGTTTGGAGTTAAATATATTGGCAACATCCGTAAATAACGTCAGCTTGCGCGAGTAATGAAACCCCAGCTTGGTATCGACCATTGTGCGCCGGTCCTGGTAGGAGCGCAAAAGAGGGTCGAGATTATAGGATCTCAGATAGGTGCCGGTATAATTCACATTGACGCGGGCGTAGAAGCGACCCCGGCTGTACGAGATTCCGGCGTTGGCCGCCCTGGGCGTAAAGTTGACCAGGGCGCTGCCTGTGGGTTCGGTCACGCGGCCATAATTTCCCTTTGCGGTCAACCAGGTGTGGTTGGCGAAAACGCCGAAGCCCTTCCAGAAACCAGGCAGGAATGAAAGCTGCTGTGAATAATTCAACTCGGCGCCCTTGATTCGGGCAAAACCGCCGTTGGCCTGCGTGGCGAGATCCCATCCGGCATACTCGCCGTCAAATCCGTTGTCGCTGCCCGTCGGTATCTTCACCACGTTGCTGAAGATGAAGTTCTTTATCTCCTTAAGGAAGACGCCTGCCGAAATCACACCGATTGGCTCGAAATAACGTTCGATGGTAACGTCAAAATTGGCCGCATCCTGCGGCTTTACGCCGGAATTGTTCTGCGTGATTCTCTCAGCTTCGTAATTGATTCTCGTATCCGGATAGATTGACCCAAAACTTGGCCGGCCGAAGCTCTGCGAATAGCTGGCGCGCGTCAGCCAGTTCCTTCCGGGTGTGTACTTGAAATGAATTCCGGGCAATACATTTCGGTACTCTCGTATCACGGTGGTTCTTTTTCCCCACTGAGCCCGGGTACGCTCGATCGGATCCGTCAACGTCAGACCCGCCCGTGGATCTTGGATGGCGGTTTCGCCGCTCAGGTGGGTCTTTTCGAACCGTACGCCGCCGAGCACGGACAACTGCCCCAGCGACATGTTTCCCATCGCATAGCCAGCAAACACCTGCTCCCTTGCATTCTTGTCGTTCGCCAGCACGTTTTGCAACGACGTGGCGGCATTATGGGTGAGGTACTGGGGATTCTTTTCGAGGTATTGGTTAATCTTGTCCAAATCCAAGTATCGCGGGCTCATGCCGAAAGGATGCCACTTGGACAAGGCGACGCCGGTCGGCAGTGAAGTGTCGATAAAACTGCTCAGGAATGCTCCTTGTGGACCGGAATAGGTGAAGGTCTTGGTGTCGCGACGGGTATAGCGCTCTTCGCTCATGTATTTGAAACCCGTCTTGATATAGGATGGGACCGGATCGGAAAAACCGAGCTTCAGATTGAGCTGGCCTCCGTAGATGTTTGTCCCCTGGTCGGACACATCGGCGGACAATCCGCTCAAAACCCAGTTTGCCGGATCGCGAACGTCCGGGCCTCCCGTCTGGATCGCATTCCGGCGTGAGACGGATCCTGTGGAAGTACCGTCCAATCGCCAGGAGGTGTTGGGAACTGATATCGTGTAGCCGCGGGTCGCGTTTGGGTTCCAGTCTTTTTGACCGTTCTTACTCGGGCTCTCCTGGTAGTTTCCAGTATAGTCGAGTTCAAGCCGGCGAAACTGATGGCGGCCGCCCGCCTGGAAAGCGTACCGCTCGTTCAGTGTGTGGATCGGTGTGGTGGTAAAAGTGTAGGTCGCACTCGCCAGTTCCGTGACCTTGTCGGTAAAGCCTGGGAGAATGGAGGCTTGGACCCTGGCTCCCGCGGCATTGAAACCACCGGGTCGGTAGTTGGGGTGTCCGAATGGAAACTGAGGTTCGAAAGGGATCGGCCGGCCGGAAGCATCGAGCGTAGCGATCGCGCTGGCCACGGCGGTCACGGTGTTGTTCCCGCCGTGGAAGACTTGTTCGCTGTTGAAGTTGGTGTAGAAGCTGCTGAAGTACAGCCGCGAGTTCTCGCCCACCTTGAAGTCCAGCCGCACATCCACCCCCGATCGCGTGCGCTCCAGGTAATGATAGTCAGAGACCCAGAGCATGCGCATGAACGCCGGTTTCGTCGCCGTCGCTTGATACCCATTCAGCATAGTGCCGCCGCCAGGGGCGAAGTTGACGGTGTGGCTGAGGTTCACGGTTACCCCGATATTCTGATTCTTGCCGAAGACATTTGAGTAACCGAAAGCATACGTGGGGGTGATCTTGTTTGAAACATAGGCCGTGGCACGCGCGCCGGCTCCGACCTTCCGGATGCTGCCGCTCACCGCAAAGGTGATCCGCCGGGGTTCAGTCCGGTCGAAGATGCTCGCCGGCCTGAAATTGATGTTCCCGCCGATCGAATCGCCATCCATGTCCGGGGTCGGTGACTTCGTCACTTCAATGACCTGGGTCGCGCCGATCGGAATCCCGGGCAATTCGGTCTGGCGATTGGCGCCGGATACTCCGGTGGCCGTCTTCATACCGTCAATTGTCACCGTGTTTAGGTTGGCGTCGATCCCCCGCACCATGATGTAGCGGGACTCATTTTCGCTGTTCCACGCGGCTATGCCGGGCAGCAACCGGACCACCTCTGCCGCGTTGCCATCCGCGACATTGCCGAACGCATCGGCCGCAGTGATGTTCTTCACGTTGGGGGCATTGCGCTGCTGCGTGATGGCGGCAGCCTGCCCCTCGCGAATTCCGGCCACGGTGAACGCGTCCATCAGGTAGATGTCGGACGTCAGTTCGACATTGCGCACCGTCCTGTGCTCGGCCGACACCGTGACCAGGATCCGTTGGGTCGACAGCCCAGTATAACTCACTTCGAGGGTCACGGGTCCGGTCGGCAAGCCCTTGAATTGGTAGCGGCCTTCCTGATCAGTGAAAACAGTCTGGGTGGTGCCGGACACGGTGACCGAGGCCCCTTCCAGGAATGCGCGCGTGGCCGCGTTGCTCACCTGCCCCGTGATTTCAGTGGCGTCCTGCGGAACGGATCCAGTGCCGGGATTGCTGCTCGCCGCAGACGCGGCAGGGGTTGGCCCGAGGGTCAGTGCGATCCAACCAAATAAGAGGGCGATGGGATTTTTTCGGTTCAAGGTTTTCGGTGGTTTTTCAGGAGAAGGAACAATCTCGGAGTTGGAACGGCGAACCGCGGCGGGGCGAACGGAGTCGTTCCGTTCAACGACAAGCGCACCGGTGGCTGGATCCTGCGTTACCTTGAGCCGTGTGCCGGCGAGCATCTGATCCAAGGCCTCGCGTGGTGTCATTTCCCCGTGGACCGCCGCGGTGCCCACGCCGTCCACCGCGTCGGCTGCGTACAGGAGCCGCACATCGTCACCGGTCTGCGCCGCGAACTGCCGGAGCGTATCGGTCGCCGAGCCGGCCGGGAGGTCGAACCACTTCCGGGTGGAAGCCGCCTGCGCGTTCGGGGGAATCGCGGTGAGGATGAAGGCGCAGAACGACATGAAGATGACGCGTAGTTTTCGGTCGAGGGACGCAAAACCACTGGGCCCGCCGGTAGGTTGGGCGGCAATGGCCGCAACCAATACGACGGGATCGACCGGCGATCTCTCTAAGGAATTTTTCACCCCCGCGGAAAATCAGTCACGCGGCGATACCGTCGGCTTTCGCCGCAGCACCGTCGTGCTTTCCCGTCGTTCGATCGCCACGCCGAAATTTAACTCCAGCAGGCGGACGAAGGACTCGATGTCATGAGCGGGAAATTTGCCGCCGAAACGTTGGGTGCCCAGGTCGGAATCCTCGATCACCAACTGGTGCCGGTTGTAGCGATTGAACTCGGCCACGACCTTGGTCAATGGTTCGGCACTGAATTCCAAGCGCCGGCTTTGCCAGGCCAGGGCGCGGGCCGCCTCGTCCGGCGCCACCGCGACGGGCGCGATCGCGACGGTCGTGGACACGGTTGTTGGTATGGTCAAACGATGGCCCTGCAGGAGCAGCGGCGCTCCCATGGCGGTCGAATCCGTCGCTGGATCCGGCGAGGATGGAACGGGTGCAGCGATCGCCGTCGCCGCGGGCGTCAACTTCGGCGCCAACAGGCTGCGACCCGACGCGGCGTCTTCCACCCGCACCTTGCCTTCCGTGACCAGCACCTCGACGGCGGCGGAATCGCAGCGCACGTTGAACACAGTGCCGACGGCTCGAACATCGACCGGACCCGCCCGCACGACGAAGGGACGCGCGCGATCTTTGGCCACCGTGAAGTTCGCTTCGCCGTGCAGCAGGAGAACCCGGCGCTCGGTCGTCGTGAAAGCGACCTTGACCGCGCTCGCGGTGTTCAGGTGGACCACGGAGCCGTCGGGGAGATCGATCTTCTCGAAGCCGCCGACCGGTGTGCCGGCACTCTGGACCAACGGGGTCGCGGCCGGTTGGACGGTCGAATCCAATGCGACGAAAGCGACGGTCAGGGCTGCCGCAGCGGCGAGCGTCCCATACACCCATCCCCGCGATCGCCGGTGATGCGACGGCAGCGGCACGCGTGCGGCCGGGACTTGATCCAGCAGCCCCCACGTCTGCGTGAGTTTGCCAAACATCCGGGAGTGCCGCTCGTCGGCTGCGAGCCAGCGGGCAAACTCCACCTCCTGTGCCGGGTTCAACCCACGGTCTCGCCGCACCAGCCACTCCGCCGCAGTCAGTTCGATCGGGTCCAGCCCAGCATCCGTGTCGTCGGAAGACTCAGGAAATTGCGTTGGCATCGCCGCCTCCTTTGATCATGCCCCGGGCTTCGAGATACTGCCGGCAACGCACGATCCCGATGGAGAGCTGGGCGTTGACCGTGTGCTCCGAAATCGCGAGTCGTTCCGCGATGTCGCGATAGGAGAGACCATGGAGTTTTCGGAGCGTGAGGATCTCCCGGCAACGCGGGGGCAGGGCCCGGATCGATTCGACCAGCAATTCGAGTTCCTGCGCATGACTGGTGGTTTCGGCGGCATCGGGTCTCTCTTCTACGACGGACAAGCACGGGCTTTCAGCTAAGTCATCGAGCAAGAGGACCCGTTTTCGCCGAAAGAGGTCGAAGGCCGCGTTCCGCGCCGTCTGGAAGAGGTAGGCCCGGGGCTCGGCGATCACGCCAGTGCTGCGGGCGCGAATCAGCCGCAGGTAAGCCTCCTGCACCAGGTCATCGATGTCTTGCACCGTGGGAAAATGGCGGCGCAGGAAGGCCCGCAATTCGGGCTCATGCGGTTGCACTTCCTCGGCGAACCAGCGGGCCTGCTCTGGATTCTGTGGCGGCATCAAGCGGAAATGATGATCTAACTGCGCGAGCAACTAAATGCCGCCGGCCAAGCAGTCCAGCCCAAAGCAGGTCATCGCGAACGCGCGCTGAATTTCAGTTCATTCACTTTGGGCCTGATACCTCGAAGCTTGCTTCGGAAGGCGCGGTGCCGCATCCGGTCTTGCTTCAAGTGGGCAGGGCGGCCCGGACCACGGCCATCGTTGCCGCCTGCCGCCGTCGAACGAACGTCATCGCCCGTGCGACCTTTTGCGCGGCGACGGCGGGCTCGCGATGGATGTCCATCACCAGTTCGGTGAGTCGCGCTCCGGTCATGCCTTCGAGTTCGTGGATCCACTCCGGCAGGCCGCTATCGGCGAACATCCTGCTCTTGTGCGGATTGTCGGTTGGCACGCGGAGGTGAATCGCCGGCGTTCCCGCCGCCAGCGCGATGATCGGCGAATGGCAGTCAAGACTGATGACCGCAAACGCCCGCGCGTAGACCGAGGCGGCCTCGTCTGCGATCCAAAACGTGTTCCGCCAGACGACCCTCGATTTCACGTCCGCCGGGAGCGGGTCCACCAGCTGATCCTTGGCCAAGGGGACCCCGTAGGTCATTTCTGGACACGCCAGCACTTTCAAACCTGTCGTTCGCACCCAATTGACAATCAACTCCCGGGCAGCGGCGTGATCGGCCGCCTTGAACGCATTGTTGATCCGATCAACCTCACGATCCTGGTCGGTGGGTGAATAATTGTAGATCGTGTGGTACGGAGAAAAGCGGTGGCGGGGAATGACACAGAGGAACTTCTTGTTGCCCAGGCCGGCCTGCAGCAGATACCGCTCCGCGCGTGCCTCATCCCGAAGATGAAGCGCAAAGGTCGAATCTGGACCAAAGCCAATATTGGGTCCCGTGATGCCCGCCTGCCGGAGGTTCGCCACGGACACACTGTCGCGGCAATAGACAAACGCGGCCTTCGAGAGCGTGGCGGCGAGTGCGCCGCTGATATTCCCAACGGTCACGCCGTAGATGCCATACGGCTTGTCGGTCGAAGCCCGCCAGACGTCGACGGGAGCTGAATGGAGTCCGCCGGAACCGACGATGAACAAGTCAGCTTTCTCCATGGCCGCCGCCAGGTCCGGACGCGTCGCCGGTTTTCCGCCATGCGCGCCGCCCGCCTTGATGATCGTAAGCTTGGGAAAACCGGCGAGGAGCATTCTGCGCACCTCGGGGCTCAACTCCCGCTCATATCCGGTTCGAATGCTCGGCACCGGCCAAAGCGTGACCCTTACGTCCGGCAGGTGCGTATCCAGCAGGTGGAGCAGTCCCGGCGTGTGGGCGATGTCCCCAATATTGATGCAATGCCACGCGTTCGCGATCAGGATGTGTTTGGCCTTGCTCGCTTTGACGGCGGCGAGCAAGGGAACCGCTCCGCCCGCCCATCCGAGCGCGGCGGTGCCGGTGGCGGCGCGGATCAGAAAGGATCGGCGCGACAACCGGGAATTTCCCGGCGGTGCCGGTGGGATCGGACGATGCATTGCGGGTTCAGAAATGTTCAGGCCGTTGCCGCTGCCTTCAGCACCTCGACCATGCGGCGCTGCAGCGCGTCCACCCCGGTCATCACGGTCCTCACCTGAGCGTGGGCTCTCTTGGGATCCCGGTGAATCTGCTCCAGCCTCGACCAAAGCTCCCGGCCACTCGTCTCATCGGCTTCGAAAATCCAATCGCTCACGCCCACATCGTGGAACATCTGCCCCTTGCATGTATCAGTCGGTTGACGCACATAAAACCCCGGCCGGCCGTGGGCCAGCGCAATGATGGGCGAGTGGCAATCCACGCAGACCACCGTCTCCGATTTGGCATAGACCGAAGCCGCTTCGTACGTCTTCCAAAACGTGTCCCGCCGCACGACGTTGCGTTTCACGTCCGCAGGCAACCGATCCACCAAAACCTCCTTCGCCATCGGCACCTGATAGGTCATCTCCCCGCAGGTCAGAACCTTGTTGCCCGTATTGCGCACGTAGTTGACGATCATGTCGCGCACCTTGGCGTGGTCCGACTCGGTCGTGCGATCGTTGATCGCATCCTTGAGTTCATCCGTGCGGCCCCGCGTTTCGTTTCTCATGCGATAATAGGGCGTATAACGCAGGCGCGGAATGACGCAGATGTATTTCCCCTCTTCCAGTCCGTGGGTCTTGCGGAAGGCGTCGCCCAAGACATCGTCTTTCTTCTTCATGCCAAACTGCGAATCCGGACCAAACTCCAAGATTGGCGTGCGCACGCCCTGCGCCTTCAGGTAATCTCGGGACAGCGTGTCTCGACAAAACATGAACGCGGCCCGGTCGATGATCCCGCGCGTCACGTCATCGAGGTGGTTCGATGGCAGTTTTCCGATTCGCGCGCGAAGATTGGCGAGCGTCCCGCCTTCCGGATCGCGGCCGTCACCGAAGCCAGAAACCGGATCGGTGCTGGTGCCGAACACGCCGTAGGGCTTGCCGGTGAACCGATGCCAGGCCGCCAGATCAGTCCGGGCGCTGAATCCCGAGCCCGATCCGTGCAACAAGAAATCCACCTCCGTCCAGGCGGCGGCCAGTTCCGGCGTGCCCGGCTTGTCGTTCTGCACCAGTCCTTCGGCAATTTTCAATTTGGGAAACGACCGGGTCACCAGCTCCCGCACCCCGTCGGCCAGGGCCCCCGGCCGCGGCCACAGGATCATCTCCGCCTCGGGAAAATATTTTTCGATGAGTTCCAGCGCGCCGAGATAGTGCCCAATGTCCCCGATGTTGACGTTCTGCCAGGCATTGCGCAGCAGGATCCGCCTCGGCCGGGGGCTCCGCCGCGGCCCCGCGGCGAACGCGGATGAAACGACGGTGCCGGCGAGCGCGGCAGCGGCACTCTTGATGAAGTCACGGCGTTGGATTTTGGTCGTCATAGATTGAACGTGGATCCGATTCAAAAGCGGCCTTGTACACCCGCGACGATCTTGGGCGCCGTCAGGCGGGTCTGGCCCGAGCGATCTTCAAAGGTCAGGTAGTTCTTGTTGAGCGGCTCCGCGGTCAGATTCTCCACGTCGCAGAAAAGGCTCATCCGCCGCGTGAACGTGTACTTGGTCTTCAGGTCAACCTGCGTCCGCGGGCTTTCATGTCTGAGCAACGCCGGGTTGGTGGAATTCGACACGAGCCACGTCCCCAGCCAGTTCCACTGCAGCATGACACTGGCCTTCGACCCTCGATAGCTGACCGCGACATTTGCGGTCCGGGGCTTGAAGCCCGCGACCTGCGTTGAAACGGCCGCTCCGCCATAGTCGCCCTTGGTGGAAAGATAAGTGTAATTGGCATTCAGACCAAATCCGCGCCAGAAACCGGGCAGAAACGTGAACTGCTGCTGGTAGCTCAGCTCAAGCCCGCGATAGCGGGCGGACCCGCCATTGGCCGAAGTGATGATGTTGTACCCCGCATACTCCCCGTCAAAACCGTTGTTCGCGCCGGTGGCGACAAACTGGCTCCGATCCTGAAATATGAAGTCGCTGATATCCTTGGAAAATGCCCCGACCGAGATCAAGCCGACCGGCTCGAAGTAGTACTCCAGGCTGGCGTCAAAGTTTTCCGAATACTGCGGCTTCAGCGCCGGATTGGAAAAGGTGATGGTCTGCGCCGAGAAATTCACCGTCGAACTCGGCATGATGGAACCGAAATCCGGGCGGCCGATGCCGTTGGAGTGACTCAAGCGGGCAATCAGGCCGTTTTTCGCCTCGTACTTGAAATGGATCCCGGGGAAGACGTTACGATAGCTCGCCTTGTTCTCCAATCTTCCGGCATACTCCGCCTTTACCCGGCGCTCGGCCTCCGCTGCCGTGACCGTTCCAACCCACGCGGCGCGCCGGGCCACTTCCGCGGGCGTCAGGGCCTGCAGCGGCCCGTTGCCATTGGTTCGGGTCTCTTCCATGCGCACGCCCCCGAGGAAGGTGAGCCGGCCAATCCTGACCTCGCCCATGATATAGGCTCCGCCGACCTCCTCCGTCATTGAGCGCAGATTCGCCAGCGACTGCGTGAATCGGTAGGGCACATCCTCCGTCCAGTCGCCCGGAATATTTTGCGCATGTTCCGCCGTCGCGTAGGCGTCGGGAAAGGGTGGATTCACGAACTTGGTGACCTCATCCTTGAAGGCGTCGACGAGCTCGGAATAGCGCCCGGTCGTGTTGCGAAACTTCGAGATGTTGGCCGTGCCGATGTAATTATAGCGGCGACTGTTGTTCTCCAGCGCGCGTTCCTGCCGGCGATAATTGAAGCCCGCCTTGAACGCCGTGGGCAGCGACAAATCAAAATCCCGTTTGAGGTTGAAGCGGGCGCCAAGGATCTCGTCCCGCCCGTTGCGGTTGGGCTGCGTCAGGACAAGGTTCGAGTAGTTCGCGAGATTGGTCATGTCCGGCCCGGTCGTCTGCGTGATGTCGGGATAGGTCAGGCGGCGACTCCGATCGACGGTCCAGCCGATGTTCCGCAACACGGCGCTCACCGTCCCCTTCGGCTGGTCCTTGTACTTGGCGCCGTAGGGATGGGCATCATACCAGGTGTCCGACTGGGACCAGCTTGCGCTATAATCGATGACGAAGCGGCCGCCGTCATACTTGTGCCTGACGGATGGTTTGAATTGGTACGTGCCGCCTGTCTTGTCGACCGTCGTGACCGTCAGGGTGTTCAAGGAATTGGTGCTGGTGAGAACCTCGGTAAAGGTTTCGGTGTATCCCGGACGAATCGTGCCCGTCCCGGTCCGGTTGCCATTGGCGTCGAAGGTCGCGATTGCCTGCGAGGTCGAAAGGGTGCTCTGTTGGGTGACTTGGGAATCATGCATCCAGCTGTAGGATGAATTCAAGGTGATGATGGTGTTTTCGCTCAACTTGTAGTCCACCTTGGCACCCAGGGAGAAGCGGCTTCGGGGAGAGCCGATCAGCAGGGTGCTCGCCGAATAGACATAGGCGGGGCGGTTCAAGGATGATTGTTGAGCGAGGTCCGATCGGATGTCCGCCGTCGCCTGGACGTGCCAGGTGCCGGTCAGCAGGAGGCCGATGTTCTTCTTGGCGCCGAGCACATTCGAGTAGGTGAAGTTCAATGACGGCGTCAGGCCCTTGACGGGTTCTTTGTACCATGAGTCGGCCGGGGCCCGGCGACCCCAGCGGTGGCTGAAGCCGACGGCATAGGAGAAAAACTTGGCATCCGCGCGGTCGAACGCGCTCTTGGTCACCATGTTCACATTCCCGCCCATCGAATCGGCATCCATGTCCGGCGTAGGCGCCTTGGTCACCTCGACAGACTCAATCAGGTTCAGGGATGTCTGCTCGAAAACAAATCCCCGCCCGGCGTTGGCCGAGTCCGAGGACGCCACGCGATCACCGTCCATCATGACGGCATTCTGGCCGGAGGCCATGCCGCGGATGGACACTCCCACCACTTCCGATCCGACAAACACCCCGGTGATGCCGGGAAGTCGTTGCAGGAAATCGCCGACATTTCCGTTGGCCACGTTGCCGAAGGCATCGGTCGCAACCACGTTTTTGACGTTGGCTGCCTGGCGTTGCAGCGTGACCGCCCGCGCGCTCCCTTCGCGCTCGCCCTCGACGGTGACGGCATCCAACAGATAAATGCCGGACGTGAGAGCGACGTTGTGGGTCACGATTTCCCCTGCCGGAACGGCCAGCGACGTCGCCTGTGGATCCAGGCCGGTGTAGGTGACGTCGACCATGGCCGTGCCTGTGGGAACGACGAGCCGGTACTGCCCCTGGCGATCGGTCAGCACGAACGCGCTGCTGCCTCTGACGGAGATCCGGGCTCCTTCCAAGAATGCCGTCGTGGCGGCGTTGCTCACTTGCCCGATGATTGTTCCGCCACTGGCAGCGCCGGCGTCGGCACCTCTCGCCGCCGGAATCGGGGCCAGGGCAAACGCGATCCAACCGGTCAATACGGTAATCAGGCTTCGGGATTTCATGGTCTAGGTGCTATTGTTTTAGTGGAAGATTGAAGGTCCGCTGCCGGGGCCGACGCGGACAAATTGCCGTTCCGCGGATTCGCGTTGGCGGTCGGCAAGATCGCCAAGGCACCAGTTTTTTCGTCCTGCCGCACGGACAACGCGGTGCGGAAAAACATACGCCCAAGCGCCTCGCGTGGGGTGAAATCGCTCTGCACTGCGTTGGTCTTCACCCCGGCAAGATGGTCGGCCTTGTAGATTAACTGTTCGCCGGCTTGGGCAAAGAATCGCTTGACGGCCGTAAACGCGTCCCCGGCCGAAATATCGAAAGGCTTCTTCGCCCCTCTCTCCTGCTTCGGCGGATTGGCGGACGGCGTCATGGCGCGGACTGGGGGACTGGCGACAAAGCCCATCATCAACCCGCACAGCACGACGAACGCGCCATGCGCCGTGCGGCGCAGGCGTGGAGGTTTTTTTGCGGTGGTCGTCATGCGGTTGAGGCGTCGGCGGCCAGGCCGGTTTGTCCAATAACCGTACTACGAACAACCGGGCGCGAAGTGCTAGGCAATTTTTTCTGGCGCAAGAGAGCTACGGGACGGCTACGCGCAGGATTGTGGCGTCCTTTCCCTGTTCCGCGACGATGCCGAAATTGGACTCCAGCATCCGCACGAAGCCGGCGGCATCGTCGGGCCGGAACGTGCCGCCAAAGCGCTGGGTGGCTAGAGCCGTGCCGGTGATGATGAGCTTGCGGTGATTGTAGCGGTTGAACTCCGCGGCGATTTCCTCGAGTGGCACGGAAACAAAATCCAGCCGGCGCTCCTGCCAGGCCAGTGCGCGCTCGATTTCGACCGGCGGCACGGGCGCGATTTGAACCGGGCGCACCGCACTGGTCCCGGCGTCAAAGCGGACGACCAGTTTTTCCCCGGCGGTGAGCACCGGGGGTTTGCTTGCCGAGGGCCGGGCACCGGGGCTTGAAGTCGGGGAAAACGCGCGCGGCAGGCGGGCCCGGCGCTTCGGGGCCGCGTTCCGCTTTCCGATCTCCCCGCTCCGAATCCACCTGGACTTTCCCCTCGGTGACGAAGACCTCAATCGCCTCCGAGCGCAGCCGGATGTTAAAGACCGTCCCCACCGCCTGCACGTCCCCGCCGCCGGCACTGACGACAAAGGGGCGGCTGGGATTCTTCGCGACGGTAAAGTGGGCTTTGCCGCGGGCGAGCGAAGAGAAAATGCGGCCGGATTAAACGCGGCATGCGCCGGAACGCCAGCCCGGTACATGCTACTTCGGAGGTCGGGCGACCTGTTGCTCGAGCAAGCGGAGATTTTCCCGGGCAGAGTTTAGTCCGGGATTGAGGCGCACGGCCGCCTCGAAATGCGCCCTGGCTTCCGTCAGGGCGCCGGTGCGCGCCAGCACGATGCCGAGGTTGTTCCGCGCCTCGGCCGAGTCCGGTTGCAGGCGCAGCGCCGACTCGAAGTGCTGACGCGCCTCCGTCAGCCGGCCGGCGTCCAGCAGCGTGCCGCCCAGGCTGTTGAGCGCGACCGCCGACGCCGGCGCGGCGGTCACGGCCATTTCGTGCTGGCGAATCGCCTCGTTCGTCCGGCCCAGCTCCGCCAGCGCATTGCCCCAGTTTATGCGCATGCCCGCGTTGCCGGGCTCGAGCCGCACGGCTGCGGCGAAATGGCGCGCGGCCTCGGTCGGCTGTCGTGCGGCGAAAAACACGTTGCCGAGGTTGTTGTGAGCGACGGAGGAATCCGGATTATGCTCCACCGCATAACTCCAGAAGTCCGCCGGGCTCCGGAAAATTCGCGCGTAACTCCAGCTGAGAGTCACGAGTATGACCAGCAGCGCCGCGAGCGCGGTGGCCGCAAAGT
The DNA here is from genome assembly GCA_016209255.1 of Verrucomicrobiota bacterium. Classification (GTDB taxonomy): domain Bacteria; phylum Verrucomicrobiota; class Verrucomicrobiia; order Opitutales; family Opitutaceae; genus ER46. The sequence goes on from JACQWL010000596.1 coordinate 32,462, forward strand.
GCCGCATCGGCCCCGCCAGCCGCAGGACCGCGGCGTCCACGCCGCCCGCAAAAAGGCCGGCCGCCGCCGGCAAGGCGGCGTAAACAAAATGGTCCGCCACCCAGCTGGCGTGCATGTAAGCCATCGCCAGAAACCCGAGGATGGGGGCCAGGTTGAGCACAAATGCTCCGGCGCCGAACAGCACGTGGCGTCCCCATCCGTTTCGTTTCAGCCAAAGCCAGCCGAAAAAGGCTCCCAGGATCGGCCAGGCCAGGAACTGGTGCACCGCGGGAGGGCTGACCGGCCAGCGTGGATACACGGGCATCAGCTCGATCGGCCAGACGGTTTTCCACGCATAGAAGAGCAGCGCAAGCCCGGCGCGCGCGAGCCGGGTGGCCATGCCTCCCACCGCGACGTCCGCCGCCCCGATGGCGCGCTGATGTTGAAACCAGACCGTGACGAGCCCGAGCCCGAGCGCCACGGCAAAGAATGGAACCAGGCTCCAGCGCCTCCGCCAGCCCCGGGTTCCATGCTTCCACCAGAGAAAAAGCACGAGCAGGCACGGGAGCATGACCACCGTGCTTTTGCACAACATGGCGGCGAGAAACAGCAGCGCCGCCCGCCATAAGTCGAATGACCGGCCGCGCTCATCATAGTCGAGGTACGCCCCGAACGAGAGAAATACCAGCGGCAGCGAGAGCAGGTTCTTGAGTTCCGCAACCCAGGCGACGGACTCGACCGCCAGCGGATGCACGGCAAACAAGAGGCCGCCGATCCAGGCCTGTCGGAGTCCCAGCCGGTGCAGCAGCCGCCAGAGCAGCAGCGCATTCATGCCGTGGAGGGCGATGCTGAACGCGTGCCACCCGGTGGGATTGGCGCCCCAAATCCGCCACAGTATCCACTGTACGGTTGCCTTGAGGGGAAAGTAGTCGAGCGCACCCTGTCCCGTCCAGATCTTCACCAGCCCTGCCGGATTGCGCAGCAGGGAATTGTGCGCGACCTCATAGCCGTCGTCCCAAAGCCAGCTGCCATGGAGGTCCGGCCAGTAAATCAGCCACACCAAACCGACGATCGCCCCGGCGCCCAGGAATGTCCGCCCGGCCCTCCGTTCCAACCCGGTATTTTTCGACGTGCCGGGTGCGCCGCCCGCGCCAAGTCCGGAAGCGGTCGAATTAAGATGCAGTGTTTCGTTCATGCCACGCGCAATCCTTCACCCGCGCAGCCGCAACTGCCACACGCCGAAAAACGCCTCATGAAAGATCGTCAGGCTCATCTTTGAGGTCCCCGCAACCCGATCCACGAACACGATCGGGACCTCCACGAGTTTGAGCCCGCGCCGGTAGGCCGCATATTTCATTTCGATCAGAAACGCGTAGCCGACGAACTTCACCCGCTCGAGAGCGATCGCCGCCAGCGCATTGCGTCGATAGCAAATGAAGCCCGCCGTCGCATCGCGCACCGGCCACCACAGGATGAGCCGCACATAGAGCGACGCCATGCGGGACAGGATCCGGCGCCGCACGGACCAGTGCTTGATCTCGCCGCCGCGGACATAGCGGGACCCCACGGCAACGTCCGCTCCGGCGTCGCAGGCCGCCCGCAATCGCGCCACGTCTGCCGGTGGATGGGAGAAGTCGGCGTCCATCTCCAGAATGAAGGCATAGCTGCGCGCCAGCGCCCATCGGAATCCATGCAGGCACGCGTGGCCCAAGCCGCGCTTTCCTTCCCGGCGTTCGAGGAAGAGCCGCTCCGGAAATTCCGGCTGGAGGCGTGCGACGATTGCCGCCGTGCCGTCCGGCGAAGCGTCGTCCACCACGAGAACATCCACCGGCGGCTCCAGCCGGATCAGGGCGCGCACCATCCGCTCGATATTCTCTTTTTCGTTGTAAGTGGGAATGACGACGAGGGAGTCAGACATGGTCCGGCGCAGCAGACCCTGCCTACATTCAGGACCGGGAATAATCAACCTTGCTGAAGGGAAACCGGATTCCCGGCGGGAGGGGATTATTCGCGCAGTGGTGCCGCCGCCGCGTGTGCGCCCGGATCTTCGTTTGGCGTGCCCCGCCAGACGGGCGCGAGGTTCTTTTCGTTCCAGCGGTCCCACGACTGGCTGAGTTCGGTCACGAGTTCCGGGCGCTGCGCCGCCAGGTTGTTCCTTTCCCCGATGTCCTGCGCCAGGTCGTACAGCTGCCATCCGCTGTTGGACTTCGCCTCGAAATCGCGCCAGTCGACCAGTTTCCAGCGGCCGCGCCGGACGGCGCGTTGCGGACCGAAGCGCCAGTGCAACTCCGCATGGGGTGCGGTCGCAATCGAACCGGTGAGGTGCGGCCAGAGGTTCACGCCATCCAGTTCGCCGCCCGGCTTGACGCCGGCGAGGGCGCAGGCGGTGGGCAGCAGATCGAGCGCGATCACGCGTTGATCGTACGTCGTCCCGGCCGGCTGCCGGCCCGGCCAGACCACGAAGAACGGCACACGGATGCCGCCCTCGAGGGTCTGGCCCTTGTCGCCGCGCAACGGCGTGTTGAGGGCGGTATTGTAGGCGAAGAACGGCTTCCGCCCGGAGCCGCCGTTGTCGCTGAGGAAAAAGATGAGCGTGTCTTTGTCGCGTCCCGTCTTCCGCAGGTGCGCGACGACGCGGCCCACGGCGTCGTCGAGGCCGAGGAGCAGCGAGAGATACCCCCGTCGCGCGGGATCCGTTGCGCTGGCGGGGAGGCGGTCGCGAAACTTGTCCGCGATCTCCAGTGGCGTGTGGACGGCGTTGTAGGCGAGGTACAAAAACCACGGCCGGGCCGCATGCCGATCGATGAAGCCAATCGCCTCGTCGGTGAAAAGGTCGGTGGTGTAGCCGTCGAGTTTTTGCACCTCGCGGCCGCGGTAAATCAAGTCGTGCGAATGGGCGGAGCCGAACTTTGGCGCGGCCTCCTTGCGCAGGAGGTAATTGTGCCCGCCGACGAGGAAACCGAAGTAGTCGTCGAAGCCGCGCGACTGCGGGTGGTGCGCCGGGCTGAACCCCTGGTGCCACTTCCCGATCAACCCCGTGGCGTAGCCGGCGGTGCGCAGGTGGTCGGCGATGGTTCGCTGGTCGAGCGGCAGGCCGAGTTTCGCCTCCTCGCCCACGTGCGGGTTGAACTCGTGGCCGAAGCGCGTCTGGTAGCGCCCGGTGAGGAACCCCGCGCGCGACGGGCTGCAATAGGGCGCCGAGACGTATCCATTCGTACAACGCACGCCGGCGGCGGCCAGCGCGTCGAGGTTGGGCGTGCGCACCTCGCCGCCGCCATGCACGCCAATGTCCGCGTAGCCCAGATCGTCAGCCAGGATGACCAGCACGTTGGGCTTGGCGCGGGGTTCCGCCTCCGCCGCGCGGACCGGAGCCGGCGCACCGGCGCTGGCCGGCAGAACGGCGGCGAGCATCAGGACGAAGAGCAAATGGAGCGAACGTCGCATGGGAAAGGATTCGCCGCAGCATGGCGGGCCTTCAATCACGGAACACGGCCTTATCCTTCTTTCAGGACAGCCATCGGATCGCGGGTCGCGGCCCGTCGCGCCGGCCACCATGTGGCGAGCAGCGCGGCGGCCGACAGCAGTACGCACGTGGCGCCCACCGTCAACCCATCGAGCGGATCCACGCCGTGGATCTGGTTTGCGAGGATGCGCATCGCCCCGAAGGAGCCGGCCAGGCCGAGGGCGAGGCCCAGTCCGAGCACACGGACGCCGTCCTTCAGGAACAGGCGCACCACTGCGCTGCCCGTCGCGCCGAGCGCCATGCGAATCGCGACCTCGCGTTCCCGCTGCTGCACAGCGTAGGCGGTGGTGCCGTAAATGCCGATCACGGCGAGCAGCGCGGTGAACGCGGCGAAACCGGCGAGCATCGCGGCGAGAAACTGGGCGCCGGCCAGTTGCCGGTTTTCGCTTGCGAGCGTTTGCGCGTCCGCGACGAGCACAAACGGATCGAGTTCGGCCACCGTGGTGCGGACGCTCGCGAGCCAGAAGGCCGCGGATCGATCGGTGCGAAGTTGCAGCGAGGCGAATCGGCCCGGCGCCTGGAGAAACGGAAGGTAAACGTCCTTCAAGTCCTCGTCGGAGTAGGTTTGCCGGACATCGCGCACCACGCCCACCACCGTCCGCCAGGCTCCGACGGGCGAGTCGGGGATCATCCGTTCGCCGGTGCGAATCCGCTGGCCGAGCGCGTTGCCCGCGGGCCACAATCGCCGCGCCAGCGTTTCGCTGATCACGGCGACGGGTTCGCTGCCGGGCCGGTCGGCGTTGGTGAAGCCGCGCCCATGTTTCACCTCGATGCGGAGCACGCCGAAGTGGCCGGCGCCGACGTGCAGGACACCGGCGGAAAGACCGGTGGTACCGATGCCGTCGGCCTCGAGCGGTTGTTTGTGGTTTTCATAGAACGGTGGAAACGACGAACCCAGGGACATCGGCACATTCAACTGCGGGGCCAGTTGTTCGATGAGCCGCGAGTAGAATCCTTGTAGCGTCGCCGGGTCCGGATACGTCCGGCCCGGCAAAACGATGCGCACGCGCACGAGGTGCTCCGGATCGTAGCCAAGATCGGTGCGCACGAGATTCACGACGCTCCGGAGCATCAGTCCGCACCCAATGAGCAACACCAGCGAGCCGGCGACCTCGAACGCGATCAGTCCGGTGCGCAGCCGCCGCATGAAGGGGCCGTCGGTTCCGCTCATTCCCTCGCGCCGCAGCATGTCGGCCAGCCGGCGCTGCCACGGCGCCAGCAGCGGAGTGAACGCGAGCGCAAGCGTGATGACTGCGCCCAGGCCGCCGACGATCAGCAGCACCGTGGAATCGAGCGCGATGGCGGATGCGCCGGACGGGGCGGGCCGGCCGAGTTGGGTCTGGATCAGCGGTGCGAGCAGGCGAAGCGTGGCCGCCGTCAGCGCCAGCCCCGCCATCAGCGCGGCCGCGCAGATCAATCCCGTTTCGGCGGCGAGCATCCGCACGAGGTGCCGGCGCTCGGCGCCGAGCGCAATGCGCACCGCCATCTCCTTTTGTCGTCGCATCGTGCGAAGCACTAGAAGCACCGCGACATTGGCGCACACCAGCGCCACCACGAGGACGGCGGCAATCGTGATGCCGGCAAGCACGGGCCGGATGGCCGCCACGTAGCGCGCGTGAACGGACTCGAGGTGTACGCCGGTCCAATTCGGGGGGAAATCGGAGCCCACCTGTTTCGCTGCCTCCGTGATCCGGCGCTCTGCGGCCGCGGCGGGAACGTCCTCGCGCAGGCCGACCATGTATGTACGCACGGGTGACCGCAGCGGCACGAGGAGGTCGACCGTCGCATGGCTGTCGCGGCCAAACCAGAACCCGGGCGCCAGCACGCCGACGATGCGAAAAGCCGTGGCGGACCCACCCTGTTGCTCCGCATTCGCCCGGAACTGCCGCCCCACGATATCCGGATCCGAGCCAAAGCGATCGCGCCACAACGCGTGGCCGATCAGCGCGACCGGTTCTGCTCCCGCGTGGAATTCCTCGTCGGAGAATCCGCGCCCGATCACGGCGCGCACCCCGAGACCGCGGAGAAAGCCCGGCGAAACGCGGACCCCGCGTGCCGTCTGGGTGTAGCCGGCATCCGTCAGGTAGAATGTCTCGCCGGAGGTGGCGATGACGTCCTCAACCACGTCGCTGAGCGACTGCCAGTCGAGCGCCGTCATCCCGCGCGGCTCGGCCGGTCCGGGCGGCGCATACATCACGTGATGGAGCCGGTGCGCGGAGGGATAGGGCAGCGAATGAAGCAGGTAGGCGTTGACCACCGCCAGCGTCGATGC
>JACQWL010000588.1 GCA_016209255.1 Verrucomicrobiota bacterium
CGCGTGGGGTTTTGGGCGGCGAGCGGCGGCAGGATGGCGGGCGTGCCGGGCGTAACCTTTTCGCCCGGCCGGGTGAAGTCGCCCTTGATGAAGACGACGCTCTCGCGCGGCGCCGGCAGCTCGGCCATAATCAACGTCGAGACGGGCTTGCGCTCGCGACGTTCGAGCCGCGTGACCTTGGTCTCGCGCGTTTTGAATTCCGGATCGGCGGCGCGAACCGTGGAATAGAGCACCCGCTTTTGGGCGAGCGTCTGGCGGTCCCACGGGATGTCGATCGCCTCGCGGGCGCTGGGTTTCAACTCGCCCCGCGACTCGGGCGTGAGGGCCAGCCGCCACGCGGCGACGTCGCTGCCCCGGGTGTCGAGGTAGCGTTCGAGGTCGTCGCGTGCCTCCGCGAGTTCGGCTTGCAGGGCGTCCTGCGGCTCGAGTTCTTCGCGAAACTCCAACAGGCCGCCCGGCGTTGATTTGCCGTGCCCGTCTTCGACCGTGTTGTTGAAGAAGGCGAACAGCTGGTAGTATTCGCGCTGCTGGATCGGATCGAACTTGTGATCGTGGCACTGCGCGCAGCCGATCGTGAGGCCGAGGAAGGCGGTGCCGAAGGTATTGACGCGATCGAGCACCGCCTCGACGCGAAATTGCTCCGGATCGATCCCGCCTTCCTGGTTGATCTGCGTGTTGCGGTTGAAGCCCGTCGCGGTCTTTTGCTCGCGCGTGGCATTGGGGAGCAGGTCGCCGGCGAGTTGCTCAATCGCAAACTGGTCGAACGGCAGGTCGCGATTGAGCGCGGCGACGACCCAGTCGCGATATTTCCAAATCTGACGCGGGGCATCGATGCTGTAGCCGTTGGAGTCGGCATAGCGGGCGACATCGAGCCAGGGACGCGCCCAGCGTTCCCCGTAATGCGGAGAGGCGAGCAGCCGGTCCACCACGCGCTCGTAGGCGCCGGGCCCGCGGTCCTGCCGAAACGCGTCGACCTCGGTGGGGGAAGGCGGCAGTCCGAGCAGGTCGAGGCTCAGCCGGCGGAGCAGCGTGATGCGATCAGCCTCGGCCGCCGGAGCGATTTTTTCCGCTTCGAGCCGCGCCAGGATGAAATGGTCGACGGGATTGCGCGGCCAGTCGGCGCGTTTCACGGTTGGCGGGGCCACACGCACGGGCGGGACGAAGGACCAGTGAGTGTATTTTCCGGGCACTTCATCGGCGGGAGCGCCGCCCGCGCCTTGATCGATCCAGGCCTTGAGCACGGCGATCTGTGCCTCCTCGAGCGGCGGCTTCTTATAGGGCATCCGCGGGATGTCGGGGTGCTTGTTGGTGATCACCTGCACGAGGAGGCTTTTGGCACTGTTGCCGGGAGCCAGCACCGGGCCACTGTCGCCGCCCTCGTCGAGAAAGGCCGCCGTGTCGGCGCGCAGCCCGCCCTCGTGTTTCGACTCACCATGGCAGCGCGTGCAGTGTTGCGTGAGCAGGGGCTTCACGTCGCGGACATAATCCACCGGTGCGACCGGGACGGCCGCAGAAAGCGTAAGAGGAAGGAGCAATAGCGCGCGGACGGTCATGCAAGGCGATGTGGGACGGAGTGGTGGGGCTCCGGATCCGCGTATGTCAATCCCAGTGCGGCAAAGAATCCAGCCGGATCGTCGGAGCTTTTACCCGGAGGGCGCCGGGAAAAAAAGGCGCGCTGCCGCGTTCCGTCCCAAATCCGCGCGACGGGAAAGGGTTACGTCGCCCTCGCGATTTGTGCCACGGGGCACTTGCGCTATCCGCACCGCGGCGCCTTCGCGCTGGTCTGTGTGGGCAAGATTCCCCGCAGTCCGCCCACCAGCGATCGATGAACGCGCCTTCGCTCCGTCCCCGTCCGCCGCCGCCCGCCTCGCGAACCGATTGCGCCCGGTCCGCCGGGCGGAGCTTTGACGGGGCCGACCCAAGAGGGTCAGTCCGCTAGTTGCTACTCCACTGAAGAAACGTAGGTGCGGCCGGACGGCCCGGCTGTCCGGATCTCCTGGCCGCGCCCGATCCCTGGAGTTCAGAAACTAGCGACTAGCGGACTGACCCCATTGGATCGGCCCCGGATTGTTTGAGGAACTGGCGGCGGGGAAGGATCATGGCGGAGGCGAGGTTGGAGACGGAAGGTCGCGGGAGCGGAGGATTGCGCGGTGCGGCGGATACGGGCCCGCCGGAAAACATGGTGACGATTGGCGGCGGATTGTCGATTCCTGGATGCGCCCGGGCCGGCCTGCGTTTCCGGTTCGACCTGCGCGGGAATCCGGCTCTTGATTCGCCGTGGTTCCGCCGGTTGCCTGAACCTCCTTTACGCATGAAACACGCATTCATAAGCATCCTCGCCCTGACGCTCGCCGCGACCGCGCTGCCCGCGGCTGCGGCGCCGAAAAAACTGCTGGTCGTGACCGTCACGACCGGTTTCCGCCACGCTTCGATTCCGACCTCGGAAAAGGTGATCGCGCAACTGGCAAAGGAGAGCGGCCAGTTCACGGTCGATTTCGTGCAGCAGCCGGCGGGGGAGCCCAAGGGTCCGGCGCGGCCGCGTCCGGGCAAGGGCGGTGAAAAGGATCCGACCCACCAGGCGGCCCTCGCGAAGTTCGAAGAGGGGAGGAAGGCGCACGAAGCGGCGGTGGCGCGCTGGATGCCGGCCATGGCGACCGCGCTGAAGCCGCTGGGGGTGGAAAACCTGAAGCGCTACGACGGCGTGATGTTCGTGAGCACGACGGGCGATCTGCCGCTGCCGGACAAGCCGGGCTTCCTCGACTGGATCGCGGGCGGGAAGGCGTTCGTCGGCATCCACGCTGCGACGGACACCTTTCACGGTTTTCCGGCGTTCATCGCGATGATCGGCGGTGAATTTCTGACGCACGGGCCGCAGGTGTCGGTCGACTGCATCAACCAGGATCCGGCGCACGCGGCGACCAGGATGCTGCCGGCGCGCTGGACGGTCTTCGACGAGATTTATCAATTCAAGAATTTCGAGCGCGCGAAAGTTCACGGCCTGCTCACGCTCGACCGGCATCCGAACGACAAGACACCGGGCGACTATCCGGTGGCGTGGGCGAAGAGATTCGGCACTGGGCGCGTGTTCTACACCTCGCTCGGCCATCGCGACGACGTGTGGGATCCGGCCGCGCCCGAGGGCGGCAAGCGCGCGAACGACCCGAAACTTTCGAAACTATATCAGGAGCATGTGCTCGGTGGAATTCTCTGGGCGCTCGGGCTCGCGCCCGGCGATGCGACGCCGCAGGGAACGGCGAGGTGATCCGAAGTTTTCCGGCGGGCGCCGAAAAACCATGGCCGGAGATGGCGTGCGACTGCCAGCCGGCTGAGTTTGCGAGTTCGTTGTGGATGGAGAACGGGGCGACAGACCACTGGCGCATGGTTCATTCGTAATCGTGCTCGTGCTCGTGCTCGACCGGCGCGATTACGAGCACGATTACGAGCAAGAGCACGAGGGATCCGTTGGTTGCGGCCACGTGCCGCGCCGCGAAATATCCCGGCTACGGCGCCGGTTTTGCGGTGGCGGGCGGATTATCGGGCAGCACGATCACCCGGCTGGCGCGCGCAGCAACGAGGTAGGTCTTCGCGAGTGTGTTCAGTTCGGCCTTCGTGATCGCTTCGTTGTCCGCGTAGCGGGAGCGGCACCAATCGAGCACCTCGGGCCGTTCCTGCGCGCGGGCCAGGACGCTGCCCACCCAGTAGCCGTTCGACCGCGCGGATTCGCGCAGGCTCGTGAGCACCGGTTTTTTCGCCCGCTCGAGTTCGTCCACCGTGATGCCGTTGCGCGCCATGTCGTCGGCGAGGGTGACGATCAGCTCCGTGATTTTTTTCGCCTTCGCCGGATCGGTCGTGGCGCCGGCGACGAGGTAGCCGTAACCGGGATAGATGTCGCTCGGCGAGCTGCCGGCGCCGGGATTGTAGGCGTCGCCGAGTTCTTCGCGCACCTTCACGCGAAGGCGATCGGAGAAGACCTCGGCGAGAAGGTTGAGCCGGCGGGTACGACGGATGTCGAACGCGTCGGTCGTGGGCCAGTAGGCGCGGATCGCGCCTTTGGGAATTTCGGAGACGATGGTGTAGTCCTTCACGAGCGGGTCGGCGGGATACCGGACCTGGCGCAAGTCATCGTGCGCGGGCCGCGGGTCGCGTTTCGGGAGGGCGCCGAGCGTCTGCGCCACGGCCGCGATGGTGGCATCGACGTCGAGGTCGCCGACGAGCGCGACCTCGAGGGCGCCGCGGGCGAGTTGCGGGCCGACCCACGCCTTCACTTCGTCGAGGTTGCGCCGGAGCATCTCGTCTTTCGGCGGGAGGCCGAAGCGATGGTCGCCGCTGGCGAGGAGGCGGGGGACTTCGAGCGTGAACGGGCCGCCGGCGGTGTGCTCGAAACTAAGATACATTTGTTCGAGCGATTTGGCCGCCTGCCGCGCGGCCTCGGGGCGGTAGCCGGGATCGGTGAGGTGCGCGGTGATGAGCTGAAGTTCGAGGCGCAGATCCTCGCGGTTGGTGCCGCCGCCCAGGGTGAAGGCATCGCCGCTCGCGCCGAAACCGGCGCCGACCGTGCGGCCGGCGAGGATGCGGCGGAGATCGTCGGCGCTGTGCCGGCCGAGCCCGCCGGCGGTAAACGTCTGGTTCGTGAAGGAGGCGAGGCCGGGCTGGTCGCGGGGCTCGGTCAGCTGGCCGGTGCCGATGCGCACACTCACGCGGATGCGGTTGGCCTCGAAATCCGTCTTCTTCAGGTTGAGCCGCACGCCGTTTTCGAAAGTGAGCAGCGTGATGTCGAGATCGGCGATGTGTTCACGTCTCGCGATTTTTCCGGGCGGCCCGAAATCGGTGTAGGCCCACTTCGCGTCGGCGATGGCCTCGGGCGGAGCGACGGCGACCGCGCGGGATTTTTCGTAGACGCCCGCAATGGCCGCGTTGGCGTCGTCGCCGGGTTTCGCGTTGCCGGTCACGAGCACGAGCCGGTGCGGCGGGGACCACGCGGCGCGCAGCGCGACGAGGCAGTCGTTGACGGTGGCCTTTTCGAGCGCGGGTTTGAAGAGCGCCAGGTCGTCCTCGGGCGGGGTGAACACTTCGCGGTCGAGCAGGCTTTGCGCGATTTCGCCGGCCAGCGCATCGGAGGGGCGGGTGGCGGCGGTTTTGACCGCCTGCTCGAGGCCGTTGATTTGGCGGGCGACGATCTCCTTGAGTTCGGCGGGCTGGAAACCGTGTTCGAGCGCGCGGCGCAGTTCCTGGTCGGCGACGCCCAGGGCGTCGGCCCACTGCCCGGCCTTGCACGTGAGCGAGATGGCGGTCTGCCGGTAGAAATCGTACTCCTCCCACGCGCCGGCGCCGCCGCTGCTGAACGGGGCGTTTTCTTTTTTCGCGAGGATGGAGAGGCGGCGGCTGATGATGGTGTGCGCGAGATTCCGCGGGAGGTCTTTCAGGCGGCTGGCCGCGGTGTCAGGTTCCGCGGCGTGGGGCGAGACGGTGGCAATCATGACGCTGGTGGCGGGCGCCTCGGGTTCGTGGTGGTGGAGGGTGCGCACGCCCTCGGCGGGATTGAGCCGGCCGAGATCGGGTTTCGGGCGGGCCGGGCCCTGGGCCGTGAGTTTCGTGAAGGCCGCGACGATTTGTTGTTCGACGGCGGCGGGATCGATGTCGCCCACGACGACGACCGACATGAGTTCGGGGCGATACCAGGTTTTCCAGAAATCGACGAAGCGATCGCGCTGGGCTTGTTCGATGACGGCTTTGACGCCGATCGGTTCGCGGTCGGGAAAGCGGGTGCCGGCGAGCAGGAAACCGGTGGTGGCGCGGTAGGTGCGGCGGCCGACCGAGTCGCTGGTGCGCATCTCGCTGAGGATGATGCCGCGCTCCTTTTCGACCGAGGCGGGCTGGAGCAGCAGGCCGCCGGCGTAGTCGCCGAAGACGCGGAGGCCCTCGGCGAGGGTGGCGGCCTTCGTGTCGGGCAGTTCGAGGAGGTAGAGGGTGCGGTTGTAGCCGGTGCTGGCATTGGTGTCGCCGCCGAAGCTCATGCCCATGCGCTGGAAAAATTCGACGAGCGTGCCGGGCGCGTAGTGTTCGCTGCCCGCAAATGCGAGGTGCTCGAGGTAGTGGGCGAGACCGCGCTGGTCGTCGGTTTCGTGCAACGAACCGGCTTCCACGAGCAGGCGCAGCGAGGCGCGATCTTTCGGCTCCTTGTTCGGGCGGACGACGTAGCGCAGGCCGTTGGGCAGCGTGCCGAAGCGCGCCGCGGGGTCGGGTTTGAGATCGCTCCCGGCCTGGGGGAAGGGGAGGGCGGCGCGCAGTGCGACCGCGAGCGACAAAAACGCGAGGACGGCGAAGCGGGGGATCGAGCGCATGAAAAGGGGAAACTGCTTCATTAAGTCGCGGGGGAAAGCAAAAAGGCGCGGACGGCAGCTTGTGGCCTTGGCTGAGTTTGGAGGAATTGTAGCGGCGGCGTATGACCGCCGACTCTGAGGGAACGGCGCTCATACAGCGCCGCTACAGCAAACGGTGCCACAACTCCGCTTGTCCTGAGCTTGCCCAGGGGCATTGCGCAGTTGCTAATAGGGTCATGATCAACTGTGGGAGCGTGCTGGCAGGTGGCGTGTGGTTTGCACCCAGCGGGAACGGTTCGAACCGCCTGCCGGCAGGCTCCCAATGATGCTCTGGCTTTACCGTCTTTTTTTCCTTCCGGCCCTGGTGGTGCTGGCGCCGGGGTATTGGCGCCGGATGCGGCGGCGTGGCGGTTACCGGTCGGATTTCGGACATCGATTCGGCGGGCATCCGCTGCTGCCCGGGAAACCGGCCGGCACGAAGCGCGTCTGGCTGCAGGCGGTGAGCGTCGGCGAGATGCTCGCGATCGGGCCTGTGCTGCAGGCGCTGCGGACGGATGGCGTGGAGGTCTATCTCACCACGACCACGAGCACCGGCTACCGCGTGGCCAACGACCGGTATCGTGGCCTTACGATCGGCATCGGTTATTTTCCGATCGACTGGTGGCCGTTTTCCGCGCGGGCGTGGCGCAGCATCGCACCGGATCTCGTGATTCTCACGGAAGGCGAACGGTGGCCGGAGCACCTGCGGCAGGCGGCGAAGCGCGGCGTCCCCGTGCTCAGCATCAATGCGCGGATGTCGGATCGCAGCTACACCCGCTTGAAGCGGTTTCCCGCGGTCGCCCGCCTCATGTTCGGCGGGGTGACGCGTCTGCTCCCGTGCTCGGCCCAGGACGAAGCGCGGTTTCGGGAACTGGGGATGCCGCCGGACAGGATCTTCACGACGGGAAACATCAAACTGGACGTGCAGATCCCGCCGCTGTCCGAGGCCGGGCGGGTGGAGCTGCGGCGCGAACTGGGGCTGCCCGAGGGGCTCGTGCTGCTCGGTTCGTCAACGTGGGCGGGCGAGGAAGAGGCGTTGGTGGGCGCCCTGGGGCTGACGCGCGCGCGCGGGCTGAGCTGCTCGCTGCTGCTGGTGCCGCGGCACGCGGAGCGCCGGGCGGAGATCGAGCGGCTGTTGCGTGGCGCCAAGCTGCGTTGCCATTTTCGATCGCGCGGGGCGGCACGCGGCATGGTGGATGTGGCGGTGGGCGACACGACGGGCGAGTTGCGCAAGCTCACCCAGATCGCCGATCTCGTGTTTGTGGGCAAGAGCCTGCCGCCGCACACCGAGGGTCAGACGCCGGTCGAGGCGGCGGCCCTGGAGAAACCGATCTTGTTCGGACGTGGCATGGGCAATTTCCGCCTGCTGGCCCGGGATCTGCTCGCGCGCGGTGCGGCCTGCGAGGTCGCCGACGCCGGGGCGCTCGCCACCGCGGCAGAGGCGCTGTTGCGCGATCCGACGCGGCGGGAAAAGCTCGCCGCCGCCGCCGGCCAGTGGCGGCGCGACAACGCCGGCGCCGTCACGCGGACGCTCGTGGTCGTCCGCGAGGAGTTGGGCAGACTCGGCCGGGGTCAGCAGCCCGTGGTTTGATGTAGCTCGGTGCTCAGTCATGGGTTCCAGCGGGGGCCGTGAGCGGCATCAGCTCACATGTAACAGGCTGACCCCATACGACCAGGCCCTTCTGCATTTCTTGGCTTAAGGATTTTCCTTCGCCACTTTCAAATTTCGCGGCGGGCGGGCACGGTGTTCGCGCAAAAGACGGAGCGCGGTGGCGATCATGAATCCGCCGCACTCGTCGGTGCCACGTCCAACGATGGACATTTCGTAGCCGCCCCGGATTTTTTCGCCCGGCAGACCCACGTATTGCGCGCCGTCGCCATTCGAGTACCCGAGGACGAGGGTGTGCGGGAAGGGCGAGCCGTCCTGGATCGCCTTCGAAAGGCCGATGAGCGGCTCGCCGGGCAGCGCCACGAGCGCGAGCTCGCCAGCGGAAATCACCTGAATTTCGGTCTCGACGTTGGGCCGGCCAGTATGCGCGGCAGCCTCCGGGATGTAGGGCAGGCCCACGGTGGCGTGCGAAGCGGCGAGCGCGGCGGGTTCGAGCAGAAGGCCCTGCGTGGCAGCGGTGGCGGCGCGACCAGCGATAAAGGCGCCCATGGCTCGCGCGTTCTCCAAGCCGCGGCGGGCCGGGACGATGTCGCCGGCGCAGCCTTGGATGAAAAGAACCTCGCCTCCGACCGACTGCCGGAGGCGTTCGCAGGCGGCTCCGGGCCAGTCGGCGGAGAGGCCCTTGTGCTGCGAGTAAACCGAGACCGCGTGGCACGCGAGATGAAGGAGCGTGGCAACCGGCTTCCCGTCAGCGCCGCGAAATGTCAGGACCGTGGCGGTGGGATCGACCGGACCGAAACGGAGTCCCTCCGGGAGGCTGTGGGGATCGGCCGGCAACAGCGTGGACTTTACAGTGCCGTCGGGCCGGACGGGACGGCGGTTGAAGAGCCACTCGCCGACGTCGGCGCGCCCGATGGAGAGAGTGACCGGACGGCGGGCGGAGTCAGCCTGCCTGGCGGCCTGCGCACAGAGTCCCGGCAATTGACGGGCCCAGTTCTCCAAGAGCGAGTCGGTCACGATCTTCTTCGCGGGATTGCCAACCCACCGATAGCCGGCCGAGAGGGGCCCCGAATGCGTGTGCGAGGAGTTGACCAGAATGTGGGAGGGCAGGATGCCGACAGCAGCGGAGATCGCCTCGCGGATTTCGGCGACGTTGGACTCGTTGGTATTGGTGACGTCCAGGGTGAGGATCGCGACGCGAGCGTCGCCCGACGCGAGGACAAGAACGCGCGCGTGGAGTTTGTCGATCACGCCCTCGAAGGGGCGGCTGGTCACCCAGTTCGTCGCGGCGGGATCGGGCGTGATGTCAACAGAGGCGGCGCCGGCACTAAACGAGGGCGCGGCGGCATGTGAGACCCAGGGAAAGAGCAACGCCAGGAGGGTGGGGAGGAGGCAACGGGGGAGCATCCATGTTCACTGCGCGAGAATATGCGCGCTGACAAGGAATGCCGCGTTTTTCCGTCGCGAAGCGGCCCGTCGGCCCGCCTTCGCCAAGCCCGTGGTGCGGCAAGCAAGTGGCGGCCCGGCAAGAAAACTAAGACGCGCCCTCGCCAACCTTCGAGTGCCGATGAGCAATCCCACCCCCGCGCTATTTGACTCGGCGGGTGCGGATGCGTTTCCCTGCGCGGCGGAGGCGCCATGACATTACCCATCCAAATCGACGAACGGCTGGCGGCACTCGGGACGCGCGCCGATGACGTGGACGAGCGCTTCGTGCGTGGCACGGGTCCGGGCGGGCAAAAGATCAACAAGACGAGTTCGACCGTGTGGCTGCGTCATCGTCCGACGGGCATCGAGGTCCGGTGCCAGCGCGAGCGTTCGCAGGCGGCGAACCGGGAGCTGGCGTGGCAGGAACTGTGCGGAAAACTCGAGGCGCGCACGCGCGCGGCGGCGGATGCGGCGGTGCAGGCCCGCGAGGCCGAGCGGCGGCGCACGCGGCAGAAGAGCCGCGGACAGAAGGTGCGGATGATCGAGGCGAAAAAACACCGCGCGAAACACAAGGCGCGCCGCGGACCGGTGGGGGACGAGTGGTGAGCGATGCCCCAGAGGCGTGCCGTTGCTGCGCGCTGCCCGGCCCGGTTTAGCCGTATCCATGCAGTCGGCTCAAGGTGGAACGCGACCTCCGGGCGCGTTTCTCCTACGGACGCGGCCAGACGGCGCCCGGAGGTCGCCGTCCACCTTTTGGTGCTCGTCGGTTCACTCTCAAAGTGGAGGTCGATTGAATGGATACGGTTTAGTCTGCGCGGGGTTTTGGAGGAGCGGGTTTATCCCGCGATTTCAAGGGAGGCGTTTGCCGGCGGTCGCGGCGCAATGCCGCCCCTACAGCAATGTCACCGCTTCGCCGATGCGCAGCGCGCCGGATTTCGTTTCATGGAGGAGATTTTGGCCGAAATTGACGTCCGAGGGGTCGGCCGGATCGCGGCGGTAGGTGGCGAGGGTGCGCAGCGGCTCCGGGGCGCGTTCGGCGGTGAGTTGATCCGTGGTCGTGACGACGCAGCGCGCACACGGTCCGCCGGCGCGAAACACCACGCCGCCAATTCGGAACCGCACCCAGTTGTCTTCGGCGAAGGCGGCGCAGCCCGTAACGACGAGATTGGGGCGGAAGCGGTCCATTGGGAGCGTTTCCTCGCCTTGCGCGGCGAGCCGGTCGTTGAGGTCCGCGAGCGAGGCTTCGCTGATGACGAGGAACGGATAGCCGTCGGCGAAATTGACGGTGTCGTCGGGACGGGCGGTCGGCTTCAACACGTCGCGATGAAAGGCGACGCCGATGCGCACGAGTCGACAGCGCGTCGCGAGGAAATCGCTGAGCCATGCCGCGGCCGCGTCGCCGCAGTCCTCGGCCTGCAAGTTCTCGCTCTTCCACACGCTCACGGTGTGGAGTGGCGCGCGGGAATCGGGCAGGCGCGGCACCACGATGCTGCCGGCGCGGGCGGCGGAGAGCGTCAGGGTGTCGACATCGAGGGCGGTTGCGACGAGGGACATGCGCGGGAGCGTGCGCTGGGTGAGAAACCGGCCGGAGTCATCGACGACCATGAAGCGCCGATCGCCGACCAGCCCGAGCGCATCGACCCCGGCTGACGCGACGGCGCACGCGCGCAGGGATTTTACGGGGTGGATGAAGAGGCCGGAGAGGTGCATCCGGCGCGCGTCAGACCTTGGGCAGCAGTTTCCGGGCGTTGCCAGAGGAAATGCCCTGGATTTGGGCCGGCGTCAGATCCGACTCCTGGATCTTCAGGACCGCTGACTCGACCTGGAACAAAGGAGCATGCGAGCCGAAGAGTGTTTGGTTGGCCGCCGCCGGGTTGTCCTTGAAGAGATCGCCGATGCACTCGGATCCCTCCAGCCACGAAATGTCGTGGTACACCCGGCTGGTCTCGGTCAGCCACCTCGTCGATAAGCC
>JACQWL010000589.1 GCA_016209255.1 Verrucomicrobiota bacterium
CGGCAAGTCGGGATCAGCCATGCCCCCAGCGGAGCACCGGTCGGGGCGACGCGCCAGAAAAATCGCTCATCCCCTTGCGCGCCAAATCGCGGGCGCGATAGCTGACAGCGCCCTGGCACCCCCCCCTGAATTTCGGAAGTGGGTCAGTTGCCTGTAGCGGCGCTCTATGAGCGCCGATCCTCCCGACGGTGGTCATAGACCGCCGCTACAATTCTTCAAACTGACGCACTGCCTGAATTTCCTTTTTAAGTCGCACTGCGCCGGCGGGGTTCGCAACGATTCGGCCTTCCATGGCCACGTTCCAGACCTTGCCCGGCTTTCGCGAATTCTACCCCGAGGACTTCGCCCGCCGAAACCACATTTTCCGCCGGTGGCGCCACACAGCCAACACGTTCGGGTTTTCTGAATACGATGCGCCGGTGCTCGAGCCGCTCGAGCTTTACCGGGCGAAGTCAGGCGAGGAAATCGAGGCCCAGCTCTTCAGCTTTACCGACAAGGGTGGGCGCGAGGTGGCGCTCCGCCCGGAGATGACGCCGACCGTTTGCCGGCTCGTCGGCGCCAGGGCCAGCGCCCTGAAGCGGCCGATCAAGTGGTTTAGCATCGCGGAGTTCTATCGTTACGAGCGGATGCAAAAGGGGCGGGGGCGCTGTTTTTCCCAGTTCAATGCGGACATCTTCGGCGAGCCCGGCCCCGAGGCGGAGATCGAACTCATCGCCCTGCTGGTGCAGTGCTTGTGCGCGTTTGGGCTGACGGAGCAGGATTTTCACGTCCGGCTGAGCGACCGCGACCTGTGGATTTTCTATCTCGAGGCCCTCGGACTGGACGAGGCGCGCATCCGCGCGGTGCTCGTTGCAGTCGACAAATACGAAAAAATGGGCGACGAGGCCTTCAAGCCTTACGCGGAGAGCTTCGGTCCGCTCGATGGTGGCCTGAAGGCGAAGATCCTGTCGTTCCTCGCCATCAAATCGCTCGCGGTCCTGGAGCAGACGGTGGCGAATCTCGACGGCGGGCGGCTCGGCGCGCGTCTCGGCGACTGGAAGAAGCTGCTCGGCGCGCTCGCGGCAATGGGCCTGGCGCGATTCGTGGAGGTCGATCTCGGCGTGGTTCGCGGGCTGGCCTACTACACCGGATTCGTGTTCGAGGCCTACGACCGGAAGGGCGAGTTGCGCGCCCTCGCCGGCGGCGGGCGCTACGATGACTTGGTCGAGAAACTCGGCGGCCCGGCGCTGCCGGCGGCCGGTTTTGCGATTGGCGACATGACCTTTGCGCTGCTGCTGGAGCAGCGCGGGCTGATGCCGGATTTCACGCAGGCGCCGGACGTTTATTGCGTGATTGGGGGCGAGGCTGAACGGCTCGCCGCGTTCGGCGACATCCAGGCCTTGCGTGCCGCGGGCCACCGGGTTGACTATCCGCTGAAGGACATGGCATTTGGCAAACAGTTCAAGGCCGCGGCGGAGTCGGGCGCGAAGCTGGCGCTGATTTACGGCAGTGACGAACTGGCGAAAGGCGTGGTGAAGGTTCGCGACCTGACCCAGCGCAGCGAACTCGAGGTGCCCCGTGCGCAGGTCCTGGCGACGGTGCGCGATTTCTTTTCCGGCGCATGAAAGCACCCGGCCAGCGGTTTCGCGCGCTTCCCGGACTCCATGCCGTGTGCCGGCTCGGGCCGGACGCTGTCGTGCCGGCGTGGGCGACCGGTCCGTTTGTGAACATCACCTTCACCGACGATGAGCTGGCGATCATTTGCGCCGCGGAATGCGTGCCCGCCGACGTTCGGGCGGAGCGCGACTGGCGGGTGCTGAAGCTGATCGGGCCGTTTCCCTTCACGGCCGTCGGCGTGCTCGCCTCGCTCGCCACGCCGCTCGCCCGCGCGGGCATCAGTGTGTTGTCGATTGCGACCTACGACACGGACTACTTTCTGGTGAAGTCCGATGTGTTCGACGACGCAGTGGCGGTGTTGGTCGCGGCCGGCCACACGCGAATCTGAGACGCAAGCGCGTGTTGTCCGTGGGCCCCGCCCTGGCCGGGAAAATCCTCCAATGACCGCTCATCGCGGTGGCGGTGAGTTATCTCTGTCTGGCGTTATTCGCACCGTTCCTCGTCGGGCGACGGCTCTAATATCCGCCGATGGGAACCTATCGGGCCCCAGCCGTCCGGCGCTGGCGCAAATTCCGCGGCCCGAACGCCACGGGTTGCAGCCGGTCGTGCGTCGTCTCGATGCGTTCGGCGGAGTCGCAGATGCCGATCACGGCCGCGAGCGGCCCGAATTCGTGGATCACCTGCCGGCAGGCGCCGCACGGCGCATTCGGAAGCGGGGTCGGGGTGTAGACCACCACCGCCTTGATCTCCCGTTCGCCGGCCGCCACCGCGCTGAAAACCGCCGTGCGCTCGGCGCAGTTGCACAGGCCATACGACGCGTTTTCGACGTTGCAGCCGGAATAGATTTTTCCCGAGCCGGCCAGGACGGCGCTGCCGACGGGGAATTTCGAATACGGCGCGTAGGCCGCCCGGACAGCGGCGCGCGCCGTTTTTTCGAGCCGCCGTCGGGTTGGCGCGGGGAAGGGTGGGATGGTTTTCAAAGCGAGAGATCCCGTTTCACGGCGGCAAACGCGGCAATGGCAAACTCCAAATCGTCCCGGCCGTGCGCGGCGCTCACCTGGGCGCGGATGCGGGCGGCGCCGTGCGGCACGACGGGGTGGAAGAAGCCAACGACGTAGACGCCCCTTTCGAGCATCTGCGCCGCGAATTTCTGGGCCAGGGTGGCGTCGCCCAGCATCACGGGCACGATGGGGTGGGAGCCCGGTTGGAGCGCGAGGCCGGCGCCAGCCAGCCCCGCCCGGAAGAATTTCGTGTTCTCCTCCAGCCGGTCGCGCAGCGCCGTCGAACGCGTGACGAGATCGAGGGTGGCAATCGTCGCGGCGGCAATGACCGGGGCGAGCGTATTGGAAAACAGATACGGCCGCGAACGCTGGCGCAGCAGAGCGACGATTTCCCTCCGCCCGCTGACGTAGCCGCCGCTCGCGCCCCCGAGCGCCTTGCCGAGCGTGCCACTGATCAGATCGACACGCCCCATCACGCCGCAGTGCTCGTGCGTGCCGCGGCCGTTCCGACCCATGAAGCCGACGGCATGGCTGTCGTCGATCATCACGAGGGCGCCATATTTCTCCGCCAGGTCGCAGATCTCGCGCAGCGGCGCGATGAAACCGTCCATCGAGAAAACGCCGTCGGTGGCGATGAGCTTGAAGCGCGCCTTGGCGGCGTCCGCCTCGCGCAGCTTCCGCTCGAGATCCTCCAGGTCGCGGTTCTTGTAGCGGTGGCGCTGCGCCTTGCAGAGCCGGATGCCGTCAATGATCGAGGCGTGGTTGAGTTCGTCGCTGATGACGGCGTCGTCGGCGCCGAGCAGGGTCTCGAAGACACCGCCGTTGGCGTCGAAACAGGACGAGTAGAGAATCGTGTCGTCGGTGCCAAGGAAGGCGCTGAGTTTCGCTTCGAGTTCCTGGTGGATCTGCTGGGTGCCGCAGATGAAGCGCACCGAAGAAAGCCCATAGCCCCACCGATCGAGCGCGGCATGGGCGGCGCCGATGATTCCCGGATGGTCGGCGAGGCCGAGGTAGTTGTTGGCGCAGAAGTTCAGGACTTCGCGGCCCCCGGCGAGCGCGACGCGGGCACGCTGCGGCGTCGCGAGGACGCGCTCGCGCTTGAAGAGCCCGGCGTCCTCGATCTCGGCCAGCGTCTTTTCGAGGTGGGCGCGGTAGGAGGAGGTCATGAGGGATTAGCCACAGGTGGCCCAGATGGGCACAGATGGCGGATCAGCGGATGATTCGCTTCCAGCGAAGCTTCGCCTCTTTGAAATTGAAGGGCAGGGCGAGTCGAAGACCGGTGATGGCCAGGCAGCCAATCATTTGGGCGTTTTCATCTGTGCCCATCTGTGGAATCTGTGGCTGGTATTCCGTCCCAATCGAGCACGATCTTCCCGCTCTGGCCGGAGCGCATCAGTTCGAAGCCGCGCTCGAACTCCGTGAACGGCATCCGGTGGGTGATGACCGGAGAGATGTCCAGACCGCTTTGAATCAGCGCGGTCATCTTGTACCAGGTCTCGTACATCTCGCGGCCGTAAACGCCCCGGATCGTGAGCATGTTGAAAACCACCTTGTTCCAGTCGATCGCGGCCTTCTCCGGCATGATCCCGAGCAGCGCGATCCGGCCGCCGTGAAACATGTTGTCGATCATGTCGCTGAGCGCGCGCGGATTGCCCGACATTTCGAGGCCGACATCGAAGCCCTCCTTCATCCCCAGCTCACGCTGTACCTCCGGGAGATTCTCCCGGGCAACGTCGACGACCCGCGTGGCGCCCATGCGCCGGGCGAGCGCGAGGCGGGCGGGGTTCACGTCGGTGACGACCACCTTGCGCGCCCCGGCTTGTTTCGCGATCGCGGCGGCCATGCAGCCGATCGGGCCGGCGCCGGTGATCAGCACGTCCTCGCCGACCAGATCATATTGCAGCGCGGTGTGCACGGCGTTGCCCAGCGGGTCGAAGCACGACAGCACATCGAGCGGAATGGCGGGGTCGACGTGCACCGCGTTGCTCGCGGGGAGGCAGAGATATTCGGCAAAAGCGCCGTCGCGATTGACCCCGACGCCCTGGGTGTTCTGGCAGAGATGGCGCCGGCCGGCGAGACAGTTGCGGCACTGGCCGCAAACAATGTGGCCCTCGCCGTCGACGAGGTCGCCCGCCTTGAAGCCCTGGACGTTGGAGCCGACCTCTGCGATCACCCCGACAAATTCATGGCCGATGACCATCGGCGGACGGATCGTCTTTTCCGCCCAGGCATCCCAGTTGTAAATGTGGACGTCGGTACCGCAAATGGAGGTTTTCTTAATCTGGATCAAAACCTCGTTGATGCCCGGCGCCGGCACCGGGACTTCGGTAAGCTCAAGGCCCGGTCCTGGCCGCAGCTTGGCGATGGCACGCATGGTTTTGGGTTGCACGGCTGCAGGCCAGACTGGCTGAACTCAGGCTCGAAACAACCACGAAGGCGGGTCGTGGGTCAGTTTGAAAAATTGTAGCGGCGGTCTATGACCGCCGTCCCCGGGAAGATCGGCGTTCATAGAGCGCCGCTAGCGGGACTTTAAGAGTTATCTGGGAAAAAACGTGAGAAATCACTGTAGAAAATGTCGAAACAGACCGTATGACC
>JACQWL010000598.1 GCA_016209255.1 Verrucomicrobiota bacterium
AATCCATGAAGTGGAACCCCGTTCACCGGTTGAGCCGTGCAAACTAATTGGTGAGTGTAGGGGCGTCGCTGGCCGACGCCCGCTTCCGGGTCGTATGGTGGGCGTCGGCAAGCGACGCCCCTACATCTCGACCGCTTCGTTACGACTGAGCCGGGTTCTCCTGCGATTCGCCGCGGCGTTTCTATTCGCCCTCGCCCCGGTTCATGCGGCGCCGCCGGTTGCCGGTGCGGCGAAGCGGCTCGAACGGGATCTGGGCCAGGGACTGGCGTATCACCGGATCCACGAACTCCCCCGGGATCTTCCGGCGATCCAGGCCCCCCGGCCCTGTGTCGTCGACGTGCGCTACGTGTCCGCCGACCCGGGGGCCGCCACGGCTTTTCTCGCGTGGCTGACCTTTCATGCCTCGCCCCGCACGCCCGTTTTCGTCCTCGCCAACGCCGACACAGGGGGCGCGCTGCTTGCCTCGTTCGGGGCACGCGATTCGCGGCCGGGTTTCGTGGTGGTGGGCATCGCGTCGCGGAATTTTCATCCGGACCTGGCGGTGCGGGCGTCGGCGGAGGACGAGCGCCGCGCCTACGACGCATTCGAAGCGGGCGTGGCGATCGCGGTGCTGCTGACCGACCATCCGGACAAGATCCGCAACGATGAGGCCAGTCTCGCGGCGGATCGCCTGGCCGACTCCGCCGCCCAGGCAGTCGCGAAGGATGGGCCGCCGCCTCCGCCGATCGACGCGACGCTGCAGCGCGCCGTGCACGTGCACCGCGCGCTCCTGGCGTTGAAGAAGATCTGAAGCGGCGGCGGGGACCAGATCGTTGCGGGCCGTCCCGAGGGGCCCATCTGCGAGTTGTCGGTGCCAACGGAGCTTGGATGTTCTCCTCAGAGGGAGGCTGAAAGACAAATTGGTCAGGCCAACAGGGTTCGACTCAGCGCCAACCGGGAGATGCGCCCATCGCCAGCGCGGGCGGAATCGGGTTTTGCCTTTCGGCCAAAAGCGTGTCCTCTCCCACGCCACGATGTCCGGACCGGGTACAATCGTCACCGTTTGCACAGCCAACATCTGCCGCAGCCCGATGGCTGCGGCATTGTTGCAGCATGCACTCGCCGCCCAACCCGAACCGCTGCGTTCGCTCAAGACCATCTCGGCGGGCGTGATGGCGCGCACGGGCGAGCCGGCTTCGGAGAACTCGGTGTGGGCGCTGAAAAAGGTCGGCATCGACATCTCGTACCACTGCAGCCAGCCGCTCACCCAGCAGCTGCTCGACGAGGCGTTCGTGGTGTTGTGCATGACCGAGTCCCATTTGGCGATGATTCAGGTCCAGGCCGATCCGGTGCCAAAACACCTTTTTCTGTTTCGTCAGTTCATCCCCGGCGAGACCAACCGGGAAATCGCCGACCCGTACGGCGGTCCGCTCCAGCTCTACGAGGCCGCGCGCGATGAAATGGTCGAATCGATCCCCTGGCTCATCGATCACCTTAAGACACTTGTAACCTAGTTTTTTGTTTAGTTCTTTGAGTTTTGACTCTGGCTGGTGATCCTTCCGTCGGCCCGAAATTGAAACCCGGTTCCCAAGATCGCAAATCATGTCCCTTGCCTCCGCCCCGCTTCGCACTCTCGACCCCGAAATTCACGCCGCCCTCGCGGCCGAGCTCGCCCGGCAGCAGAGCCACATCGAGCTCATCGCGTCGGAGAATTTCACCTATCCGGCGGTGATGGAGGCGCAGGGGAGTGTGCTGACCAACAAATACGCCGAGGGCTACCCGGGAAAACGCTGGTATGGCGGTTGCGAGCACGTCGACAAGGTCGAGAGCCTGGCCATCGAGCGCGCGAAGAAACTCTTCGGCGCGGAGCACGCCAACGTCCAGCCGCACTCCGGCTCCCAGGCCAATTTCGCGGTCTACACCGCGGTCCTCCAGCCGGGCGACAAGGTGCTCGGCATGAACCTCAGCCACGGCGGCCACCTCACGCACGGCCATCCCGCAAATTTTTCCGGCAAGCTCTACAACTTCTGCCAGTATGGGGTGCGGGAGGATAGCGGGCTGCTCGACTACGACGAGCTGGCGAAGGTCGCCGCCCGCGAGCAGCCGAAGATGATCACCGTCGGGGCGAGCGCGTATTCGCGCGTCATCGACTTTGCCCGGATGGGCGAAATCGCGCGCAGCGTCGGGGCGTTTCTATTTGCGGACATCGCGCACATCGCCGGCCTGGTGGCCTCGGGCATTCACCCGTCGCCGGTGCCGCACGCCGATTTCGTCACCACCACCACGCACAAGACCCTGCGGGGCCCGCGCGGCGGCCTGATCCTGTGCCGGGCGGCGCAGGCGAAGGCGGTCGATTCGGCGATGTTCCCCGGCGGACAAGGCGGTCCGCTGATGCACGTTATCGCCGCCAAGGCGGTTTGCTTCGGCGAGTGCCTCAAGCCCGGGTTCAAGACCTATTCGGAGCAAATCGTGAAAAATGCCCGCGCCCTCGCCGCCGCCATGGCCTCCCGTGGTTACAAGATCGTTTCGGGCGGCACCGACAACCACCTCATGCTCGTCGATCTCCGCCCGAAGTACCCTGAACTCACCGCCAAGCGCGCCCAGGAGACCCTCGATCTGGCCAGCATCACGTGCAACAAGAACACCGTCCCCTTCGAGACGCGTTCCCCGTTTCAGGCCTCCGGCCTCCGTCTCGGCACGCCCGCCGTCACCACCCGCGGTTTCGGCGAGGCCGAAATGGAGGAAATCGCCGCGTGCATCGACACCGTGCTCGCCGCCATCGGCACGCCGGCCGAAACCGCGGTGCTTGCCCTGACCAGGCAACGCGTCTTTGCTCTCACCGCCCGTTTTCACCTTCCGTACCGGCTTTGACCCCGCTGCCGGCCCACGCGATCGACCGCACGGCCCAACATGCCTCCTGCCTCCGCCCCCCGACCAGCCTCCCTGGGCACCAAGTTAATCGTCGCCACGGTCCTCGTCGCCGGCGTGATTGCGTCGGGCGGTTTTTACCGGTTCGCGCAAAATCGCGCCGAACGGGAACGAGCTGCGGAACTCAGCCGCCAGATCGAATCGCGCCACGCCCTCATCCGCGACACGCTCGGTAGCTACCAGGAATGCGTGTTCGCCCTGAAGCTGCTCGTGACGGAAAACGAGGCGCTCGGCCGCGCCGGCTTCGCTCGCGCCGCCCAAGTGCTGCTCCAACGCCACCCCGGCATCCTGGCGCTGGAATGGGCTCCCCGCGTCACGGCCGCCCAGCGCGCGGATTGGGAGCGGGCGGGCGCCGCCGACTTCGGCTCCGGCTTTCAAATCGTCCAGCGCCGGCGGGAGGGAGGCGACATGCGCGCCGAGTCGCGCCCCGAGTATTTTCCCGTCTGGTTTGCCGAACCCCTGGCCGAAAACCGTCAGGTCATCGGTTCCGATATCGCCATCAGTCCGCTCGGCACCAGCCTCGAACTTGCCCGGCAGACCGGTGCGATTGGCATCAGTGGCCAGATCCGGCTCGTTTACGAAAAGACGCGTGACAACGGCATCATCATGCTCGCCCCGGTGTCGGCCGCAGCGGAGGCCGAGCCTCGTTTCCTCGGCTACGTGCTCGCAGTCTTCCGCGCGAAAGACCTGTTCATCCAGCCGTGGCGCCAGGTAGCGGCCACGAAGATCGATGTCCTGTTTGTGGACGAGTCGGCGGCGCGACCTGACCGCCGCGTGCTGTATTATCATTCGGCCGGCCCGGTGGCGAATGCCCGGGCGCCAACCGAGGCCGAGTTTGCCGCCGGTGAACTTCGCCGCGTGCCCCTGGAGATTGGCGGCCGCAGTTGGACCATCCACTACCGCGTACACGCTGGCACGGCACCCACCCTCTTCCTGCCGCTGGCGGCGTTGTTGCTCGGCCTCGCGTGCACCGGCCTCCTCGCGGTCTTCCTTACGCTCAGCGCCCGTCATACCCGCGTCGTCGAGCACCAGGTCGCCCAGCGCACCGCCGAACTGGCCGAGAGCCGCCGTCATTTCGAGACCCTCGTTCAATCCCTCCCTGGCATGGCCTACCGCTGCCTCTACGACAGCCAGCTCGCGGTACTCTACGTCAGCGATGGCGCGCTCGCCCTCACCGGCCACCCGGCGGAAGACCTGACGGCGCACCGGGTGCATTTTCGCGATCTCATCCACCCGGACGACGTCGAGCGCGTGCGGGCCGCAACCCGCGACGGCCTGCAGGCGCGCCGCGACATCGAGGTGGAGTTTCGACTCCTCACCCGCGGGGGCGAGGAGAAGTGGGTGCTCTCGCGCTGCCGCGGCGTCTTCGCCGCCGACGGCCCCCTGCTCTTCCTCGAGGGCCTCGCGATTGACATCACCGCGCAAAAACGCGCCGAAGCGCACCGGCTCGAACTCGAGCGCCGGCTCCTCGACGGACAGAAATACGAGTGCATCGGCCTCCTTGCTGGCGGCATCGCCCACGATTTCAACAACCTCCTCACTCCGATTCTTGGCAACGCCACGCTCGCCCGCCTGGCGCTGCCATCCGGCTCCCCGCTCGACCCGCAACTTCGCGCGATCGAAACGGCTTCGCTCCGCGCCGCCGAGCTCTGTCAGCAGATGCTCGCTTACGCCGGCATGGGCCGGCTCAACATCGAGCCCGCCGACCTCAGCGTCCTCGTCGAGAATCTCCGCCCGCTCGTGGAAGTCGCGCTCGTCCGCCGGGCCAGCCTGCACCTCGCCCTCACGCCTGCGCTCCCTGCCGTGCTCGTCGACTCCGCCCTCATTCGCCAGAGCGTGATGAATCTCATCCTCAATGCCGCGGAGGCCATCGGTGAATCCGGCGGCGAGATTACCCTCTCCACCGGGCTCATGCGCGCCGATCGGGCGACGCTCGCCGCTTGCGCCGCCGGCGCCGCGCTGCCGCCGGGCGATTACGTCTACCTCGAGGTCCGTGACACGGGCGCCGGCATGACCCCCGAAACGGTGTCGAAAATTTTCGACCCCTTTTTCACCACGAAATTTACCGGCCGCGGCCTCGGCCTCTCCGCCGTGATCGGCACGGTGCGCGGGCACAAGGGTGCGCTCCGGGTCGAAAGTGCGCTGGGCCGCGGGTCGGTCGTCCGCGTGCTGCTGCCGCCGGCTCCCGGCGCCGCGCCCCTCCCGCCGCGCGCCGCGGTCCCCGTCTCCACCGGATGGCGTCACGCCGGCCGCGCGCTCGTGATCGACGACGACGAACTCGTTCGAATCCTCAACGCCCAGATGGTGAGATCCTTTGGGTTCGAACCGGTCACCGCCTCCGACGGCCGCGCCGGGGTGGCCGCGTACCGCGATAATCCGGACCGCTTCGATCTCGTGCTCCTCGATCTCATCATGCCCGGACTGAGCGGTGAGGATACGCTCATCGCCCTGCGCGAGGTGCGCCCCGACGTGCGCGTGCTCATCATCAGCGGCCACGGCGCCGACGACGTCATGGCACGGCATTCGGGCGGATCCGGGCGGCTCGCCTTTCTGCAGAAACCCTTCAAACGCGACGCGCTCGAGCAAAAACTCCGCGAGCTTGTCGGTTAGCAGCCGGTCGGACTCAGGAACGCCGAGTGGCTTTTCACCCTGAGCGTCTCCGAATGTCCAAACCGAATGCGGCGCGCAGCGCTGCCTTTGGCAGCCTGTCTGGGCCGGCACGCCCGACCGCGGGAAAAACCATCAGCATTTCCTCCCGGCTTCACTCGCGCTTCCGACAGGCTGCCAGCGGAAGTTCTGTTTGCGCCTTGGCGGCGGAAGGTGAAGCCTGCTTTGTTTCGCCCTTTACCTTGTCCTCTGCCGCTTCCAGTCCCGTCTCTCCGGCTCCGCGCCCGCTGTCGCTCGGCGTGATCTTTCTCACGCTCTACATCGATCTCATCGGGTTCTCGATCATCTTCCCGCTCGGTCCCGATTTGCTCGAGTATTACTTGAAACTCGAGGGCCGCAGCGGCGCGCTCGGCTGGTTGGTGGCGCAGACCGACGCTCTGGCGCAGGCGTTCGGCATCCAGAGCTATGCGCCGGTGCTGTTTGGCGGCATCATCAGCTCGGTTTTCTCGATCCTGCAATTCATCTTCGCCCCGTACTGGGGCGCGGTCAGCGATCGACGGGGACGGCGTGGCGTACTGCTGCTGACCGTCACCGGCACGGCCCTTGGCTACCTGCTGTGGGTGTGCAGCGGTTCGTTCTGGCTTTTTCTGCTTTCGCGGATCGTGAGCGGCGCCTTCAGCGGCAACCTTTCGGTGGCGACGGCCGCCGTGGCCGACGTCACGTCGCGCGGCGAACGCTCGAAAGCCATGGGGCTCGTGGGCGCGGCCTTCGGCCTCGGGCTCGTCACCGGCCCGACGATCGGCGCGGTGACGTCCCACTTCAACCTGCTCACGAATTATCCGTCGCTCGCGCGCTTGGGCATCAACCCCTTTTCCGTTTCGGCGTTCGTCGCATTCGGGTTGTGCCTCGTCAACCTCGCGTGGATTGCGTCGCGCTTTACCGAGACGCTCACGCCCGCAGCGCGGGCCGAGGCGCGCGAGCCCCGGCTGCGCAACCCGATCCGCGCCATTCTCGGGCTCGAAAATCCCGCGGTCCGCCGCACCAATCTCGTCGCCTTCGTGTTTTCGATCGCGTTTGTCGCGATGGAATCGGCCTTGACGTTTCTGGCCACCAACCGCTTTGGCTACACGGCGCGCGAGAACGGCATGCTGCTGGCCTTCCTCGGACTGTGCGCCATCATCACGCAAGGCTACATCGTGCGCAAGCTGCTGAAAGTCGCCGACGAGGTCCGCGTCCTCACCGCCGGGCTCGCGTTCACGGCGGTCGGCATGCTGGTCATCGGGTATGCCGGCCGCCCGTGGATGCTCTATGTCGGGCTCGCCTTGCTGGCGCTCGGATCCGGCCTGGTGAATCCGTCCACCACCGGACTCATCTCGCTTTACGCGGGCGCCCGGGAACAGGGCAGGGTGCTGGGGATTTTCCGCTCGCTGAGTGCGCTGGCGCGCGCGTTCACCCCTGTGCTCGCGGGCGTCGTGTTCTGGCGGTACGGATCGACCAGCGTGTTTGTCGGCGGCGCCCTGCTGGCGCTGCTCGCGTTCGTCCTGGGGGGCAGGCTGCCGAAACCGGTGAAATGACTAAAGACAGAGGACAGAAGACAGAGGACGGAGGACTGGGAACGGATGTCCGGCGTCGACATCCGGTTTTCGGTCTTCCGTCCTCCGTCCTTCGTCCTCTGAAATCCATCCGGCGGCCGGGGGCCTTTTTCCGCCCGCTGTCCTCCGTCCTCTGTCTTCTGCTCCTGACCGGCTGTTCCATTTTTCCGTTCCGGCGGGAACCGCCGCGACCGGGCCGCACCAAGCTCAGCTCGCCCCTGGTCATCCTGCCGGCGGAGACGATGGGGAACTATCTCCTCCTCCAGGCGAAGTGGGATCGTTACGGCCCCTATCGCTTCCTCATCGATACGGGCTCGTCGATCACGCTGATCACCCCGGCGCTGGCGAAGCGGTATCCGGGCCGGGACGCCTTCCTCCCGACTGGCCCGCGCGTGCGCGTGGCGGGGGCGGACGGAACCGTCGCCGAGCTGCCCGCGGCCTCGCTGCGCCGGCTCGAACTCGGCGACGCGCGCTTCGAGGATGTCCCGGTGCTCGTCTACGATTGCGCGCCGCTCTCCGCTCATCTCGGGGTGAAAATCGACGGCGTGCTGGGTTTTCCGCTTTTTCGGGAAACGCGGCTCACGCTCGACTACCCGGGCAGCCGCGTGGTGCTGCAGCCGGCCGGGACGATCGCGCCCACGCCCGGCACCACCGTCGCGTTTGACGATGCGCGCAAGACCCCGCTGATCCGGGTACAGCTGGGCGATCGCAACCTGGTCGCGCTGATCGATTCCGGCAGCGATGCGGTGTTCAGTCTCAATCCCGTGGCCCTCGAGCCGCAGTTTGCCTTCGGGCCGCGCGCCGGCGCGACCGTGGGCACGATCGCCGGCGACCGCCGGCAGCGAATCGGCCGGCTCGCCGAGCCGCTCGCCATCGCCGGCAACCTGTTTCAACGCCCGGTGGTCGATCTGACCGACGAACTTTCGGCGATCGGCGGCGGCATGTTGAAGCATTTCGTCGTCACCTTTGACCAGGAGCACGACCGCGTGACGTTCCACCGCGATTCCCACGAGCCGATCCTCTCCCCGCCGTGCCGCAGCGCCGGGGTGAGTTTCAGCAAGACGCCCGCCTACTGGAAGGTCGCCGGCGTGATCCCGGATTCGCCGGCCAACGCGGCCGGGATCCGGCCGGGCGATCTCGTCACGCGAATCGACGGCGAGCCGGTGGCCAGGTGGGATTTTCGCCGGTACGAGCGGCTGATCGCGACCGCCGGCGAGATCGCGTTCACCTTTCTCAACGGCGCGAGCGAGTCGGAGCCGAAGCCGGTGAAGATCTTCGACCTCGTGCCGTGACGTGGCCCGCGGCGCCGCGTCACTGTTGGGGGTTTCGAGAGGTGGGTTTCGAGTTGGGGTTGGCGGTTGGCGCGTGCCTCACTCCTGCCGGCATATTTCCGTGGCCTTGACGCGCCCTCCGTGTTCTCTGGTTCGAATTGCCTCACCGCCGACACCGACGTCAGCAAGCGCGTTCTCTACGAATGGCTCCAATTTTTCCGCCGTTTCCCAATTGCGCGCGCGCACAATTGACCCGAACGCATTACCGGCTGCTTTGCCAGTTGGGCGACGAAAAGCAGCGGCAGGCGCTGACCGCACAGGCACCGAAAAAGAAGTGAGCGGTACCTGAACTAAATGCCTTCGCCCCCTAACAACTCCGGCCTCCGCGACAACCACACTAGGGGAACGGTCGCCGACTTCCTGGATGCGAAAATCCACGACGGCTCCAAGCTCTCGGTCGTTTCCGCCTACTTCACCATTTACGCCTACGACGCCCTCAAGGCGGCTCTCGACCGCGTCGACCACCTCGACTTCCTCTTCGGCGAACCGTCCTTCGTCAACCGGCTCGATCCGAGCAAGACCGAGAAGAAATCCTTCATCATCGATGCCGACGGCCTGGAACTCACCAACAAGCTTCAGCAGAAGCGCGTCGCCAAGGAGTGCGCCGCCTGGATTGAGCGCAAGGTGGACATC
>JACQWL010000599.1 GCA_016209255.1 Verrucomicrobiota bacterium
CGGTGTTCTTATGCATGGATACGGCTAAAAATCATGCTTCGTCTCTTGGGTGTTAAAAGTTAAGAGTTGAACCCGCCAGAGGCGGGTAATCGCTTGCCCGCCTCCGGCGGATTGAGCGTTTGCCACTCCGCGTCCTCCGCGTTTCAAAAAAATCTCATGGCTATTCTGATCACTCCCGAAACCAAGCTCCTCATCCAGGGCATCACCGGTGAATTCGGCGGGCGCCACACCAAGCTCTCGCTCGACTACGGCACCCAGGTCGTGGCCGGCGTCACACCCGGAAAGGGCGGCCAATTCTTCGAACACGGCGCGCACCGCGTCCCGATCTTCAACTCCGTCGCCGACGCCGCCCAAGCCACGGGCGCCACGGTCTCGGCGATCTTCGTGCCGCCGCCGTTCGCCGCCGACGCCATCCTCGAGTGCGTCGACGCCCGTCTCGACCTCGCCGTCGCGATCACCGAGGGCATTCCGATTCGCGACATGGTCCGCGTGAAGCGCGCGATGCAAGGCCGGAAGACGCGTCTCGTCGGTCCCAACTGTCCCGGCATGGTTTGCCCCGGGGCCGGCACGGATTCCCATGGCGGCTGTCGCATCGGCATCGCCCCCGGTTATATCAACAAGAAGGGGCACGTCGGCGTCGTCTCGCGCTCCGGCACCCTCACCTACGAGGCGGTCTTTCAGCTCACGACCAAGGGCATTGGCCAGAGCACAACCGTCGGCATCGGCGGCGACCCCGTCAACGGCACCTCGCACCTCGATGTGATCAAACTCTTCAACGCCGACTCCGACACACACGGCATCATCCTTATTGGCGAAATCGGTGGCAACGCCGAGGTCGAGGCCGCACGCTGGATCAAGGCCAACTGCCAGAAACCCGTCGCCGGTTTCATCGCCGGAGCCACCGCGCCGGCCGGCCGCCGCATGGGCCACGCCGGCGCGATCGTCGGCGGCGCCGAGGACACCGCCGCCGCGAAAATCGCCGTCTTCAAAGAATGCGGCATCGAGGTCGCCGTCACCCCGAGCGACATGGCCGATGCCCTCCTCCGCGCGGCGAAGGCGAAGGGTGTGACGTTGTCGTGAGGTGGAGCGCGTTGACCTCAACGCGCTTTGCTGCGCCCGATTCGAAAACTCTTCAAGGGCATGCCAGAACTCTCGCGATTTTACGGGGTCATCATCCGGATGTATGCCGAACCCTCCGAGCGGCACCACCTCGCGCATTTTCACGCCTACTATCAGGAGCAGGTGGCGGTGTTTTCAATCTCGCCGGTTGCGTCTCTCGCGGGGTCGATTCCGCAACGGCAGCAACGATTGGTTGAAGCCTGGGCAGAGTTGCACCAAACAGAACTGATGGCAGACTGGCAGCTCCTTCAGGATGGCCGAAAGCCCGCTCCGATTTCTCCCCTGCAATAGTCAAACCCATGAAACATAAGATTCACCGCATCGCCTCATTCGGGATTGTAGCGCGTTACACGCTGAATCTGTGCTTCGACGACGGGC
Source organism: Verrucomicrobiota bacterium (assembly GCA_016209255.1). GTDB lineage: Bacteria > Verrucomicrobiota > Verrucomicrobiia > Opitutales > Opitutaceae > ER46. Next base: position 1,498 of record JACQWL010000599.1, read on the forward strand.
TGTCGCGCACCATCGATTTCGAGCCGATTCTGAAAGGCGAACTCTTCGGTCCGCTCCGCGACCCCGCGCTCTTTGCCCAAGCAAGTCTCGATCCCGAGGTTCACACGGTGGTCTGGCCGACCGGCGCCGATTTCGACCCCGCGGTTCTCCACGACTGGCCCGAGCACGAAGCCGCCTTCCGCGCCGCCGCCCTACGTTGGAGCAAATCCAATGCTGCCGCCTGACTCCTGTGCCTTCACCGGCGGCGCCGAGGACACGGCCGCCGCGAAAATCGCCGACTTCAAAGAATGCGGCATCGAGGTCGCCGTCACCCCGAGCGACATGGCCGATGCCCTCCTCCGCGCCGCAAAACGGCCAAATCGCTATTTTGAGAGTCGCACCGTCAACCAGTCCCGCCGTGTTCATGCGCACAAAAAAGTTTTCTCCAAGATGGACGGGCTCCCGCTCAGTCTCCCAGGTGGTCCATTCGCGTAAAACCTTTTTGTGAGCATCGAGCCCCGTGCCCTGGACCATCTGGCGATGTTTCGTAGGAATGGAGATCGGTTTTCCCCGCTTACCCGAACCGGTCGCCAGTACACCGTCAGGGAGCACTTGGATCACCTTGATCGAGGCATCGATCGTGACCGCATCCAGCACCTTATTGACTTCGGTTCTCAGACTCGATCCTTGCTCTGCCAGCTTCTGCTTATCCGACCGTGCGATTGCGGCGGCGGCATTCCGGCGCGCCTCTGCGAGTTCTTCTTCGCGCTGTTTTGCCTCATTGGTAAGTGCGACCACGGCGCGTGCGAGTGTTTCGGCCGGCACATTATCCATGGGTGTATTGAGCGCGCCGCCGGCATGAATGATCGTCACGTCGCGGTTTCCAACGGTCACGATCCGCGCCGCCCTCAGCATGCGCCATCATTCAGGGTGAGATCGGATCTTTCGGCGGCGATCAGCGGCAGCGCTAGCAGGAGTACTGCAATCAGGGTTTTCATGCTTCCTTTGCTTCAATGCGTTTTCGCAAGCGCGTCTCCTCATGGGTGAGAGTATTCAACTGCTCTTCGATGTAGACGGGCCGCCCGCAGACAGCAAGTGGCATCGGACGGGGCTTTGGGGCTTGGGGTCTGTGGCGACCTGGAGCCAAACGATGGGGTCAGGTTGCTATTCTTTCACTCCGATCGACTCAAACATGCAGGAGCCGAACGATCCGACGGGAAACGAACCGAATGGGGTTTGGTGTAAAGTGGAAAAACACCTCCGCTGGTTTCCTTTCAGCCGCCCGGAGCCTGCTCGACCCACTTTGCCTGCTCCGACGGATTTCGGCACGGCGGAAGCGCCGGTCCAATCTCTGTTCCCAGATCAGCTCCGGTAATTTTCCTGTCATCCAATCTTCCTACCCCCCGCTGCCCTGTTCTTGGGTAGGAAGATTGGCTGGTAAGAAAATTTTTCGAGCCAACGGGAAGAGCCGAAGTTGAAAGGTGCGAACTCTCGCCGGGCGGCAGTACGGGGTCAAGCTGCGGAAATTGATGTCGAATCTCCTGGCAGCTACGCCCGCTCCGGAATCACGAGCGGAATCGCCCGATGGCGGCAGCGGCGGTAGCGCCGGAAATCGTCATCGGACCGTGATGAGCCGCGCACGCGGACACAACTATCAGACCAGTTAACCGCTAATCTTCGCTTATCTCCGCTAATCAGAATCGCCGAATTCACATGCCCTCACTCCGCGCTTCGCCGATTCGGCGAAGCATGCATTTTCCGCTTCACCCTTGATTCAGAGAATTAGCGAAGTTTACCCGCCTGGGCGGCGCCGAAGGCGACCAGGGATTAGCGGTTCAACCTCTGCGGTCGCCGCGTCGCGGCCGAACGCCTGGGCTTGAAAATCGTGACACCGACAAATCTACCGCGGCGGTCGTATTCCAACAGCACCGGAAAGGCCTTCAGTTTCTTGCGCGGCAGCTCCCACGGAAACGCGCTGTAAGGCAGGCCGCGCTTCGGCCGCCGCCCGCGCAGCTCGACGCTTGAGCCGGGTCTTCGTCAATCCGCTTGTGATCTTCACGGCGCCTTACGGTTGGGTTTCTCTACGGGAAATAATCGACGAGCTTGAGCTGGGGATACTTCGACTGGAGCAACGCCAGAATATCGTTGGCGACTTCGTTGCCGAGGTCCGCCTCGAGCATCTGACCGTCATGGTCAGACGGGTAGCCGAATTTCAAAGTCAGGCTCGCCACCGCCGGCTTTCCGCTCACATCGCAGAGATACTCGACCTCCTCCCGAACGCCAGGGACCAAAATCCTTTTCATGGTCGCAGATGCTGTCTTCACGCCCTCCGTCCGCCAGCTATTTTCAGCGGCGCGTTCAACGGCGACATCCGTGCCGCCATCGGCGCCGCCGCAGGCGGGCAAGCTTCGCTTATCTCCGCTAATCCGGATCCCGAATCCACATGCCATTGCTTCGCGCTGCGCCGATCAGGCGAAGCCCCTCGCCAGATGTCTCGGGGCCTTGAGCCGGCCGAAACGGCACGCACTTTTCCGCTTCGCCCTCGATCCTCCGCGGAGTAATCCGGCGCTTGCGGTTTGCGCCCCGGTGCGAATCTTGGCGTTCATGAGAGTGGCGACGCAGGCCGGCGGCGGCGATTTCATGAATTACCATGACGCCGTCACCGACGTGCTTGAAAAGGCCGGCCGCATCATCCTGCCCGGCCAGGCCGTGGATGTGGTCGCGGCGGCCGAGCAGGAGTTCGCCCGGCACGGCACCTGCGACGCCCGGTTCCTCGAACCAATCGAGCGGATGTTGAGCGAATGTCTGCAACAATGGACCGTGGTCCAAAAGCGCGCCATCTGGCGGAGCACCGAGGCGGGGCAGGCAGACGATATCGACTTCGACGAATCCGAGCTTCCGTGGATCGACGTGCACCTGGAAGGCGAACTGATGCACCACATCATCGACCGGCTTTCCGGCAAAGGCGCAGGCGACAACAATGCGGAGCGCGATCAAGAACCTTGGTGACCCCTGACGTTTGAAAAGCGACCCATCGCACCTGAACGCTTGACCGATCGTCGCCAGTTCTTGTTTAACCGCGTGGTTAACTGCGTTGTCCCCTCACGTCGCGTTAATACCCGTGTCCAATGACAATTCGCAAATAGAGTAACAGCCAAAGGAACCACCCATGCCAACTGAACCTCAACCCACTCCCGTCTCGAAGAAGATGCTCTGGACCGGACGCATCATGAGCACCGTGCCGGTACTGGTGCTGGCCTTCAGCGGTGTCATGAAACTGGCGAAACCGCCGGGCCTCGCCGAGGGCTTCGCCCAGTTGGGGTATCCCGTGAGCCTCGCGCTCGGTCTCGGAATTCTCGAACTCGCCTGCACCATCGTCTATGTTGTTCCGCGCACTTCCATTTTGGGCGCGATCCTGCTGACCGGCTACCTGGGCGGCGCCACCGCGACCCATGTGCGCGTGGGCGATCCCTTCTATGGCCAGGTCATTCTCGGTGTGCTGGTCTGGGGAGGGCTGTATTTGCGCGAGCCCCGGCTGCGCGCGCTGATCCCGCTGCGGCGCTGACCTTTTCGACTTTCAACCAACAATCCCGGAACTATTTCCCCAACGTCGCGCAGAACCTCGCGAGGCGGGTGACACCCTTCTGGATGATCTCGTCGCTCGTCGCGTAGCTGAGCCGGAGATAGCCCTCGGCGCCGAACGCGCTGCCCGGGACCGCCGCGACCTTTTCCTGATCGAGCAGGCGATTGCAGAATTCCAGGTCCTTCAGCCCGAAACTCGAGACGTTGGGGAAGAGATAAAACGCGCCCTCGGCGAGCAGGCAGGAAATGCCGGGGATCCGGTTCAGTGCCGCGTGCAAGAGCTTCCGCCGGCGATCGAAGGCGGTCAGCATCGTCTTCACGGCGGCGGCGGTTTTCTCTTTTTCCTTCAGGGCCGCGAGCGCGCCGTATTGCGCGAACGTCGCCACGTTCGACGTCATCTGGCTCTGCAGTTCCGAAATCGCCTTCGCGATCGGGAGCGGGGCGAGCGTCGTGCCGATGCGCCAGCCGGTCATCGCGTACGTCTTCGAGAAACCCGCGACCGTGATCGTGCGCACTTCGGCCTCCTTGCTCAGCGTCGCGACGCACGTGGGTTTCGCCGCATCGTAAACGAGGTGCTCATACATCTCGTCCGAGAGGATGTAGAGGTTGTGCTTCAGCGCGACGGCGACGATCGCTTCGAGTTCCACCCGGGAATAAACGGCGCCCGTCGGGTTCGACGGCGAATTGAGAATCAGCAGCCGGGTCCGCGGTGTAATCGCGGCCTCGACCATCGCCGGCGTGAGCCGAAAGCCGGTCTTGTCATCGGCGAGCACGAAGATCGGGGTCGCACCGGCAAGTTTCACCATCTCCGGATAGCTGACCCAATAGGGCGCGGGAATAATCACCTCGTCGCCGGGCGAGCAGGTGGCAAGCACGCCCAGATAGCAGCTGAACTTGCCGCCGGGCGAAACGATCACCTGGGCGGTGGTAGCCTTGAGTCCGTACTCCGCGCCGTAGCGCTCGACGATTGCCTGGCGAAGCGGCTCGATGCCCGGAGTCGGCGCGTATTTCGTTTTGCCGGCCCTGAGCGCGACGATGCACGCTTCCTTGATGTGATCGGGGGTGTCGAAGTCGGGCTCGCCGGCGGCGAAACCGCAAACGTCTTCACCGGCTGCTTGCAGGGCCTTGGCCTTGCCGTCGACGGCGAGCGTCGGCGAGGGCGAAATGTTGCGGGCCCAGGTGGACAGTGGCGCGGGAGTGTTGCTCATGGACAAACAGCCTGACCAAAAGGTCGCCCATGGGGAAAAGCAAGCCCGGGTGCTGCGGAGCAGTGGGTCATCCTGTAGCGGCGCTTCATGAGCGCCGAACTTCCCCGGGGACGCCAGACGCGTCCGACGACGGAAGCCTCGTGTCCGTGCCTTCCGACTGCGCGTCGGGCAACGCGCGTGCGGGCGTCCGACCGGCGTGCGCCCAGGCGCGCCGGCCTACTTCCTTTTCCCCGCCGGCCTCGCGGGCAACGCTTCAAGCGCCAGACGCAGCAGCTCGCCCACGCTGGCGTCCTTCTGCCGCGCGTAACGCTTCAGAACCGAACGTTGCTCCGGCGTGATGCGCACGGAGATCTGGCGGTGCGGATCGCGCGCGGGCTCGCAGTCCTCAAAATCGAATCCGGAAATTGCCGCGCGCACCACCTCGCTCGCCGTCCTGAAACCATGGCCGCGGCGGCAGGTCTCAATTCGGGCGATCAACGACACCGGCAAATCGAACGTGAGGGGAGCAGACGGCTTGCGGGAAGATTTGGCCATATAGGTGAAGGGGTGAAAGTTGGAACGCGCACAGCAGGCACCGTCAGAGCCGCGTCGGCAACGAAATTTTTTCGCGATTGCAGTATTCTTTTCGCACGACGGATCGACGGGCATGGCGCCGCATCGCCCCTCCACCCCGTCTACTCGAGGCAGCGCAGCACCAGCTCATACGCCTCGAACGGCGATCCGACCGTCCGCCAGGACTGCGCACAGATGGGCGCCTCCACCGCCCGCCCGTGACGGATCAGCAACGTGTCGACCCCGCAGGCGACCCCACCGAGCACGTCGACGTCCGCATCGCCGACAAAGAGCGTCTCCGGCGCACTCACGCCGAGTCGGCGCATGAGTTCGCGCAGGCCCTCGGGGTCGGGTTTGTGGGTCGGCAGATCGTCGCCGCAAATGACCGCGCCGAAAAAACCGTCGAGGTGGTGCGCGTTCATCAAACGCTCGCACGATTCGCGATCGCGACCCGTCCAAATCGCCAGCTGCACGCCTCCGGCGCGCAGCCGCTCGAGCAGGAGGTTTGCGCCATCGAACGGCTCGATCAGGTGCGCGTTGGCGCGATGAAAAGCGTCCATCCGCTGCAACGCCGCCGGCACGTTCCGCAGATCGTCGAGCAGCGCCGGCAGGAAACGTTCCGGTGGACCCCCGAGGCGGGAGAAGATCTCCATCGTCGGGCGGGGCGGACCAAAGGGCTCGATCGCGTGCGCGATCGATCGCAACACGAGTGGCAGGCTGTCGACGAGGGTGCCGTCGAGATCGAACACGACGGCGCGGGGGCGAACGGGGCGCGTCATGGATCGAGCCGCAGCATCTTCGCCACGGCGGGCGGCCCAATCTCTTCCGCCAGCGCGGCCGGCTCGAACAACGACGGAGCGAGATCGAGGTTGAGCGCGATCCCTCTGACTTGGAGACGCGTCTTGTCGCGGGTGATGCCGTTGAGGAAATCGACCGACTTTGGCACGGGCTGTTTGTCGACGGTCTTCAGGCTCACGAGCGAAAACGTCTTAAGTATCTTGCCATCGCGGCCGATGAGCTCGGTTCGCAGGAGCGCGTTGAACTGCGTGTCGAGAAACGCCCGCGCGGCCGCAACTTCCGGGTGCTCCGCCGCAAAACCGGCGGGGGGCCGGAACAAGAACGCGTGCGCGGGGCGGCCGAGAATCCGGTTGATGCTCTGCAGCACCGCATCGGGCCAGTAGAGGAAGGGCATCTGCAGATCGAACGCCGTAACCTCGACACCGGGAATCACCGGTGCAAAAAGCGCAGCGATCCCGAGCGGCGAGACGCGAGCCTCGGCCAGACGCCAGACCGCTGCGTGCGCGCCATTCTGCACGAGGAGCCGGTGCTTCCGGCCGTCGCCGTCCACGACTTCGATCCGGTTGATGGCGCCCTGCTCATTCCGTCCGCCCCACAGGCGTCCGTTGAACACGCGTTCTTCGCCCCGGCGCGGCAGGGCGCGCAGCTCGAATTCGAGGTAATATTCGCCGGCGATGCCCGAGCGGCGAAACTGATCGAGGATGCGCGCCGCCTCGACAGCGTCAGGTTTGCCGATCTGGGACAGCTCCGGGGGCGAACTCGCCGCTGGCGCGGCCACCGACGCGGTGGTCAGAATTGCGAAAGCAAAAGACAGGCGCCGGACGGTTGGTCGGACTTGGAATCGAGGACTCATCGAACGACGAGAGCGCTCTCAGCCGGCACGATGCAGTTCGACGGAGGGGCGTCGGTCGGCCGGCGCCCTCGGTCACCTCGCACGGCGGGAGTCGGAACGCGACCGGGAATCTACGACTTCTTCGCCCCTTCGGGTGCAGGGGGAGCGGCGGGCGGGGTGGCCGCCGGTGTCGGCGCTGCGGGCGCGGTGGTGGTGGCGGCGGGGACTGCAGCTCCGGGAGCAGCGGTCGTGGCGGGGACCGTAATCGGTGCGGTCGCCGTGGCGGGCGTCGCCGGCGGGGCCGCCGGAACGGCGATCGTCGGGAGCGCGTTGCCCCTCGCGGCACTGGCGTGTTTGCGCTCGTAGATGCGGCCCAGATAAAGCGTGAAGGCCAGCACGAAGAAGATAATCGAGGCGTAGATCGTGGACTTGCTCAGCACGTTGGTGGTGTCGGCCCCAAAGGCCGCCTCCGCCGCGCCGCCGCCCAGGGCCGCGCCCATGCCGCCGTCCTTGGACTTCTGGGCGAGAACGACCAGGACGATGAACAGCGAGACAAAGATGAGGATGACGGTGAGAATTCCGAGGAGGATGCTCATGTGAAAGGGTCAGAAGTGCAGAGGCCCGCGGCGTTTGTCAATTGCGGGGTTTTTGCGTCGAAAAAACCGGATGAGCCTTCCGCTGGCGGCGGAAAATCACGCCTCGATCCCGAGCTTTTCCAGCAGCCGCTGCAAATCCTCGTTGCCGCGGTACTCGATGACGATCCGGCCCTTTCTTGGGGTGTGCAAAACAGCCACCCGCGCACCGAGATGCGAAGTCAGCCTTCTTTCGATCCCGGCAACCGCGGCTGCATCCTGGCTCGACACCCCGGACTTCGGCGCTCGCGCGCGGGCGCGCCCGGCGGCGGGCTTGGCCGCCAGCGAAAGGGAAAGCTTCTCCGTCACGCGCACGCTCAGGCCTTCCTCGATGATCCGCCGGCCGAGCAGCGATCGCTGCGCCGCGTCCTCGATGCCGAGCAGCACCTTGGCGTGGCCGACGCTCAACAGGTTTTTCGCCACGAACCCCTGCAGATCGGCGTCGAGGGACAGGAGGCGGAGAGCGTTGGCCACGCTCGCGCGTCCCTTGCCGACTCGCTCGGCGGCGCTCTCCTGCGTCAGGTCGAAATCCCGAATCAAGCTGGCGTAACCATGAGCCTCCTCGATCGGGTTCAGCCCCTCGCGTTGCAGGTTCTCGATCAAACCGAGCGCGGCGGACGACGCGTTGCTCGCCTCGACCACGCGGGCGGGGATCGATTTTATCTTCAGCAGCTGAAACGCGCGCCAGCGACGCTCGCCTGCGATGAGCTGAAACCGTTCGCCGATCTTCCGCACCACGATCGGCTGGAGCAACCCTTCCGAACGGATGCTGTCGGCAAGTTCGTTGAGCTGCTCCCCCGTGATTTCACGGCGCACCTGGTAGGGGCTGGGCTCAATCAGGTGCACGGGGATCTCGAGATAACCCGGGACCCCGACGACGGCCACGCCGGCCGCGGCCGGTGCGGTGGGCGCCGTGGCGGCCGTGCCGGCGCGAACCGGCGCGTGATCGACGGCGGGAATGGCGGGCTTCGCGGCGGCGATCAGGCCGCCGAGTCCACGGCCGAGACGGGATTTGGGTGCAGCGGACATTTTTATTTGCCTCCGGGAATGAAGAGGGTTTGTCCGATCGTTATATGCGACGGATCGGCAATCTTGTTGGCGTTGATGATATCCTGCTGCTTCGCGCCGGTCTTCTTGGCGATGACGGCAATCGTATCGCCTTTTTGCACCGTGTAGCTCACGCCCTCCTTCGAATAATTATCCGCGAAAGATGCCTGCACCGCCGGCCGCGACGCCTGGGCTTTCGCCAGGGAATCCAGCGCGGCATTGGTTTGTTTCGCGAGTTTCTCCAGTTGCGCCGCCACCTGCTGCAGCGTCTCGGTTTTCGACGCCGCGACGGCGGTCCGGATGTTGCGATTCAGATCGGCGATCGCCTCGTTCAACTGCGCCAGCGAGGCGTAGGACTTGTCCGCCGCCTTGGTCCGCGCCCGCAAATCGGCGTTCTCCCGCTCGAGCTGCTCGAGCCGCAGGGTCAGCTCCCCCACCCGCTGAATCAGGCCGCGCACGTCCTCGCGCAGATTGGCCAGCTCGAGTTGCGACGGCGGGTTTTGGGCGAGCGCGGTGGCGGCAAGCGCGCAGCCCAGGGACAGACATTTCCACATGGTGCTGCAGCTTGCGGAAAGCGTCCCCGAAAACAAGCGGCTTGTGGCGGAGGCGCGATGCGTGCGCGGAATTGACGTTTGGATTACAGTGGTGAAAATGACGCTGTGCGCGACTTCGCATCGCGCGCGCTCCGCTGCCATGGGAACCTTCACCCGCCTTCTCTGCCTCGCCCTCGCGTCCGCCCCGGTGGCCGCGGCGGCGCCGCCCCCGGCGCTCGCCAAGGCGCTGGAATTTCTCCGCGACCAAAAAAGTTACTCGTGGGAAGTGATCAACGCCGACCCTGGGCCGGTCGCACAACAATTGGAGACGCGTCGCGGCACGATCACCACCGTCCAGCAAAACCTGTCGCCCCACCTCAAGGGCAGCATCGACCTCAACGGCGACACGCTGATCCAGCGCGAATGGTCGGACGGATTGCGGCTCGACACCGTCATCACCGCCGATGGCGGCATGATTACGAAGACGCCCGAAGGCTGGATGACCAACCAGGAGATCCTGACCGCCCAGGCGGAGGAACGGATGGGGGGTGGCGGGCCGACGCCGCGCTTTCTTTGGCTGCGCCGCGCTGATCGGCCGGACGTGCGCCGGCCCGACCAGGAACTCGTGCCGTTTCTCAAATCGACCGGCGACTTTTTCGTTTCAGGCGATAGCTATGTCGTCCAGCGCCGGATTCGACCCGAGGGTTCTTCGAAATCAGCCGCGGAGGATGCGGCTCCGGCCTCCGAGGTGGCGGTGACCATGAACCTGCGCAGCGGGCTCATTCGCGATTACGAGGTGAAAATAGAAGGCACGCGCGCGGTCACCCGTGCGCGCGTGCAGGTGCCCGTCAGCGATCAGCGGATCGTGATTCTCACCTATCTGCCCGTCAGCAAGATCCCCCTGCCGGACGAGGCGCGGGAGAAATTGAGGGCCCTGGCGTCTCCGGGTTTGCGACGCAAGAGCACCGGGCGTTAATCGCCGCACTGCGCCGCGCCGCGCCGGTCACCGCTGCGTCGTCACCAGCGGCGACATTGGCCGCGATGGGATCTGCGTGCCGGCAGCGATCGCGAAGCCACGCAGGAAGTCCGAAGCCCGCAGGAGCTTTCCGCCCGGCCGCTGCAGCCGGCGCAGGCGCAACACGCCCTCGCCCGTCGCGACCAGCAGCCCATCGGCATCCGCCCCGAGGACCCGCCCCGGCTCGGTCGCGGTTTCACCCGGGAGGTGGAGTGCGGCAGAATGCGCCACGGCGTCGGCGAGCCCAAGTCTGACCAGTTGCCCGTTGAGTTCCATCGCGCACGACGGCCAGGGGAACAGGCCGTTGATCCGCGCAGCGAGAACGGCGGCGGGGGAATGGAAGTCGATCGCGCCGTCCTCTTTCGCGAGTTTCCGGCAATAGGTGGCGGCGCCATCATCCTGCGGCGAAAACACCAGCGTGCCGGCGGCCAGTCGGGGCAATGCGCGCGACACCAACGGCACGGACGCGGCGGCCAGCCTGGCCTCGACCTCGGCCGCGGTGTCGAGCGGCGCGATCGCAACGCGCTCCACATCGGCGATCGGTCCGGCATCGAGCCGCCGCACAATGCGCATCAACGTCACGCCGGTCTCCCGCTCCCCTTGGGCGATGGCGGTCTGAATCGGCGACGCGCCGCGATATTTTGGCAGCAGGGACGTGTGCAGGTTGAGCGTGCCGAGCCGGGGGGTGGCAATGAAGTCGTTACGCAAGATGTGGCCATACGCCATGACGAGCGCCAGGTCGGCGTTCAATGCGGCCAGCCGGCCGCGGACGTCCTCCGTGAGCTTTTCCGGCTGCCAGACCGGAAGACCGCGCGCCAGCGCCCAGGTCTTAATCGCGTTTGGCTGCACGTGCTGACCGCGTCCGACCGCCCGGTCCGGCTGGGTGAACACCCCCGCAACCTCCGCCGCGCCGCCCCCGTGCCCTGTCCGGGAAGCCTCGCCGGCCAGCCAATCGAGCAAGGGCAGCGCGATCGGATCCGAACCGAGAAACACGAGGCGAAGCGGTGCAGGCATGAATTGAAAAGGTTCGTGGTCCCGGCTTGACCCGGGCGGCAAACAAACCTCCCGCCAAAAGACGGGACTACGAGCGAAAAACGCGGGCCGCTTCGGGCCCGGGCCGGTCCGTCGCCAAACCATCTCGCCAGCGGAGGAGATTTGTGAGTCGCTGCGCGGTCGATGCCCGATTCGTCCGACGCCATGCCTCCGCACGATCCGTACGCCGCGCTGCGCGTGCGCAATTTTCGGGACTACCTGGCCGGCAGCTTTGTCGCCCTGATCGGGCGACAGGCAGTGACGGCCGTCGCGATCTGGCAGGTTTATCAGTGGACGCACTCGTCCACGGCACTGGGGCTGGTGGGCCTGGTGAACGTGCTGCCGCTGCTGGCGCTGTCCCTGCCGGCCGGAGCGATCGCCGACCGCCACGATCGCCGCCGGTTGATTGCGGCCGGCACCGCAGCCACCGCGGTCGTCAGCCTCGCGCTGGCCGCGGTTTCGTACTGGCACGCCGCCGTTCCCGCGCTGGCGCCCCTTCGCTGGATCAACGCCTCGCTGCGCAGCCTCGCGCTGCTCTTCGAACATCACGCCGAGCCCGCGACGCTGCGTTTCGACGAGCCCGCGCTGCCCCTGGTTTTCCTGCTCCTGGGCGCGCACGCCAGCGCGCGGATCCTCATCTGGCCGGCGCGCTCGAGCATCACCCCGCTCCTCGTGCCCAACGCCACCCTGAGCAACGCGATCACCTGGAACACGAGCACGTTTGAAATCGCCACCGTCGCCGGCCCCGCCCTCGGAGGATTCCTGGTCGCGCTGGTCGACATTCCCGCGGTGTACGCGCTGGGCGCTGCGCTGGAGCTCCTGTTCCTGCTGGCCTTGGGCCGGGTCACCTATTTCCAGGCCCCGCAGCGGTCGGCCCTGCGACGGACGTGGCGCGACATGCTGGCCGGCGCCGAATTCATCTGGCGCAAAAAGGTGATCCTTGGCGCCAGCAGCCTGGATCTGTTCGCGGTCCTGCTCGGCGGCGCCACCGCGCTGCTGCCGGTGTATGCCGACCAGATCCTGCACGTCGGCCCGATCGGGTTTGGCTGGCTGCGCGCCGCACCGTCGATCGGCGCGTTCACCATGGCCATGTGGATTGCGCATCGCCCGCCGATGCCCCAACCGGGGCGCGCGCTCTTGTGGTCCGTGGCGGGATTTGGCGCGGCCATTGTCGTGTTTGGCGTTTCGCGTTGGTTCTGGCTCTCGCTCGTCGCGCTTTTCTTCACCGGCGCCTTTGACAACGTCAGTGTTGTCGTGCGGCAGTCGCTCGTGCAGCTGCTCACGCCCGACGCGTTGCGCGGCCGGGTGACGGCGGTGAACCAGATTTTCATCGGCTCATCGAATGAGATCGGCGCATTGCGCGCGGGGTTGATGTCGGCGATGATCGGACCGGTGGCGGCCGTGGTGTGGGGCGGCATCGGCACCGTCGCAGTCGTGGCGGCGGTCGCGCGCGCGGTGCCGCCTTTGCGCCGGCTTGCCGCCTTGCACACGCTGCGTCCGGAACCGTAGCGCGGCGCTTTTTCATTAGACTTCGGTGGCGGTGCACTTCAGTGCTAGGGGGCGAAATGGCTGACAATTCCCAACGCAAGACCTTTTTCATCCTCGCGCTCGCCTTCAGTCTCGTGGTTGCGGGGGTCGCCGTGATCGTCGCCGTCAACAACGACGCGGAACTTCGCGATCGCCTGGGCTCCACGTATTATGTCCTCGGCTTTGCGATCATCGGCTGCGTCTTGCTCGTGCTGGCCGGCTACGTCTGGGACCGCACCTTGATGCAGCGCCTGAAATCGCTGCGCACCACGGTGCCCGAGGCAGATGCGGACGGCAGTGGCGGGCCCGATCACGACGAAATCATCGCCCTGGCCCGCAATATCGAGCGCATGGCGCAGGCCTTGCAGAAGACCGAGGCGAGCTACCGTGGCATCGTCGAGGATCAGGTCGATTTGATCTGCCGCTACCGGCTCGACGGCCGGCTGACCTTCGTCAACAGCGCCGGCGCCCGCGCCTTCGGGCGCAAGCGCAACGAGCTCGTCGGGCAGCCCTTCCCGTTCTTCATCCCGGGCGGGGCGATCGCCGACGAACCCTATACGTTTGAGCGCGAGATGCAGTTTCCCGACGACCGCCGCCGCTGGCTGATGTGGACCCAGCGCCCGATCAAGGACGATTCGGGCAACACTCTCGAGTATCAGGCGGTCGGACACGACATCACGATCAGCAAGGAGGCCGAGGCCGCGCTGCTGCACGCCAAGGAGGCCGCGGAGGCGGCGGATCGCGCCAAGAGCGAGTTTCTGGCGGTGGTGAGCCACGAGATTCGCACCCCGATCAATGGCGTCATCGGTTTCGCGCAGATTCTCGCCGATTCGCCGCTCTCGCCCGAGCAGCGCGAGCAGGTCGCGATCATCAAATCCAGCGGGCAGGCGCTCGAGAAACTCATCGCCGACATTCTCGATCTGTCCAAGATCGAAGCCGGCAAGATCGACATCGAGTCCACGCCCTTCGGTCTGCACCGGAGCGTCGAGGATGTCATCGCCTTCTTCCAGCCCAAGGCCCGCGCCGCCGCCCTCACGTTGACGGCGACGCTCGATCCCGATGTGCCGGCGATCGTGAACAGCGACGAGGCCCGGCTGCGTCAGATTCTCACGAACCTGATCAGCAACGCGCTCAAGTTCACCGAGCGCGGCGGCATCACGGTTCAGGTGTCGTGCGTGCGCGGCGAACCGGTGAGCCTGCGCGATACCCGCCGCGAACTCCGGCTCTTCTTCGCGGTCACCGACACGGGCGTTGGCATTCCGGCGGACAAGATCTCCCGGCTGTTCAAACCGTTCAGCCAGCTCGACCCGGCGTCCGAGCGCCGCCGCAGCGGCACGGGGCTCGGCTTGATCATTTCGAAGCGGCTCTGCGAGCTGATGGGCGGATCGATCTCCGTCGACAGCAAGCCCGGCGAAGGCACGACCTTTCGCTTCTCGGTGCTGGCCGACTACGAGAAGGGCGACACCATGCCGCCGATGCCGCTGCGCTCGGGTGCGTGACTGGCCTTCACGATTAAACCGCAGGCCCGGCCCGGGCCCCCGCCGATCATGTCGGGTCTTCCGGATCTTTTTCGCGCTTTTCCACGCGATCATCCTCGGTCGAGATTGAACTATTTGAAACCGGACGCGTTTGGTGCCGGCCGATTTTTTGAACTTCTGCCTCGGACCGCCGTTGTTCCACGGTTTACGCCGCAAGGTGGTAATGCGGCCTTCTCTTGCCTTGGGGGACTACGGGGGTTGCCTTGGTTTTTCTTGTCCCCTCCCTTTAACCCCTGCCCGGCCCGACCCCATGAAAATCCGGTTTCCTACCAGCCCGTCTAGCAGCCTGGTGC
>JACQWL010000605.1 GCA_016209255.1 Verrucomicrobiota bacterium
CCCGTGAACACACGCAAGAACACGCAGAAAACGCAGAAACACCGCCAGGTCCATCGTCGGCCAAGCGTGAAAACCAACCAGAGTGTGAAGAATGCGGGATAGGGCGTACGCGAGGTGTGTTTCCCAGCGCGCTCCGTGCGGTTCAACCCCTGCGCTGCGAACCGAAGTCAAAAGAGCACGCTTCGCGGGAGAGTTCGTCTGACTATCCGCCTATGGGGATTGTCACAATCCGGGCCGGTCACTACTGACCCGTATGACCCGGCAGCCCCGGCTCGGCGGACAACGGCAATCCGGGCCACACGAACAGAATCCGACGGACTGCCCCACGGCGATCCTCTTCGCGAGCACACCCCCGTCACCCTGGATTTCGTAATCGATTTTCACGGGTGTCCCGGGCCGCACCGCCGCCCACGACTGGCTTGCCCCGGCCCAATTGACTTCCGTTCCGTCGTCGAAACGGATTGATCGTGTGATCCCATGCGGAATTTCGCTCCACATCGGATCGCGGCGCGCAAGAGATTCCGCCGCCTCGTGCCGCGTGTGTTGCGGCCGTCCCGTAATCCGCCGTCGTACCCTGTCGAAGTTCCGTCTCCCCCCTCACCCTGCTTCCTGGATCCGTTTCGTCCCCCGCGCAGGCATGCCCATCAGCCAGCTCTCTTGCGTGTGGGCTGCCAGGAGACCACGTCGAACGATCCGTTCGATCCCGCGATTTCGCATTACGGGAAAACCCATGAATGCGCCACCTTCCCTCTCCCGCCACGACGGCCGCCGATCGGTTCCCGACGTTTCGTGGAGGCTTCTGCTCGCGCTCGCCGCCTCCGGCTGCGCGTCGACTCAACATCAGCTCGCCCGGAAAGACACGTCCGACGTGGTGCCGCTCAATCTCACCAGCAGGCGCGCATCGGCCTCGGCCACGCTCCACACCCTCATCGATCCCAAGGGCCCGGGCTCTTGGAAGCACGAAGCCTTTTGGGATGAGATCGTAATCTCGATCGCGAATGAAGGCAGGTTGCCGTTGCGGGTAGAAGGCGCGACTCTCGAGGGCGGGCACGGTTACGCACATTCGCCCGGCCGCGACCCGTGGGCGCTCGAAGAACTGGGTCGCGGCGGTCTTGCCGTGAGACCGCGCGCGTCCATCGCCGGCCGGATTCCGCCGGGCTACGTCGTTCCGACCAGCATTGCGCTCGCCGGCACGAGCACGGTTTACGGAAGTATCGGCCTGAAGGGTCCGGCCATTGTTTACGGCGCGGCCGCGGTTGGTCTTCCCCTCTATGTTCTCGCTAGCGCCGTGGCGGATGAAAAAGGCCGGCACGGCATCGAGGCGGAGTTCCATCGCCGCCGGCTCGCGCTCCCGACCGAGATCGAACCCGGACAGACTGCCGCCGGAAGTTTGTTTTTCCCGGTCACGCCCGAGCTGCGCCGCCTCGTCCTGCGCTGCCGCACCGGCGATCAGCAGCGAGTCATCGAGTTCGATCTGACTCCGTTCGCTCATCTTTATCACCAACAGTAAGACACCGCCTTACCGGCCGCCGGCCGGACAACCGGCCGCGCCGCGCAACAGTTACCAATGGTGGACCACGGCCTGAAAAGGCCGAGGGGGTGAGGCTTTAAGTTTTTCAGTGAGCTGCTGGATAAGAGACTGATCCGCGCTGCGGTGATGAGGCAGACGCTGACGCACTGGCTGACGGCGACCGGGGTGCCCATCTGCAGGTGCTCGGTGAGCCAACGGTTGCTCGCGTGGGTCGATTGCTTGAGGTGAGCGGCGACTACGACTTTCCAAGGCGCGAACTTTCGATCGGCCCGGCAGTCGGCGGCGCTCTTGCCCATGCGTCTCAGCGCCCGCTCGAGGGCGAGTTGCCAGCGCGCCGCGCAGCTCGCTCTGGTCGAACCAAACCTCCACGCCGAACGCCCGCGGTGCATCGGCGATGCGTCGCGCTGCGTCCGTGTCTTCACGGACGTAGCTGAGGAAGACGGCGTGATGATCCGTCGTTGGAGGGCGCTCTCGCATAAGGGGCGATGAACCGGCTATCGAACCAAAATCAGGGTAGGCCCGGCGTCAGCTCCGGGCTCGCGTCACGCCACTGAAAAACCCAAAGCCTGACCCCGGCTGTGGCCGCCGCTCGATTCCAGCGTTGCGCCCGCGGGCGGAGGTCGCAATCCTGCCGGCGTTTCCCCAAAGACAGCGGTCGTCCACCCCGATGAGCGAAATCACGCTCCTACTCGAGAAGGCCAAGGCCGGCGATCCCACGGCCGCTGAAGAACTGCTGCCGCTCGTCTATGATGAGTTGCGCAAGCTCGCCGCGGCCAAGATGGCGGGCGAGGCGCCGGGGCTCACCCTGCAACCCACCGCGCTCGTCCACGAGGCGTGGCTGCGGCTTGGCGGCGACGCGCAGCCGGCTTGGCAAAACCGCGCGCATTTTTTCGCCGCCGCCGCAGAGGCGATGCGGCGCATCCTGATCGACCAGGCCCGCAAGCGTCGCGCGCAACGGCACGGCGGCGGACAGCAGCGGCTCAACGTTGACGACCTCGAACTCGCCGCCACTGCGACCGGCGATGACGACCTGCTGCTCGCGATCGACGAAGCGCTCGAAAAGTTCGCGCGCCACGACGCGCCGAAGGCGGAGCTGGTGAAACTGCGCTATTTCGCCGGGCTGAACCATGCGGAAGCCGCGCGCTCCCTCGGGATCTCCGAAGTCACCGCGAAACGCTGGTGGACCTACGCCCGGGCGTGGCTTTAC
>JACQWL010000591.1 GCA_016209255.1 Verrucomicrobiota bacterium
AATCTCGGGAAACCGGTACGACGAGACGATTGTACCCGACGCGCTGGCGCTCCTCCTCGTCGCAGGTGATACGCTGGGCGAGCTTGAGGCTGACGTTTTGCAGTTGAACGAGGTTCTCGATCCGGGCGGGGCCGTCGAGCGCGGTGCCGCAGCGGTCGCACACCTCGGCGAGGTTATTCCCCTGTTCGAGGTGCGCATAGCCACATTTCGGGCAGCGTTTCATCGTCGCGGTCACCAGGTCGTGCGTGGATTCGATATCGTCGGAACCAAAGTCGAGGTTGACCTTGTAAACGCGGTAGCGCGCCCCCTCGTGGTAAATCAGGGCACGTGGACCGAATTCAGAGATGGCGAGGAAACGCGGGCGGGAGACGAATTCGTCGCGTCCTTTGCGCTGGCGGCGCCCCGGCACATAAGCCGAGAGCGGCAGCCGCGGGAAATTGTAACCGGGCAGGAAGCCTTCGGCGGCGAAGTAACGGTACGAGTAAAAGTCGCCTTCGAAGATCCCCTCCGCCTCCGTGAGGAGGCGGATCTGGCTCTCGGCCTGCGCGCGCAACCGGCGGGAGTGGTTGCGTTCGATCTCCGGGCGCGAGTGATCGCCAATGATTCTGTGGTGAAGTTCCCGTTGGCGGACAGCAGAGCGGTACAAGCTGCGCCAACGCTCGCAGGCGGCATCGAAGGCGCGTTCGATCTGGTCGAGAATCTCGCCAGTCCAGTTCTCGTGAAACCACCCCGCGGTGGAGAGTTCCTGGCGGATGCTGGCGACGAGCAGATTGGATTTCGCCAGCGCCGCTGCGCGGTGGGCTGGGTTCCTCAGCTCGCGGGCCACCGCATCCTTGACCGCAAGCGGAATCTTTGCGTCCACGACTCCCAGATCGAGCACAGTGGCGAGGGTTTTTCCCAGATCGGGCTTCGCCACTTCCATCCAGATCGCATGAAGGTGAGACCGCACGAGATCGCGGTTGCGGATGTCAATGCGGGGTGGGGAGACAACACCGGCGACCATCTTGATGGGCTCGCGGAAGTAGTATTGGTCGTGTGGGCTGCGGCCGGCGCAGTAGGTGTAGACCAAGGCCGGCTGGCCGCCGCGACCGGCGCGGCCGCTGCGCTGCGCATAGTTGGCCGGGGTCGGCGGGACGTTGCGCAGATTGACGAGGTTTAATTGGGCGATGTCGACGCCCAGCTCCATCGTCGGCGAACAGAAAAGCAGCGGCAGATCGCCGTCGCGGAAGCGATCTTCGCGTCCCTCGCGATCTTCGGATGTGACTTGCGCTGTGTGCTCCCGCGCTTCGAGCACGCATTTGAGATCCACGAATCGGCGGTAGCACTCCACGAAGTAGCGGTTGACCTCGGGGGGAACCTCGCCGGCCTCGAGGAGGCGCGTGCGATCCACCGGGCGAATCTCGCCATCGGCTGGCAGCCAACGGAGTGCGTCGGCGTTGATCTGGTAGCCCGCGACATCCCCGCTGCGCACCTGCTCGACAATGCCGTAGCGCTTCAGCGCGAGGAGCAGGAAGCCGATAGCCTGGTCCACCTCGGCACGACCGAAATTCTGCCCTTTCGGCGCAAAGGACGCCAGCGCGCGCTTCACGTAGCGTCCGAATGCCCCGTAGGAAGAGACAAAAAAACCGGTGCGGTCCGGTTGCTGCTTCGGGCGCGCGTAGGCGACGACGGACTTGGCGAGATCGCGCGCATCATCGAGATACCAGACGGTGTTTTCGAGCAGGCGGGGTTTGGTTTGTTCTACCAGATCGAGCTGCTTCAGTGGATCGAGCACATCCACCTTGACCGCGAGGGCACGGCGCAAAACGTCGAGCAAGGTGCGGAGAATCTCTTCACGCAGCGCAGCCGGACAGGCGCGCAGGGATGCTGGGGTTGCGACAAATTGTTCGGCGTCGCGGTCGGCCTGGACTGAGAAACCGGAATTCCACAGTTCCGATTCGCCGAGCAGCCCGTCCGTCCCCTTCAAACCCTCGTAATCAAACGTCAACAGTCCGCAATCTTCGAGGTTCGGCGCGGTCACACGCCAACCGCGCTGCAAGTCGCGATAGAGGTAGTAGTCGATCACGCGGCGCAGGGCGTCGTGGGTGGCGTTCTTTGCCGGGCCACGCACCTCGGAATCGGCGGCGTATTCATCGAAGCGAAGTTGCATCGCGGCGAAGACGGAGCGGGACAGTTCGCCGTGATTCAGGCCGATGGTGCCCTTGTCGTGAGTTGCCTTGTGCAGCGCCGAACGCAGGAGGGCGACTTGGGCGAAATCATTGAAATGCCCGGCTTGGAGCGATGCGTCCTGGCGATTGTCCGTAAAACTCAGGAGCTTGCGGGCCTTTTTGTCGAGGGTCCGATCCCCCTGCAATTCGATGAGGGAGCGGACCGCCAGGATGGTCGTGGCCGTGCTGCGGTTGTCCACGCCGAGAGTTGCGAGCTTCGGGCGCTCGGAGTGCTGACTCTTGGTGTAGGCCACCCCGCAGGAGGGCTCCAGGCAGAACAAGAAGTTGCGGCGAATCAGCGCCGCGGGAGTGCCTTCGTCCTCGGAAACGAACCACCCGCGAGCATCGACGAAGACCGGTTCGGGGAGATCGGCCTTTGAGTCGGGACGAACGCGCTCTGCGCCTTGGGGCGTAGTCTCCTTCATGAAGGCAGGCAGTCGATCCAGCAATTCAGGGCCTTCGGCGCGGGGCCAGGGGGCGGATGCCGACACACAAAGATACGCATCGGAGCTGCCATCGTCGTTTTCTTCGCGGCGATCCTCCCTGGGCAACAGATACCTGCCGTGCTCGTCGGCGACATCCTTCACCCGATAGTAGGCGGCTCCGCATTGGCGGCAGAAAACCAAGGGAAAGAGCGGCTTGTCCGGCTCGCCGGGTTTCGCGCCCTTCTTGGACATTTCCAGGTGACGCGCGGCCTCTGGTTCGATCGTCGCCCAGACCGTGTCGCCACGCGTGAAGAATTGGTGCAGCCGGAAGGCAAAGATCGGAAACCGGCTCGACGAACTCCGGCGCATGCTTTCATCGGCACCCTGAAGAAGGAATTTGCGCAGCACTTCCGCACAACGCGTGGCACTGGTTGACGTGAGCGCGGCGAGGCCCTCCGCCGCGCTGATTTGGTCCTGAAGCTTCTCGCCCTGCAGTCTCCGCGGTACCTGGCGAACGTAACGGCCGGTGCCGGCCTCCCCTGCACCTCAATCGTTGACTCAATCCACGATGCCAGCGGATGGACGCAAAAGTCGTCGTAGACCACGGGTGGAGGTGTGTCCGCCTCGATGGTCATCCGGAGAGCCTGGACGACACCGGGGCCGGCACAGTCGACTTCGGGAGTGGCGCGCTCCAGGGTTTCGCCGATGACCTGTGAGGAATCGAATGGCACGCCGAAGAGCGTCTGGGCGACGGCGGCGACATCGCGCTTTTGCTCATCGGTGGTGCCGCCGCTGGCCATGGTGGCCGAAGTGCCGACACAAATGATGTCGTGTCCGCCGAATGCCTGTCGACAGCGCCGGATCAGCAGCGCCACGTCGGCACCCTGGCGTCCGCGGTAGGTGTGCAATTCGTCAAAGACGAGATAGCGCAACCCTTGCGCGGCCCGGATCAACTCGCGGTCTTCGCTGCGGGTCAGCAGCAACTCCAACATCATGTAGTTGGTGAGAAGGATGTCGGGCGGGTTGCTCCGGATGGCGTCTTTCTCAAGGCCTTTTTCCTGACCGGTGTAGCGTGCGAATCGGACGGGCGACTTTCCGTCGAGATAGCCGGATTCGAGAAACTTCTTGAGCTCTTCGTCCTGGCTGTTCGCCAGAGCGTTCATCGGGTACACGACGATCGCCTGGATGCCGCGCCCAGAACCGTTGTGCAGCACGTGATCAACGATCGGCACGATGTAGGCCAGGCTCTTCCCTGACCCGGTGCCGCTGGTAAGCACATATGACTTGCCGGCTTTCGCCTTGAGGATCGCTTCGCGCTGGTGGGTGTGAAGCAGGAGGGGCTTCCCTGAATGGTCCGTTGCGGATTTTCCGATCCGAAACGCCCTCGCGCATTCCGCGTGCAGGACGCCCGCGGCCACCAGTTCGTCGATCGTGCCCCCGGGGAGAAAAGTCGGGTTGAGCTGAAGCAGCGGTTCCGGCCAGAAGGCCCCATTGCCGAGCGCGGATTCGACGGTGTTCAGAATGCGTTCGTCCGCGATCTTGATGAAGCTGCGAGTATAGCTGGCGTAATCGCCGACGAGCCGATCGCGAAGGTCGAAGACATTCATAACGTCTGGTCTAAAGGCGGACAGAAAGCCGGCTGCCGCTCGATAAGCGTGCCCCGGCAAGGACGACCGGCGAGACTATTCGCTCACAGGCAGCCACGAGCACGGACGGGCGTACGGGGTCAGCGCGATTCCCCGGAGTCGTTCGACCTCGGCGACCGCTCCTCAGCGCATTTTTTCACGATGCCATCATCCATTTCGGATCGTGGGCCGAACTCCGTCGAGGCCACTTCGTTGACGGTGCTATTTCGGCCTCGGCGGAGCTCGGCCCTTTTGATCTGCACAATTTAATGAATCCGCTTTTCGTAGCACCGCTGGCACGCGGTACCGCGGGTGAGACCGGCGAGCGTGTCGGCCGGGACACCGGCGGCGCGGGCCCACGCGGTGGCCGTCACCGGGTCCAGCACCTCCCCCGGCCGGGCAGCGTAGGACGGGAAGAATCCGCGCGCGCCAAAATATTGCACGGCCCGCACCCACGGCTCGCGCCCGCCCATGTCGAAATCGTTGAAAAACGAAATCATCACGCCGCGCGCGACGAGCGTGCGCTGCAGGCGGTCGATGTTCACCGCGGCCGGGGCGATTTTCTGGCGGGCCGCGAGTACGACGGCCCACGCGGCGGATTCCGCCAGGTGCATCAGCGTAGGCGTCTGGCGGATCGTGCCCCACGCCACATGTGTCGCCGCCACGGTCGTGACCACGAGCAGGTTGTCGATGTCGCGCGGCAGCAGGGCGCCGAACGGGACCTGACCGGGGCGCGAGACCTCCATTTGAAATAGCTGCCCGTCGCACAACGCGCCGGCGCCCGGCAACCGTTCCGTCGTGCACGCCAGGGAATCGAGCGAGAACTCCGTGATCCCAACCGAGTCGGCGTGGACCGGCGCCCGCCCGTTGTCATCCATTGAATGACAAACGAGTTTGTCATCTAATGGATGACAATGGACGGCGCGCGCCGCGGCCGCGGGGACCGGCGGGGTGGCGGACAGGGCGTCGAGCTCGGTGAAGATGGCGCGGCCGACCAGCCGCCGCGCCTCCCGTACGTAGAGCTGCGGCGGAAGGTTTTCCGTCTCCACAAACTCGTCGCGCGCCAGTCCCCACGCCCGTGCCAGCTCGCGCAAATCGCGCGGCATCTCCGGGTCGTTCTGCAGGAACCACATCAAACCGAGCGCGTGCTCGCGGTGCGCCCGCTCGATGGTGCGGCGTCCGGCGGCAGCGGCCAGCGCGTAGCCTTTCCCCGCGCCGGTGAAGTTCGTGGCGTTCCAGCTCCGCTTGCGGTTGGGCAGCGCGTGACCGTGGAAAATATGGTCGCGCTCCACCATTTCGCGCAGCGAATAAATCAGGAACCGGTGGTGAAACGGCAGCGGGAGCTTCTCCTTTTCCGCGGGCGAAAGCAGAATAGGCGCGTACGTCGCCCGCTCGTAGCCGGGCGGCGGCGCGGCCAGCAGCCGCCGGTTGGCGGGATCGTCGGTCAGGCAAAGCCGGTAGCTGTAGGACTGGATGTTGTCGTCGCCCTCGCCCGTGCTGCCGGGCAGCGGCTCCGAGGTGGTCGCCCCGGCGGTGATTAGGTTCAGCCGACCCTCGGCCGCGGCGCGTGGATGCACGCCGGTGAGCCATTGCGTGAACACCCGGCCGGCGCGCGGCTCGCCGAATTCACCACGCGCCTCGCGACCGATCCGATGCGCCGCACCAGCCCGGGCCATCAGGTCGCCTTCGTAACCCGCCTCGATGAAAGCTTGCGCCGCCAATCGCAGCGTTTGGCCGCTTTCGTCGTTACGAAAAAGCACGGCTCGCACCAATGCCCCGTCCCGGTCCACCACCGCCGGCGTAAACCCGCGCCACACCCGGATGTTCTTCTCCGCGGCCACCATTCCCTCGAGCACGGCCTCAGCCACCTGCGGCTCAAACGTCAGCATCTTGCCGCCGGTGCAGGCGTGGTATTGCGCCGAGTCCGGCCCGTAACGATTACGGTAGTGGGCCCGCACATCGTCGATGAACTCCTGCAACAGCGGCGCCCGGTTGCCGCCGTAGTGCGTCTCGACCGCTCCGAGCGATGGCAGGCTCCCGCCGAGCTTCGGGCCGGCGGCGATCAGCGCGACCTTCAATCCCTCGCGCGCAGCGCGGATCGCGGCGACGATTCCCGGGGCGGTCGAGCCACAGACCACCAGGTCAAATGCCGGGCGGTGTGCTGTCATCATAGTGGGCCGGCAGGCATGTATCTGCGTTGCGTTTATCCGGAGTCACGCAGCCGGAGAGGTGGGCCGTGCGCTCCGCGCGCAGTGGACCGACGGGCGCGCATGCAACCGCGCGCGGAGCATTCGTCCCACCAACTTTTTTTCGCCGACCACACGAGGTTGGAAACCGACCGCATGGACCCGGATTGGGCCAGCCGAAACCAAAGGTGCAGGCATGGGACCAGTCCGTCCGTCTTGCCGCCGCCGCCGCGAGTCCCATCCTCGGCCGCGATGAAATACCCCGTTGCCACTCTTTTCGCAGCGACGCTGCTGACGTCAACCGCCGGTGCCGCCTGGGACGAAGCGCTGCCCAAGCTGCGCGAAATCCCCGGCATTGAAAAACAGATCGTCGTCGTCGCCACGCCCGAGGCGCCCAAGCACGGCGAACAAACCGTCATCCGGCTCAAAGACGGCCGGCTGCTGTTGCTTTGGTCGGAATTCGTCCGCGAAGACCTGATGCCCGCAGGCGAGCGCCCGCCGCCCTCGCCCCTCCGCCGCGACCCGACGGGCGACGATGGCTATGCCCGGATCAGCGGCAAGACCTCGGCCGACGGGGGCAGGACTTGGTCCAAGCCCAACGTTGTCGTCGACGACAAGGATGCCCTGGTCAACTGCATCTCGCCCGGCCTCACCCGCATGAAAGACGGCCGGCTGTTGCTCGCGTACAGTTGGCGCAGCGGCGGCAATGGGGCGGAGAATTATGGCAACTGCGCGAAAATGGTCCGCATCTCGGCCGATGAGGGAAAGACCTGGTCGGAACGCACCCGCATCACACCTGACAACAGCGAGTATCACACCGGCTGTCACGATCGCGCCTACACCCTCGATAACGGTCGCGTGATCGTCCAGTGCCATACGATTTTTCCCCCCGGCCGGGCGCAGCCCGGCCCGGGTGCCCGCCGAACTTGCATGGGAACCTACTTCGCGTATTCCGATGACAATGGCAAAACCTGGCAGCGCACCGAAGTGTCGTTGGATCCGATCGCCGGCGTGGCCGGGCGCTTCGAGGAGGCCTCGCTCGCGCAGCGGGTCGATGGCTCATTGATCCAGTTCATTCGCAACTGGCACGGCCAGTCCTTCGTTTCGGAATCCGCCGACCGCGGCACCAGGTGGAGTGTACCCCGACCGTCCGGCGTGTTCAGCTCGCTCGCGCCGACGTACATCACCCGCATCCCCAACCGCGGCGACCTGCTGATGATTTGGAACCCGGTTTGGAACCCCGATGCTCAGATTGCGGGTGTCCGCTCCGTGCTCGCCTGTGCCATCAGCAAGGACGGTGGCAAAACCTGGGGGCTGCCGAAAGCGCTCGAGACGAACCCGAACAACTGGTCCGAGTATCCCGGCGTGACCTTCGACGGGGACCACGCCCTGGTTCACTACCGGGTGTTCCCGCTCGGTCGTAAGCGCTGCGATCTGGTGCAGGCCCGCGTGCCGATCGGCTGGTTCTATAACGACAAGGATTGAAATCGAAACCATGCAGTTGAGAGCTGAGAGTCCCGGGCTGAGAGCCGGTACCCCAGCAGGTCGCCTTTCCGACAAGGGCATTTCGATGGATCGCTAGATTTGCTCCAGACTCTCAGCTCCCGGCTTTGACGGCGCATCGCCGGCTTTTATCCGCAGCCCCCGGACATCCTCGCCCAGCTTCGCGTGCATGGCCGTGATGTCGGCGCTGCAGATGATGAGATTCAGACCGGCTTCCATCCAGACGCCCAATCGGACGGGCGAACCCCACCAGTGGATGCCGGCCGCCACGCCCGCCGCGCGAGCCTTGCGAATGATGGCAAGGACCGCCGCCTCAAAACGCGGATCGTCGTAACGTTCCGGGATGCCGAGGCTGCATGACAGGTCGTGCGGTCCGATGAGCACCGCGTCGAGCTCCGGCACCGCCAGCAACTCGTCCAGCCGGCTCAGCGCCGGCGTGCTCTCCACGTTGATGATGAACAGCAAATCCCGGTTCCTTCCCTCGATATACGCGCGCAGTTCCGGTTCGAGTTTTCCGCCATCGCGCAAGGCCGCCGCGAGCCGTTCACCCTTGAGCGGGCGCAGCCTGACCGCACCGCGCAACGCCTGCGCCTGCTCCACCGTCTCGACATAGGGCGCGATGACGCCGCCCGCCCCGCCATCGAGCGCCATGCACGCCTGGTACGGATCGGGCGACGGGATGCGCACGATGGGCGCGAGGCCAAGCGCCTTGTAGGTCTGACACATCCATGAAAGCTGCGCGCGGTCGATCGCGATGTGCTCGGTGTCGATAAAGACAAAGTCCAGGCCCACCTTCGCCACGGTGTCCGGCCAGCGCGGCGAAGGCGATACGATCAGTGTGCCAAAAACCCGACCGCCGGACCTGAGCGCGCTGCTGAGTTCGGATGGATTCATCGCTGGATGTCGGAAGGAACCGACCGACAAATAAAAGCGCAAGCCTGCGCTTCCGGGCCTGGGGGCGAACCACCTGCGATTTCAAAAATTCCGGGTGTAGGTGAGACGGAAATTGCGGTGCTCACCCGGGTCAGCCAGACGTGCCTGGCCGTTCATGATATACCGCTCGTCCGTGAGATTCTCCACGTTCAACGAGAACTTGTTTTCCCCGCGACTGTAGGAAATCAGCGCGTTGCCGATCGTGTAACCCGGCACTGCGAACGAGCGGGGCACGCTGTCGCGCACGCCGGCGCGATCGCCGACGTAGGTGACACCGAAACCGAGGTTCAGGCCCTTCATGCCGCCGGTCGAGAAGCCGTACTTCGTCCAGAGAGACCCCGACTGGTTCGGAACATTGGGTTGCTCAAGGCCAATGTTAGCGGGGACGTTGTCCTTGGTGGTGGTGGCCTTCTGGAAGCCGACCGCGAGGATGACCTGCCAGTCTTTCGTCACGCTGACGCCCAAGTCGAGCTCGCCGCCCTTGGACGTGACCTCACCCGTTGCGACGGAGAAGCCGGGGTTCAGCACGTCGACGGTCGTGAGGTTCCGGCGGCTGTTCTCGAACACCGCGATGCCGCCGAACAGCCGCTTGTTGAACAGCTCGAACTTCGTGCCGACCTCGGTCTGCTCGGCCGTGGGCGAAGGGAACGGGATCCCCTGCACGGAGCCGGCGCCCGTGGCAGGCGTGAACGACTCGTTGTAGGAGGCATAGACCGAGAATTCCTGGTTCACCCGCCACAGGACACCATAGCGCGGCGAGACCTTGTGCTGGTTGTTCGGCGTGGTCACACCCGTCACGAAACTCTTGACGCTCTGCTTCAAGTCGTCCCGCCGGACGCCAACGATGAACTGCAGCTTGTCATCCCAGATCCCGAACTGATCCTGGATGAAAGGACTCCGCCACTTGCTCGAGGTGAAGGCAACGCGCCGCGTGGTGGTCACCTCGGAGCCCACCGTGGTGCTCCCGTACACCGGATTGAAGATATCGAACAAACTCGGACTGACGTTGTAGCGAAGGTTGCTGTCGTTGATTTCCTGGTCGTAGAAGTTGACGCCCGCCAGCAACTGGTGGGAGGTGGGGCCGAGCTTGAACTTCCCCAAGAGGTCCACTTCCCCGACCCACTGTTGCTCATCCCGGGGAATGTATTGGGTAAAGCGCGGGAAGAGATTGATGACGGCCCCCTGCGCGCTGATGAACACCTCGGTGCGGCTGCTGAAGGCATCGCCATAAGCCAGCGAGGCGCGAGCGGTCCAACTGTCGCTAAAACGGTGCTGCAACGTCGTGTCCCAGATGAAACGGGCGACCCGCTTCTTGTCGATGCTTGGGTCGCCGCGGAAAAACTCATCCGGAATATTCAACAGGGTGCCCACGTTCGCCGGGCTGAACCAGATGTAGGGCTTGCCGTAACTGTCCTTCAGTTTGTCCCTCTGATATTCGATGCGGGACAGGAGGTTTGTGTCCTTGGTAAGCCGGAACTCGAGCGCGCCGTTCAGGTAGCTGCGTTTGCGGAAGGCAAACGTGCGCCAGCTCTCGCTGTCTTCGTAGGCGGCGATGGCCCGGTAGTTGATTTCAACATTGCCCAGCTTGGTCGCGGGTCCGGTGGTATCGAGGAGTGCCTTGTAAAAGGAATAGCTGCCCGCCATCAGGCTCAGCGATGTCTGCTGTTTCGGCAGCGGCCGCTTGTCCACCAGGTTGATGAGGCCGCCGGGCGAGGCGGAGCCGTAGAGCACCGCCGAGGCACCCTTGATGACCTCGACCCGGTCGAACGCCGCCATCTCATCGAAGGTAAACGCGTTCTGCTGCGCATAAGGCTGGCCGTTGCGCAGGCGGGTGACGGCAAAGCCGCGGATGAGGAGCGCATCGTCGCCGCGCTGGCTGCCACCGGCGACGTTGCTGGCGTAGCGCGCGGCCTGGAAGACCGTGGCGGAGCCCGTGTCGGCGATGAACTCGCTGTTCAGGACCTGGATCGAGTGCGGCAGCTCGATCATCGGGGTATTGATCTTTGTCGCTCCACTTGCGCGGGTGGCAATGTAGCCTCGGTCGGTCGTATCGCTCACAACGAACGGCGACAGGTTCACCAAATCGTCTTTGTCCTTATTGGGTTCCGCCGGTCGGGCGGCGGGAGTTGTCTGGGCCCTTAGGCCGGCGGCGGAGAGCAAACCGGCGACCAGCATCGCGGTCGCGAAGTTCCATGCAGGGAATATGCGCTGTTTCATACTTTTGGGGCGTTATGGGTTTGAGAAGGCGGTCAACGTGCTGCGGCTTGGGACGCACACGCCTAGCCCGCATATTTCACACTCTCAGCGGTTATTGCGGCCGTTCGACGATGTTCGGGCGGCGTGGAATCGAGAGCGTGCGGGGAATGCGGGCTAAAAGCAAAACCGCGGCGGTTTACCCGCCTCCGGCGGCGCCAAAGGCGACCAGGGTTTTGCCAATAGCCGGCTTGCCCGCCTCTGGTGGGATGCTCCAGACGGTCGCGACCGCGGCCAAAATCTTCGAACACGGTGTGGCTGCGCATGAGAGAAGAGTGTGAAATATGCGGGCTAGGGCATTACGATGGCTGGTTCCACGTTAGAACCGGGGTTTCCCGGCGAAACGATTTTGTTGTGGTGCCGTTGCGATACCACTCGCGGCACGCGGAGCGCACGGTCCCCCCATTTCTTTCGTCACCCACCGCGATGTTCGAATGCGACGGCATCGTTCCGGTTGCGCGCCCGCCTTGCTCACGATGCCGCCGGCGGTCGGCTCACGGAATCGCCCCGGATGAACTCCGGCATGATGCGGCTCACCCGCTGCGTCACCACCTGGCCTTCGAGCAACTCGATCACCGGTCGGAGCAGTGTCGTGGCCATGATGTGCGGGCTCACGATGTAGCGCGCGGGCGTCGGCACGACGAAGGACAGGAATGGATCCTCGTCGCGGGAAATGATCGACACATCCTGTGGCACACGCACGCCCATCTGCGCCAGACGGCTCGTCACCGTGAGGTAGTAATAGGGATTGACCACCAGCAAAGCGGTGGGGGGCCGCTGTTGTTCCCGCAGGCGGCGCACCACGCTGCAGACACTCGCGGGAGTCGATTCGTGATACAGCACGGCCGATTCTGCGTCGGCATGGGAAGATTGCGCCACGGCTTCGACGAATCCGATCTCGCTCTCCACGTCACCGGCCCGCCGGGACTTGTGGGTGACCACGGCCATTTTGCGATGCCCCAGGCCGAGCAATACGCCCGCCGCATGCCGGCACATGGCGCGGTGGTCGAGATCGCGAAACGGCAGGTCCACCCCGGGGTAAATCGAGCCCGCGACGACGCAGGGCAATCCGGTTTCGGCGAACCATCCCTGCACGTGTTCATTCGACAACGTCAGAATCCAGCAACCGTGCGGATTGCAGGTGACCAGCTTCTGCAGCGCCGGTCGGGAATTCTTCCGGAAAAACTGGTGCCCGTGGAACAAGCGGAGCCGGCAGCCGCGCTCGCTCAGCAGCCCCCGCAGTTCGTCGATCCACAGAGTCTGGCTGGGACGCAGTTGTTCGAGCGGATCCGGCATCAATAGGGCCACATCCTGGGACCGCAGGCGTGGCCGTCCCGACGACGCAACCGCCAGAATTTGGTTGCCTGCGCCGTGCACCGACCGAATCACGCCGTCGCGCTTCAGCTGCGCCAATCCAGCCCGCAGCGTATTGCGGCTGACCTGCAGCGTGCCACACAGGCTTCGTTCGCTCGGGAGCCAATGGGTCCAGGTCCCTTTCCCGATTTCATCCCGGAGAATGTTCACCGTCTGGCTGAACAACGAATTCCGCTGTGGCAGCATGGTCATGGGGCGGTAAACTCGCCGGAGGCGAGTAAACGCTCAACGCTTAACTTTTAACGCTCAACGCTCAAGGGGTGAATACCGAAGGGAATCGCTGGACGAAGAAGTGCTGCACTTGAGCGTTAAGCGTTAAATGTTGAGCGTTTGCCCGGCCCTCATAGTGGCTTCGCCGCGGAAGGCGTCGGAACTCCAGGAACGGATGGTTTGGTTTCTGCGGCTGTTTTCTCTGGCGTCGCCTTCTGCCAAGCCTGCCAAACCGCGAGCGCCAGAATCGTGGCGAGGCCGACGCTGGCGGGCACGAGCCACGGTTCCCGCTTCCTCGTGGCACGGGCTTTCCAGCCCGTGGGCGCGGAAGACACGGGCTGGAAAGCCCGTGCCACCGTTTCGAAGCCCAGCAAGCCGCGTATACGTTGCACAAACGCATCCGTGGCATCGCCCCCCGGCAGCCGGGTTCACTGCACGGCCAGAAACGACTCGGGCACGTCGGCCTCGGTCTCCTTGGTGGCATCGATGCACACCGGCAGGAGAAAAGCTTTCGAGCGTTCCATCAGATGCGTGCGCCGGTCGGCCAGCCGCCACTCGAGTCGGAAGTATCCCTCCGCCGTGCCTGTGTGCTGGCCGAAATGACGGGCACGAACAGCGCGCACTCCTTGATTTGTTTGCGGATCGACGCATCCCACGCGTCCCCGCCGCGCAACTCGCTCTGATCGAACCACACCTCCACACCGGCCGCGCGTAGCGCAGCGCAAATGCGTCGCGCCGCGTCCGCGTCCTGGGACGCGTAACTCAGGAAGACGGCGCCGCCGGCGGCGCCGGAACTCGCCGGAGGCGAGCAAGCGCTCAACGTTTAACGCTGAACGCTCAACGCTCAAGTGGTCCTCCTTTCCGGATGGGCTGCGTGGTTCTCTCATTGAGCGTTAAAAGTTAAGCGTTGAATGTTGAGCGTTTTCTTCGGCGCTCATTTCTTCGCCGACTGCTCCTTGAGCATCCGCGCCAGCGTCTCGCGCGCGACCTTGTATTCCTCGACGCACTTCAATTCCACCAGCATCCGCCTAAATCGCGGATCCTCGCGCACCGGATCCCATCGCACATCCCAATACACGGTTCCATTCCATCCTCGTTGCGGCGCTTGCTTCATCGGCATAAGCGCCTCGTCGAATCGCCCGAGCGTCGCCAACAACAGCCGGCGTTTCCGGCTCTCCGGTGGCCAGGCTGCCATCAATTCCGCTGCGTATGCCGCCGCTTCATCGGCCAGATTTGCCTGCCGCAAGACTTGGATGGCGGAGGCGTCTCCGTCCCATCTCGGCACGCGATTGAAGTCCTTTCGGATGGATCGGGCCACACTCACGGCCTCGTCCGTACGACCGAGGCCGAGGAGAATCCAAGCTTGAACTCCGCGGCCCTGGATGAATTCCGGCCTGAGCGCCAAGGAACGTTCGATCACAGCAAGTGCCTCGCCATATCGACTTACACACGCCAGCAGCAAAGCATGGTCGCGCGTCGCGTTGAAGGAAAGCGGATCGAGGCCAATGGCACGCTCGATCGCCTTCAGGGCCAAATCCAGACGCCCGAGTTCGCTTTGCAACAGACCGTGCCAGTGATGAGTAACGGCATCGTTGGGATTGATCTTCAAGGCTTGCTGGAAGTGCTGTTCCGCCTCCACCAGTCGGCCCTCGCGAAACGTGACATAACCCAAAACCGCATGCGCTTCCACGAGCGTCGGGTCCAAGGCATACGCACGCTGCGCGTTCCGTCGGGCCTGCCCCAAATCCTCTCCAATGTCGGCGAAACCATCCAAATTGCGATACACCGCCCGCGTTACGCAGACCAGCCCCAAGCCGGCGTGCGCCGGTGCAAACTCCGGATCGAGCGCGAGTGCTTTCTCAAAAGACGCCTGCGCCCGCGCAAACCCCTCATTCCGCAAACTCCAGAAATGCCGCCCTTCGAGCACGAGCCGGTGCGCCTCGGGGTTGACCGTTTTGGCCACACGTGACGCAGCACCCAGCGTGAGCTGGAGGTTCTGGGCGATCAGTCCGACGATTTCATCCTGCACCGCCCAGACATCCTTCAACTCGCGGTCAAACGTCTCCGACGCCCAGACCTGAAATCCATCCGCCGCGTTGATGAGTTTTGCCGTGATGCGCACGCGACCGCCCGATTTCTTCACGGTACCCTCAACGAGGTAGGCAACGCCGAGTTTTTGCGCGATCTCCGGGATCGGCACCAGCTTGCCCTTGAACGAAAACGCCGAAGTGCTCCCGGCCACGCGCAGGCCCGGCACCCGGCCGAGGACGTTGCTCAGCTCCTCGCTGATGCCGTCAGAAAAATACTCCGCTTCCTTGTCATCGCTCAGATTCTTGAAGGCCAGCACAGCGATGGATTTCGCTATCGCGAAATCCAGAGGCGGCTTCGCCGCGGCGGGGGAAGGCGTGGCCGCGGCGGAGTTGGGGGAAATCGACGTTGCAGGCCGCAGGGCTATAAACGCTACCAGTCCCACGGCGACCATGCCGAGCGCGCCGACGACCCACATCCAGCCGGGCACGCCCCGCTTCGTAGCGGAATGCGTGCGCGTTTCGCCTTCGATCACTCGTTCCGAGTCCTCCAAACGCTCACGCGTTCGGCTACCCACGTCCGGGTCGAGCAATCTGCCCACCCGCGCTACGAATGAGGAAGGCGTTTCGCCGCCAACCAGTCGCGTCCATTGCACGCTGAGAAATGATTCCGGCACGTCGGCCTCACCTTCTTTGGTCGCGTCGATGCACACCGGCAGGAGAAACGCCTTCGATCGCCCCATCAGCCGTGTGCGCTCGGCCGCGAGCAGCCACTCGAGCCGGAAGTATCCCTCAGTGCGCGCCTGCGTCTGCGCCGAGACGATCGGTACGAACAACGCGCAGGTCTGAATCTGTTTCTTGATCTTCGCGTCCCACGCATCCCCGCCGCGCAGCTCGCTCCGATCGAACCACACCTCGATGCCGTCGGCGCGTAATGCCTCGCAAATCTTACGCGCGGCGTCCGCGCCTTGGGACGCATAGCTCAGGAAGATGGCGTTGGACGGCGCGCTCATTGCGGATTGCGGATCGAGGATTGCGAATTTGCAAACAGCGGAAGCCCGAAACGTTTTGTGTTTTCGACATTCGTCCACTCGCGACCCAACCCTGTCACTCGTCCCTCGCGGCGCAGCCGCGTAGCGTAGCTGAGGAAGATGGCGCGACCGGCTGCGCCGGAACTCGCCGGAGGCGAGCAAGCGCCAACGTTTAACTCTGAACGCTCAACGCTCAAGTGGTCCCCTTTCCGAGTTGGGCGCATTTCCGGGTTGTGGGTTCCGCTGCTCCCAAATGCCTGGCATTGCTGGCTGTGGAGGGGCTTTACGCCCCGACAGGCCGGCGCATATCGTGCGTCGGGGCATAAAGCCCCTCCCACAGTCGAACCGACAACCGGGAGATGCGCCTTTCCGAGTCCGCTGCTTGGTTCCCTCATTGAGCGTTAAATGTTAAAAGTTGAACGTTGAGCGTTATTCAGCCGTGCGGAGCGTCGGGCCGTCGACCCAGTGGGCGGGGATCGTGGTCGTCGACGGCCACTCGGGGATCCCCGTTTCGTTGCGCTGCAACTGCCCGATGAGCAGCTCCGTGGCGCGCGCGCCGAGCGTCCGCGGCTGGAGGTCGAGCCCGGCACACGGGCGCGTTTTCATCAGCACGTTGAGGCACACGAAACCGTGCGTCGCCGGCAGCTCCGCGCCGCAGCCTTCCATCCAGTCGATCGCCACGGTGTTGTGGCCGACCACGACGTCGGGCTTGTGACGGCGGAACCAGCGCACGAACTCCTCCTTCGCGAACGCGTCCACAATCAGCGGCGGCACCGGCTTGATCGCGGCATGGCTTTCCTGAAACGCCCGGAAGGCCGCGCCCCAGCGATACTGGAGCCGTTCGTCAGCGTGTTTTTGCAGAAACAGCCCCGGCCGCCGGTAGCCGAGGGCGGCGAGTCGCTGCAGGGCGGCGAGCAGCGAACGGTAATGGTCGGGACAGACCGAGTGGAGCGCGGGCCGCTCGATGATGTAGTCGGTGTAGATGCCGGCGAAGCGCGTCCAGTCGAGGTTCGACAGGTCGGGTTCGTCCCAGGCCGGCAGCAGAATCACGCCGTGGATGCCGCGCGCCTGCAGGATCGCGTCGAGCCGTTGGACCGATACGCCGGCGTGGCCGACGGAGAATTTCTCGATCTTGAAACCAAGCTCGACGGCGCGCGCTTCGGCGCCCACCACCAGCTCGCGGTGATACCGGGCGGCGTGGGCGGGCCGGTCGGGTTCGTTGAAATCGATTGCGGCAAGCACGCCGTGAAACGCCGTGCCGCGCGAGCGACGCAGCTCGGACATCAGCGCGCCGGCGAGCGGATTGCGGCGGTAGCCGGCTTCGCGCGCGGCCTGGCGCACCCGCTCGGCCGTGTTGGGATCGACGCGCTGCGAGCCGCGCAGCGCATCGGAGACGGTCGTGCGCGAGAGGCCGAGGACGCGGGCAAGGGAGCGCAGGGTGGGAGCGGGGTCGGCCATGGGTCGGACTGTCCGAACACTTGGTGCTCCGACGGCGAAGACAATCGTAATTTGCGGTGGGGTACGCGGAGGAGCGCATCACAGTTTCCTGCCACGCGAAGAATCTCCGTGGTGGGCCGTGCGCTCCGCGCGCGGCTTGTTCGCCTGCGCGGGCGGGGTTGTTTCAGTGTCCGCTCGTCATCTGCCGCCCGCGGAGCGGCCGGCCCACCACGAAACCTCCGGCCCGGAAACTGGGAAACGCCTCCGTCGGACCGCCCGCGCAACAGAAGGCTCGCCCCACACCATGGCGCCGCCCAACGTTTCCGCCGCCCCGCCCCATGACGATCGGCAGCCTCCATCTCATCGATATTCTCGTGGTCGCCGGTTACCTCGTGGTCGTGACCTACCTCGGCCACCGGGCGGCGAAGGGCAACACCAACGAGGACGACTTCTTTCTCGCCGGGCGAAAACTCGGCAAGCTCTACCAGTTTTTCCTCAACTTCGGCAACGCGACCGACGCCAACGGCGCCGTCAGCACCGCGAGCCTCGTCTACCAGCAGGGCGTCTCGGGCGTCTGGCTGTCGCTGCAGACCCTCTTCATGAATCCCTACTACTGGTTCATGAACCTCTGGTTCCGGCGGGTGCGGCTCGTGACCGTGGCGGATCTGTTCGAGGAGCGGCTGGGCAGCCGCGCGCTCGCCCGCTTCTACGCGATTTTTCAAATTGCGGCCTCGGTGGTCGTGACGATCGGTTTCGGCAATCTCGTGGCCTACAAAATCTCGGCCTCGCTGATGGTGAAACCGGAGGCGACCTGGACGGCGGCCGAACGGCAATCGGTGGAAAACTACCAGGAAATGAAACAGCTGGAGAAGCAGGCGAAGGCCGCGCCGCTGCCGCCCGGGGCGAGAACGCGGCTCGATGCGCTGCACGACGCCGATGCGCGCGGCGAGCTGCGCAGCTACGTCACGGTGCTCGAGCCGTGGACGTTTTATCTCGTCTACACGCTGATCGTCGGCGTCTACATTGTCCTCGGTGGCATGGCGGCCACGGCGCTCAACGAGGCGTTTCAGGGCATCCTGATCGTTGCTTTCTCGGCCATCTTGATTCCCGCGGGACTTTCCGCACTCGGCGGCTGGCACGCGCTCGGCGAGAAAGTCCCGGCCGCGATGTTCGAGTTGTTTGGCACCGCTTCCTCACAGGTGACCGGCTGGACCGTGCTGGCGATCCTCTTCGTCAGCGTGGTCCAGATCCACGGGATCATCGGCAACATGAGCGTGAGCGGGTCGGCGCGGAATGAATTCGCCGCGCGCTTTGGCGCGGTGTCCGGCACCTACGCCAAGCGAATCATGATTATCATGTGGGCGTTTGCCGGCCTCATCGCGATCGCGCTTTACCAGGGCGCCAACGCGTTGTCGGATCCCGACGCCGCCTGGGGCACCATGGCGCGGCAGCTCCTCGGGCCCGGTCTGCTGGGCTTGATGATGGCCGGCGTGCTGGCGGCCAACATGTCCACCGTGGCGGCGCAGACCATGGCGATCTCCGGGCTGTTTGTGCGCAACGTCTACCGCCATCTCCGGCCGGCCCTCACGGATCGCGAGGCGGTGACGGCCGGGCGATGGGCGATCGTCGGGGCGCTCGCGGTGGGCATCATCGCGGCGACGAACATGACGAACGTGTTTTCAGTCGTGCAACTGCTCCTGACCGTGAACGTGCCGTTTGGCGCGGCGGTGGTGTTGATTTTCGTCTGGCGGCGGCTGACGCCCGGGGCGGTCTGGACGGCGGTCATCGTTTCGGCGGTGGTGAACATCATCGCGCCGTTCGTCGTGCCGCTGGTGCCGGCCCTGCGGCAGCACCCGGCGCTGGTCGAGCTTGCGGCTGCCGGGGCCAGCGGCCGGCGGGAGCCGGTGTATTTCGAATCCGTCGTGCGCTCGCGTCCGGAGGATTTGTCGAGCCCGCTGGAAGGCCGCGGCCGGTTCCACCTCGAGCTTTACCTGCTGGATCGAGCGGGCATCGACATGGCGGCGCGCTCCTCGAGCGCGCGCTTTGCCGCGCGTTTCTTGTTCGACGGTTTGTTTCCCTTTGTGCTGCTCCTGCTCGTGAGCCTGCGCACGCGCGCCCCGCCGCCGGCGCATGTCGATCAGTTCTACGGCAAGATGAAAACGCCCGTGGGCGCGACGCCCGGGCTCGAGGCCGCCGCGATGGCCGAAACGCGCCGCGACCCGCACCGCTTCGATCATGTGAAGCTGTTTCCGCGCTCGTCGTGGGAATTCACGAAGTGGGATCGCGTCGACACGATCGGGTTTGTGGCGTGCTGCGCGGTCTCGGGCGGAATCCTCTGGGCGTTCGCGCTGCTGCTGCGCGCGGCGGCGGGCTGAGGTGGAACGGCGCCGCAACACCGCGTACACCGGTCGAGTCCTGCAAAGTAATCGGTGAGGGTAGGGGCGTCGCTCGCCGACGCCCGTTTCCAATTCGAATCGCGGGCAACGGCAAGCGACGCCCCTACATTTCAGATGAATCGGTTGTTTCGTGGTTCACTCCGATTTCAGGGATGCGGCCCCGGCAACTTCGGGGCTTGCGGGCCGTCTTTTGATGCATGCTCTGTGGGGTCATGTCTTCGTTTCGCCAAATCCGCTACACCCGGCTGGCGCTCGGCGTCATCGGGCTGGCGGCGGGACTCCACCGGCTTCACGCCGAGGACAAGGCGGCCGATCCCATCATCGAACTGCCGCGATTCGTCGTCACGGAAACACGTGAGCTGCCGCGGCCGGAAGCATGGCGCTACGCGCAGATCCCCGGTTTCGAAATCCTCACCAATGCGTCCAACCGCACGACGCAGCGCTTGATCAACGATTTCGAGCTGTTCAAGCAGGCGCTCGGGGTGGTGTGGCCGGCGGTGGATCGCATGTCGGTGCCCGTCGCGCTGATTCTGTGCGCCAAAGGGGCGAAGTTCGACGCCTTTATCCCGGCGGGGACGGGCGCCACGCCGGAAATGGCCCGGGCGAGCCTTTTCCTCAAGGGCCGCACCCAGACCGCCATCATCATCGATCTGCAGGCGTCGGAGCTCAACATCCTGTCCACCGAGACCGACACGGTGGAGAGCGGCACCGACTCGGGCCGGATCTCGGTCGACCACAACAAGCAGCTCTACCGCGAATACGTGCATTATCTCCTGAGCATGAGCGAGCCGCGGCTCCCGGCGTGGTTCGAGGAGGGGATGGCGCAAATCATCATGGCGATGCGGGTGGACCGGAAGCTGATCGAATTCGGCCGGCTCGAGGATCCGAACACGATTTCCGCCCAGGCGGCCATGACCGCGCAGCTGAACGCCGCCATCGCCGCGGACGATCCCGAGGGGATGATGCTGGCGGGCGCACCGGCCGAGGACCGCGACTTCAATGCGGCGCTGCACCGCAAGGCGCTCGTGTCGATGGAGAAATTTCTCGCGATCAAGCACGATGCCCCCGAGGCGCTCAATCCGCTCGGCAACAACCGCTGGGCCAAGCAGGCCTACGCTTTCGTGCACATGGGGCTTTTCGGCGACAACGGCCGGTGGCAGAAACCCTTCGCGCAGTTTCTCGCCCGCGCGGCGAAAGAGCCCGTCACCGAGGAGATTTTCAAGGAGTGTTTCAAGATGACGTACAACGCCATGCTCCTGCAGTTGCGCGGTTACGTCGAATTCACCAGTTACAAGTCGCAGGAATACCGCGCCAAGGGCGAGGGCCTGCCGCGACCGCCGCCGCTGGCGCTGCGCGACGCCACGCAGGCCGAGGTGGGCCGCATCAAGGGCGAAGCGCTGCTGCTGGCCGGACGCAAGGACGCGGCGCGCGCCGAGCTCATCGCGCCCTATGTGCGAAACGAGCGCGATCCGGGCCTGCTCGCCGCACTCGGGCTTTACGAACACGCCGCGGGACAGGCCGAGCGGGCGCGCAAGTTCCTCGAGGCGGCGGTCCTCGCCAAGGTGGTGCGGCCGGACGCCTATCTGGAACTCGCCCGGTATCGCTATGCCGACGCGCTGGCCCAGCCGGCGGCGGCCGAGGGTAGGTTTTCCCCGGCGCAGGTCGCGGGCATCGTTGGTCTCCTCCTCACGGCACGCACGCAGCCGCCGCCCACGCCGGGCGTTTACGAGCTGATGGCCGATACCTGGGTGCGCAGCGCTTCCACGCCGACGCGCGAGGATCTGATTGCGCTGGTCGACGGTGTGCGGCGATTCCCCGGCCGGCTGAAACTCGCCTTTCAGGCGGCGGCGCTCTGTGGCAACGCCGGTCTGGCCGAGGCGGCGCACTCGCTGGCCGACCACGGGATCAAGGTTGCGCCGGACGCCGCAGCGAAGGCGCGCTTCGAACAATTGAAACAGTCGCTGCCGCCCGCGCCGCTTGCGCCGGCTGCTCCGGCTGCGTCGGCTGCGCCCGCGAAATGACGCGGCCACGTAGAATGCCCAAACCGTGTCCATACAATTGAGTCAAACGTGCGGCAGCGTCGAAGCTGCCGAGGCTTGTCCGCCTTTGGCGGATAACGAGGCAGTCAAACCCCGGTTCATTTTGCTTCCGCCTCCTCACGTCGGCGGCAACGCCCAGATCATGACTACGCGTAAGAACAGCGCCGGCCGCGTGCGTATTTTTTGGGCCGTGCTGGCCGTGGTGGTGG
The DNA here is from genome assembly GCA_016209255.1 of Verrucomicrobiota bacterium. GTDB lineage: Bacteria > Verrucomicrobiota > Verrucomicrobiia > Opitutales > Opitutaceae > ER46. The sequence continues at coordinate 21,856 of JACQWL010000591.1, forward strand.
CGGGCCTCGGCGCGGCATCGTCCGCCGGCGCGCAGGACGCCACCCCGCTCGAGCCGCCGGTGGGCCCGGTGATCGAGCTGCCGAAGTTCGAGGTGACCGACAGCCGGTTGCTGCCGCCGCCGGAGAACTGGCGCTATGCCGCGATCCCGGGCTTCGAGGTGTTGTCCAACATCTCGGAGCGGGAGACGAAACGTTTCATGCAGGATTTCCTGCTGCTGCAGGAGGCGGTGAACGTGATCATGCCCGCCCTGCGCGGCGGCGGCGTGTCGGTGCCGACCAGCCTGATCCTCGCCGGCCGGGGCGACGGCTTCAACCGCTTCGTGCCGGCGGACCGGGGTGACGATCGCTACCGCACCAACAGCCTGTTCTTCGACGATCCGGAGCGCGGCGCGATCGTGGTCGATTTTGCCCTGGCCGAGTTGCTCCTCGAGGACAACACGACGCAGGAGAGCGATCCCTACCGGAGTTTTTACAAGGAATATTTTCGTTTTCTGATCCGCCGCATGTCAGGACAGAAGCCGCCGGCGTGGTTCGAGGAGGGGCTGGTGCAGCTCTTTTCCTCGATCGATTTCACGAAAAAGTGGATCAACTTTGCGCAGGTGGGCGATGGCTTCGGCGGCGAGCGCACGGGCGACTTCAACACGCTGCTCGTGCAACGGGCGCTGATGTCATTTCCCGAGTTGTTTTCCGAACAGCGCGGCCAAAGCCGCAGCACGTTCTGGTCGGCGCAGGCGTACGCATTTGTCCACATGTGCCTCTACGGCCGCGGGCAGATTTACCAGAAGCCGTTCGTGCAGTTCCTGACGCGGATCGGCAACGAACCTCCAACGGAGGAGATCTTCGTGGAGTGCTTCAAGAAGGACTACAAAAAGATGCTGCTCGAACTGCGCGGGTACATCGGATTCACGGACTACAAGTCGCTCCGGTACACGGCGAAAAAGGGCCAGGCGCTGCCCGAGCCGCCGCCGGTCACGCTCCGGCCCGCCAATGAGGCCGAGGTGGGCCGGATCGTGGGCGAAACCCTGCGGCTCGGGGGCCACGGCGAGAAGGCGCACCTCGCGCTCATCGCGCCGTACATCCGGGGCGAACGGGATCCGGCGCTGCTGGCGGCGCTCGGGCTCGACGAGCGCATGGCGAAGCACGACGAGCGCGCGCAGAAATTCCTCGAGGCCGCGGCCAAGGGCGGTGTCGTGCGCCCTCGCGCGTACCTCGAGCTCGCACGGCTGCGCCTGGCCGGCGGACCGGCCGGAAACACCGGTGACGAAAAGCGACTCGAGGCGGGCCAGGTCGCCCACGTGCTCGAGCCGTTGCTCCTGGCGCACCGCCAGCCCCCGCCCATGGCCGAGGTCTACGAACTCATCGCCACCGTCTGGATGCGCAGCGAAAAGCCGCCCACCCGCGAGGATCTCACCGTCATCAACCAAGGGGTTAACCACTTTTCCCGCCGCCCGACCCTGCTGTGGCGAGCGGCGACGCTCAACCTGCGGCACGGCGATCCCGAAATCGCGCGCGAGATCGTGACGTATGCCCTGCGCGTCTTGCCCCCGAGCGTGCCGCGGATGGCGTTCGAGCAACTGGCGGCTGAGTTGCCGCCTCCGTCGCCGGAGGCGGCGAAGGCGCCCGCGGCGAAAGCGCCGGCCGCGAAGCGGCCCGGCCGGAAATCTTAGGCGCGTCGCCCGCGGCTGGCGGTCGTGAATCGGCTTCCTGTAGCGGCGCTCTATTAGCGCCGATCTTCCCCGGGACGGCGGTCATAGAGCGGCCCGACAGTTTTTCGAACTGACCCGCGGCCCGCGGCTTGCGCTCCTAGCGCCGCCCTGCACACTCGGCGGCATGGTCAAGAAACTCCTCCACACCCGGATGCGCGTGAACGACATCGAGCGCACCGTGAAATTCTACGAACAGGCGCTCGAGCTGAAGGTGGCGCGCCGCAGCGTCTCGCCGCGCGGGGCGCAGATCGTTTTTCTCGCCACGCCGAACAGCGACGAGGAAATCGAAATCTGCCAGCTCCCGAACAGCCCCAGCGTGCAGGTGCAGCCCGACTTGATGCACCTCGCCTTCGAGGTCGAGGACCTGGCGGCGTTCACCTCGAAGCTGGAGAAAAAAGGCTTCAAACTCAGTGACGGCCCGACCCCGACGAGCAGCGGCTCGGTCATCGCCTTCGTCGACGCGCCCGAGGGCTACGAGGTTGAGTTGATCCAGCGGGCAAAATAAGGGCGGCGGTTCCGTTTCAAGAACGCGCGACAGGGCGCCGACTTCGATGCCGTGATTGCAGAGCAGCGCGCAGCTGTCGCAATTGCTCGCCGCGGAACTGGAGAAAATCATACCGCCGCTCGAGATCGCGCCGACCCCATGAGCCCTTCCACCGGCCGGGCCACACCGCAAACGTGGCAGGGCGCGTGGCCTGGTGGATTTCACCGTCTATGCCGAGGTCGCGGCACGTTACTGGTGGTTCATCCCGGCGGCTTTCCTGGCTGAGCGGCGGGGGTTTCAGCGCGCGACACGCACGGATGACACGGCCGTGACGCCGGAGGCGATCCGGGCGCGGCGGGCGAAGGGCGATGCGATGACGGCGCCGTATCGCAATGTCATCCGCCTGCACCTGTTGATTTTCTTCTTCGCGTTCGCGCACTTCACGCAGCTCGAGAATTTCGCGGTCTACGCCGTCGTTTATGCGGTGTATTTCTTTCCGTGGCGGCTGGTGCGCCGGGGTTCCGCGGCGGGTCCGGTCGCAGAGTAGCGTGGCGCCGCCCCGCGCCCGCCGGGGTTTCGTTCCGCGGTGGCAGTGTCACGTAATACGTGACACTGCCGCACACACCGAGAGGAGAATCCATTCTTAGTGTCACGTAATACGTGACACTCTTCTGATGCTCTTTTCCGAGGCGGATCGGGGCGATTGAGGGTGGCGCGCGCGGCCCGAAGTCGGGGCCGCCATCGGTGCCTTCGCTCCGAGGCGAAAAGATGTTGCCGCGCTGGCCCTGCGAGCGGGCCGGAGTGCGCGCGGCCAGATGGCGCGAAGCTTGCCACGGCGCAGCCATACGCCATCGTCAACGGCACTCCGTTCCCGATGCGTCGCAATTTCGTCATGCTGCTTTTCTCGATGTTCGCTACGACTCACGCCGCTGAAGCGCCGGTCCCGGTCGTCAAGGAACCCTACCACCAGGTTGTCTTCGAAAACGATTACGTGCGCGTCATCGACGTGCAGATCCCGCCCGCCATCACGACGCGGTATCACACGCACGACGTCGCCTCGGTGATCGTCTACCTGACGAAGTCGACCAACGCGTCGCAGACCTGGGGCGAATCGATCACGACTCCGCGCCAGACGACGCCCGGAGATTCGCGCTACGCGCCGTACGACGAGAAGGCGCTCTCCCATCGCGTTACGAACACCGGCCCAAATCTGTTTCGGGTGTTCGATATCGAGCTCATCCGGCCCGTGCCGGCCGCGGGCCCGTTTCCGCTGAAGCCGACCGCGGCCATTGAGCCGCGCTGGGAACAGAAGCGGGTCCGTTCATCGCTCATCCGCCTCGATCCTGCGGCGCGTTGCGATGTGCCCGGGAGCGCATGCGCTCACCTGCTGATCAACATCGATGCCGCCGTGACCGCGACGGCGCGGGGGAACGCACGCACCGACCGGACGTTGAAATCGCAGGAGTACGTGTTTTTCCCGGCTCAGACTGGATTTCAGATCCGAAATCCGGGATCGCAAAAGTCCCAGTCTGTGTTGCTCGAATTGAAGTAGGGCGCTTTTTCCCGGACCCGCCGGGAAAAAGAAGCGCGCTGCGCGCGACACCGAGGATTTCAATCCTCTTGGATCCGATACGCCGGAATTTACTTCGGCTTGGTTGGCTCGACAGGTGGGCCGGGCGCTCCGCGCACTGCTTTCTGCCGGATGGTCGTTACGGCTGAGTGGGCAACCAGGGAGCCGGAATCATCCGCATCGACCCCTGCTGGTCGCGGCTCGCGGATGACCCGCGCTTCGATGAAATCCTGAAGGCGGCGAAGCCGCTCTAGCTGACCAGCCACAGAAAATTTAGCCGCAGAGAACCTACCGCCGCGAACCCGCAACCAAGTGAACCCAAACAGTTTTTAACCGCTAATCGGATTTCATCAATGGATGAAATCGACAAAGAGCGCTGCGGCTCATCGCCTCCGCTGCAACTAAAGGGGTTCGCTCATCGCGAACCGGTCCGTCTGCGATAAGCAGGCCCCACTACCTTACGCCGGAGGCGATGAGCCGGAGGGGTGATCAAAGTTTCGCCCATTGGTGAAACTCATTAGCGGTTCCTCCCTGTCTCCCCGCTCCTTTCCTTTGGCTTGCCCGCCTCAGGCGGGTTGCCGCTATGCCGCGGTGCGAAAACTTCGGGCTACCGGTGCTTTCTTTCCCACGCGAAAAGATACTGCTGGGCGAGTCCGGCGAGCGGGCCGAAGTGCGCGCGGCCAAATTGCGCGAGTTGCGCCGGGCGCCAGCCGTCCAGGCCGTACCGCCGCGCCAGCGTTTTCAGAATCCACACGTCCACGGGAAACGCCTCCATCCGGCCCGCCCCGAAGAGCAGCACGCAGTCGGCGACCTTTTCCCCTACGCCCGGCAGCTCGCAGAGCCGCGCCTTCGCGGCGGCGTAGGGCAGCGTTTCCGTTTCCTCGAGCCAGCCGGGCCGGGCGGCGAGGAATCGGGCTGTCTCCGCGATGTAGCGCGCGCGGAAACCGAGCCGGCAGGCGCGCAATTCAGGCTCGGGAATCTCTGCGAGTTCGGGCCACGTCGGCAGCCGGTGGAGTGAAGCTGAAGGCGGAGAGCTGAGAGCTAAGGGCTGAGGGCGGAGAGCGGAGGGCGGAGGGCTGAGAGTTGAGGGCGGAGAGCGGAGAGCGGAGAGCGGGTTGAGAGTTGAGAGCGGAAGCAGCGGCGCGCCGTGCCGTTCGGCGAGGAGTGCGACGATTTGCTTGATCTGGACGATCTGCTTCGTCGCGCTGCAGAGGAAGCTGAGCAACGTCTCGCCGAACGGCTGGCGCAAAATGCGCAGCCCGCGAAACTCCGCCAGGCACCGGGCCAGGTGCGCATCGCTGCGCCACGGCAGGGCGTCGGTCAGGGCGGCGAAATCGCGGTCAACACCGAGATACGTTGTGAGCGCGCTGGCCGTGGCGATCGCGTTTGTCGCGGGAGCGCTCCATTCGATGCGTCCGTCGGCGTCGAGCCGGAGGCCTACGACAAGATGCGCCCATACCCCGGACCATGTGCCGTCAGGTTCACGGTGCCAACGAAAGGCCTGACCGCCATCGAGCGTTTCAGCGAGCACCTCGCCACTGAGTGCCGGCACACCGGCGAGCGGTTGCCAGGAGTCGCTCAAGAAATTTTCGCGCGGGCTTGCCGACGAGAACCGTGTAGCGCATGGAGTTCGCGTTTGACTTCGACCCATGGCTTGAAGTCGCCCTCCAGCATCGCCGCGCGGTGCGCGACCAAGTCGGCCAGGTTTTCGGCGCGCTGCGCGAGCCGTCGCTGCAAGGCGCGCAGTTGGCGCGGCGTCATGGCGCCAATCGCATGATCGATTTCGACAACAGTGGGCATCGAACGAGTCAACCGCTTCCGAGATGGAATGTCAACGGGTCGGCCGGCTTGGGTCACTTGGCCGGCCTCTCCCACAAAAAACTCTTCTGCTCCGCCAGCAGGCGGCCCCCGGCATCGACCAGAGTGAGTTTCCAAGCCGCCGGGTTGTCCTTTTTCCCTCCGGGCCAGGCGTCGCCAGTGAGTCCAAGTTGAAACACGCTTTGGCGGGCGGGCAGCGCCGCGGAAAAGGTGAACGTCTTCGGTTCGGGAGCGTCGGGGCGGATGACGCTCAATTCGAATCTTGCCCCGGCGACCGCCGCCGCGGCCTTCACCCGCACGAGGAAATAGTAGCCGGCGCGGACGTCCGCCTGGGTGCGGAGGAGGATCTGGCCACCGGGGTTTTCGCTGCGGCCGAAGTAGTCGCCGATCCGCTCAAAATATTCTGCGTCGCGCCAGCCCGGCCACACGCGCACGAGTTCGACCTCCGCCGCGTAGGCGAGGGAAACCGCGCAGCACACGAAACCCACGAAAAGTAAAAGCAAGTGGCGGCGGCGGCGCATGGCGGGAAAGTGAGTGGACCCGCCGCACGGCGCAAGCGAAGGCTCGTGCCAAGAGATTTCCAAGCCTTTCAAACCTCTGGCCCACGGAACATACGGAATACACGGAAGAAGTTTTCCCGCCTCTCGCGGCGCCGACGGCGACCAGGGTTCCGTGTATTCCGTGGGTTCCGTGGGCAATGCGCTCTCTCCGTTCTCCGGCTGCGGGCGCGCCGGGATGTCTACGGCGTTCCGCCGCAACAGGAATCATTCCCCGAGCCGCACCGCCTGATACCGCCGCGTGCCGAGCAAGGCGGGCGGCCAGCCCTTCACCGCGGGGTGCAGGAGATACGTTTGCGCGCCGTGGAAGAGCGGCGCGATCGGCGCGGCGTCGAGCAGCAGGGCCTCCGCTTTCTGGAGGCTCTCGTGCCGTTGGACGTTGTTGGCGGTGCCGTCGGCGGCGGTGAGGAGGAGATCGAAATCGCGATTGCCCCAGCCGGTCCAGTTGTAGCCGCCGCCGGTGACGAAGAGGCCGAGGAAGTTTGCGGGATCGGGAAAATCGCCAATCCATGAGCCGAAGCTGATCATGTAGGCGAGGGACTGCTGGTTTTGCAGCCACGTCTTCTGCTCAGTTTGCGTGATGGTGATACGCAGCCCGAGTTCACGCTGCCAGGTGGCCTGCAACACCTCGGCCACCTGCGGCTGGATCTCGTCGTTGCGGCACTGCACCTCGAACGCCGGCAGCCCGGCGCCGTTCGCATGGCCCGCCGCGGTCAGCAGCCCGCGGGCGGCGTCGAAATTTGTCCCGGTCTGCGCCTGCGCCGTGTAGCCGCCGGTGCCGGGCGGCGTGAGCGTGAACGCCGGCGCCCGGCTGCCCCGCAGCACGGTGCGGGCGATGGCCTCGCGCGGGATCGCGAGCGAGAGGGCCCGGCGCACGCGGGCGTCGTCGAGTGGCCGACGCTGCGTGTTGAAGCGCAGGAAGACCGTCTGGAGAAACGGATCGAGCCGCAGCTCCGCCATGGCCGCGGCCTCGCCCCGACTCGCGCGCTCCCGCCAGGCGGATACTTTCGTCAACGGCAGCGTGAACGTGGCGTGAACCTGGCGGGCGCGAAAGTTGCGCTCGTCGACATCCGGATTCTCGGTGGGAAAGAAAACGATCTCCCGCAGCCCCACGTTGGCCGCGTCCCGGTGGTGCGGATTCCGGGCGACGGCAATGCGCGCGTTGGGGAGCCACTCCTTCAGCAGGAACGGGCCGTTGCCGGCGAGATTGCCGGGGCGCGTCCATGCCGTGCCGCGTTTCGTGAGCGCGTCGAATTTTGCGAGGACGCGGACGTTGACCGGGTACGTGGCCGGCTGCGCCGTGAGCATCGCGAAATACGGCGTGGGCCGCGCCAACGTGACCACCAGCGTGCGGGTGTCGGGCGCGGCGACGCCGAGGGCGCCCGGCTCCGTGACCGTGCCCTTGTTGAATGCCTCGGCGTTTTGGATCGGATAAAGGTAATAGGCGTTTTCCGCCCCCAGGGCTGGCGAGAGCAGCCGTCGCCAGGACGCGACAAAGTCGTCCGCGGTGAGCGGCTCACCGTTGGACCATTTCAATCCCGGACGCAGTTGGAATGTCCAGGTGAGGCCGTCGGCGGAAATGTCCCAGCGTTCCGCGGCGGTGGGCGCGGGCTGCGAGGTCTGCTCGTCGAGGGCCGTCAGGCCCTCGAAGAGGGCCATCATGATGTTCTGATCGGAGTAGGCGGTGAGGATCTGCGGATCGAGATCGGCGGGTTCGGCGCCGTTGCCGAGGAGGAGGGTCTGCGTGCGGATGCCGGCGTCGGCGGGGGTTTCGCGTTTCGCGCAGCCCATGAAACTGAGGGCGGACGACAGAAGACAGAGAACCGGCGGGCGGAAACGCATGGCTCAGGGATACCGCGGCTGGCGTTCGAGGCAAAAATCTTTTCGATGAAGTCGATACGGAGGGTGTTTTCGGAGTTGGGCCTGGTGAGGTTGGGTGGAAAACTTGCCCACGAAACACACGAAAAGACGCGAAAGCCAAACGCACTTTCGTGTTTTTGGTGTGTTTCGTGGGGAAAAAATCGTCGGGGCTTGCGAGGACTCTCCAGGATAGCAGTGCAGTGTCGGGAGTCATTTCGGGCTCCGCGTTCTCCGGGCGCTCCGCGTGAAAATCTGCCCCAATCATTGTGACAAACATATCGGTCGCCGCGCGAATAGTCAGGCGGATTGACCCCGACAATGGACCGGACGAGCCTGCGGTGTCGGCTTTAGCTCGATTGGGGCCACGTGGTCCCAATTGGCAACGGCCGGGGGAGCCTGGCCGGATTGGCCGGGTGTCGGCGAACGCGCCGACGTGAAAACCATGGAGTGGGAACGCTAATCTGCGCTAATCTCCGGGATCAAGGGCGAGGCCGGGGTGTGCGTGCGCCGCCTCATCGGCGGCGCGTGACACCGTGACGCGTAATTTCTAAGGATTCTATCAGCGGAGATGGCGCGTCTCAATCTCCTGCCTTTTGTAGGGCTGCCGCTCGGTCGGCAGGCCGCGCGTGGTCATCCTGCTCAAGTGGCCCGCCCCTTCGGCTGCGCTCAAGGGCAGGCTATCAGCGGCGGCCCTACGCGATTGCAGCGCTGGCTTGCAGGAGACTGGAATGGCCCGCCTGCGAACCGCTTCTTTTTTTGGTGCGGTTTCCGTCGTCGTGGGTGCTATGATGCCATCCGCCATGAATGACGATTCGGAACTCCTCCACCGCTACGTTGTAGAAGGCGCGGAGGACGCCTTTGCCGAATTGGTGCGGCGGCACCTGAACCTGGTGTATTCCGCCGCGCTGCGGCAGGTGAACGGCGATGCGCCCCTCGCGGCCGACATCGCGCAGCTCGTATTCACCGATCTCGCGCGCAAGGCGGCGCTCCTCGCGAATCATCGCGTGCTGGCGGGCTGGCTGTTCACCAACACGCGGTTTGCCGCGGCCAAGGCGGTGCGCGGCGAACGGCGCCGTCACGCGCGCGAACGGAAGGCCCAAATGCGGCACGAACCCTCCACCGATCCGGCGGCGCCACTCGACTGGAGCTGCGTGCGGCCGGTGCTCGACGAGATCATCGACGAATTGAGCGACCGCGATCGCGAGGCGATCCTGCTGCGGTTTTTCGAGGGACGCGACTGCGCGGGCGTGGGCGCGAGACTCAACCTCAACGACGACACCGCGCGGATGCGCGTGGAGCGGGCGCTGGACACGCTGCGCGCGCTACTGGAGCGGCGCGGCGTCACGTCGACCACGGCGGCGCTGGCCGCGGCGATGGCGAACCAGGCGGTGCTGGCGGCACCGGCCGGACTGGCGGCCACGGTCACGGGCGCAGCGCTGGCCGGCGCCGGCGCGGGTGCCGGCGTCGCGACGACGGCGGCGACTTTCGTGGGTGTGACGAAATCACAGATTGGGCTTGCCGCTGCCCTTGCGGTGGTGGGTGCGACCGGCTTCGTGATCCAGGAAAACACGAATGCGACGTTGCGCGGCGAACTCGCGGCGTTGGGGCGGCAAGAAATGAAGCTGGCCGCGCTCCGCGTGGAGGACGAGCAGCGGGCGAAAACCGCCGCCGAGATCGCGGAACTGCGGAGCGACGACGCCGAGTTCGCGCGGTTGCGCGATGAAACCGAGGCGTTGAAGGGCCGGCTGGAAGCCGGCGCGCAAGGGCGGCTGGCGGGCGGCGCGGTTCCGGCGGCGGACCCGAGTCGCGGGCCCACGTACGATATCGGCCAGCTTGATCGCCCGCCGCGGCCGAGTTCTCAGCCGCGGCCCGCCTATCCGGCCGAATTGCGCAAGGCGGGCCTTTCCGGCGAGGTCCAGGTGGAATTCATTGTCGACGCGCAGGGTGCGGTCCGGGAGGCGAGGGCCGTGAACTCCACCTGGCGCGAGTTTGAGTCCGCGGCGATCGAGGCGGTGAGCAAGTGGAAATTTCTGCCGGGCCAGAAGGATGGCCGGCCGGTCGGCGCGCGGTTGCGGATGCCGATCGTGTTCCGCCTGAGCGACGGAGCGGGCACCCCCGCTGCGGATCAGGGGAAGAAACCGGGGCAGCCCAACTGGTTCTAACATGCGTCGTGGCACGATAGCGGGATGGCTCCTCCTGGGCGGTTTTGCCGCGGTCGGCGGAATCGTGCTGGCTTGGCAGCAGCAGGCGACGGCGCAGTTGCGCCACGAACTCGCGCTCGCCCGGGAGGAACACCGTGAGGCGGCACGCCTGCGCGCCGAGCGGGAGCGAGCGACCGCCGCGCAGGGGTCGGCGGCCGAGTTGTCGGCGCTGCGTGCCGATCGGGCCGCGCTCGGCCGCTTGCGGTCCGAGATCGAAATGTTGAAGACGCGGATGGATGAGATTGAGCAGGCGCCCGCCGCGGACACGATCACCGTGACTTCCCCGCCAGCCACGTCGGAGCTGATCCCGGCGAGCACCTGGGAAAATGCGGGTCGCGCCACGCCGAAGGCCACCCTGGAGACCGCGCTTTGGGCGGCGGTGGGGGGCGACATCGATGTGCTGGCGGACACAATCAGCCTGGACGCCGGCGCGCGCGCGAAAGCGGAGGCGATTCTGGCCGGGTTGCCGGCGGCGGCGCGGACCCACTATGCGTCGCCAGAAAAACTCGTGGCGCTTCTCACCGCGAAGGATGTGCCGGAGGGCGCGAGCATGCGCGTGGTGGCGCAATCCGGCACGGCGACCGACGAGGCGAGATTGTACGTGGTCTTGCAGGGCGAGAAAGCGACGCGAGGCGCCGACCTCGCCCTGCGCCGGCACGCCGGCAACTGGAAGCTGGTGGTGCCGGAAAGCGCGGTGGAAAAATACGGCGCGATGTTGAAAGACGAGGCAGCGATCGCCGGCGGCGTCCGGTAGGGGAGGTCCGTCCCCGGTTTGTCGTTCTGAGCGTCAGCGAGAAATCCAGCCGCGCGGCCGCAGGCGCGCAGCGGGCTGGACTCTTCGTTTCGCTGCCAATGAACTCGCGGCTCCCGGTTGTAGGCGCCTGCTTGCAGGCGATGCTCGGCGCGCGCCGAAGGACAGGGTCTCGAATCGCCTGCAAGCAGGCTCCTACCTCTTGGCCCCGGAATGTCTCACGTCTTGGAGCCGGCCCAGCGGAGTTTGATTTCGGGGTGGGTTTCCCGCAGTATATCGTAAATGCGTTGTTTCTCCTCTTTGCCAATATACGAATAGCGATCCCCCGCATCGCGGCCGCGCAACACATCGCCGAGCCGCGCGATTATCCTGGCCTTGAGCGGCTCGGGCAGGCGGCGAAACGAATCGGAATAGATCAGGTAGCTGCAGCGGTTGGCAAAAACGTGGTCGCGCAACCGGAGATCCTTCAACGCGTGGCCGGCCCGGCTGCGGGGTGCGTCTTGCGCGAAAACCCGGCGGAACGCCTCGCCGCCCGTCGCTCCGTCCGGCAATGGCGCCTCCCCACGGCAGAGCAGGCGGTCGAGCACATCCTCGACCGCGTGGGCAAAAACGCTCTTGACGCTGTCGTAGGTCGGCTCGTCCGTCACCGTTTCCTTCAGGTCGGTCTGCAGGGCCCTCTGGTACACGAGCATCTTCCGGCAGTCGAAGGCGGCGCGCGTCAGGCTGGTTTTCGAAAACACCATGATCTGGCTTTCCACGGGAACGTTCAGCTCGCGGAGCAGGGTTCGCAGCATGTGCCTGGCGGTGCCGCTGAGCTGAAGCTGTCCGGCGGCGATGCGCTGCCCAAGCTCCGCCACGGCGTCGTGCGGCGTGGTGGCGGAGTAATTTACCGGGGGCCGCTCGTAGTCCGGAACGCCCTGGGCCTGCGCTCCGGTTGCGCCAAAAACAAGGCAGCCAACGAGGCGGAGCAAGTGGCGGTGATTCATGGTTCGAGCGTTCGTCCTGAGTGGACGAACCTCTGCTTCTCACGTTGTCGTCGAGGGCACAACTGCTTTTCGGGTGATTTCGAGTGCGCGGCGCATCTCACTTTCTGGACACTGGGGACGCGACGCCCTCGTCGCGTGGGTGGAAACCGCGACGGGGGCGTCGCGGCTCCAAAAACCTCACGGCTGAAATCGGCGGCATTTCCGACTCGTCCAGAAACTGGGATGCGCCCCTCCACCGGCCGGCGTTAGATTTTCGTTTGGCTCTTGGGCCAACCGCGATTTGTCTGGATCCGCTGTACACCGAACGGTGCGTCCCACTGCTCCGATTTCCGAGAAACCATGAACTTCAACCCCGCAGGTTTCCACTCCGCGACGAATTTGTTTCGAGCCGCCGCCGCCGCGGCGATCCTCAACACTCTCGCGACCGGTCTTTGGGCCGAGATCGTCGTGTTCAACGACGATGGCTGCTGGAACTGGCTGCAGGACGAGCGCGTGATCGTGGCCGGCGGCAAGCTGATCATCGGATCCGTGGCCGCGGGGACGCACGACCCAACCCGGATGGGGGACGTCGAGGCGGTGTCCTACGACCTGAAGACTGGCAACAAGCAGAGGTTCACGCTCCATCACGCCGGGACCGTGGCTGCGCAGAAATTGTGGAAGGACGATCACAATTGCCCGGCTTTCGTCGCCCGTCCGGACGGACGCGTGCTGGCGCTCTACGCCCACCACGGGCGGGACGAGAAATTGTACCACCGCGTCGCGGCCGCCGGCCCCGATTTTTCCACGTGGGAAGAGGAGCAGGTCTTTGCCGTCACGCCCGGATCCCGGGTGGGATTCCCGAACCTGGTTTACCTCTCCGCGGAGAACGGCGGCAAAGGCCGGCTGCTGGGTTTCTTTCGCGGACTGAACAACAAGCTCATGCCCTCTTGGGCGTTTTCGGACGACGCCGGAAGGACCTGGTCGGCGGGCAATGTATTTATCGAGGTGTCCCCGAAGACGGTTCCGTATGTCAAGTATGCCGGCAACGGCCGCGACACCGTGCATATCGCATTTACGGATGGCCACCGGGTGAATTTCAACAACGGGGTCTATCATGTTGTCTATCGCGATGGATCGCTGCATCGCAGCGACGGCACGCCGCTTCGCAGCCTCCGGGAAGGCCTGAGATCCGCGGCCGAGGGAACGCGCATCTATCAAGCCAACGCGGAGAGCGTTGCGATGATCAGCGACCTGCATCTCGACGCGCGGGGCCATCCGCATGTCGTCTATTCGGTGCAGAAGGACACGGCGCGTTTGCGACCGCGGCCGATCGGAGCGGATCACCGCTATCGTTATGCCAGATGGACAGGGCGCGATTGGCTGGATCGCGAGATCGCGTACGCGGGAGGCGAGGTCCACCCGGTGGCGGACGACGACTGTACCGGTTTGATCGCGCTGGATCCGCAGAACCTGAACGTCGTTTATATATCAACGGACGCCGATCCGGTCCGGGGCACGCCCCTGATCAGCGCGGCGGATGGGAAGCGACATTGGGAGATCTTCAAAGGCACGACCGCGGACGGCGGGGCGACGTGGGGATGGGCGGCGATCACGCGGGACTCGGTCCGCGACAACATCCGGCCGGTGGTGCCGGTGGGGCTGGTGGGGCAAAGCGCCGTGATCTGGTTGCGCGGCGTGATGCGCATGCCCAACGACTACGAGTTCGAGGTGGTCGGGCTGGTTTCGGACCCGTCGTAGCGGGAGGGTGGACAGCTCGATCCTGGGCCGCCACGTGAGCGGCGGTGTTTTGTTGGATGCCCGAGTTTTCCACCATCTCTGCGCTCACGTGTAGGGCGATCGGCGGTATCAGATTCGTCCTCTGTATTACACTATTCGTAGTTCGTCTTGCGCCGCGAGGAATTTTCCAGGGCGGGCTGGCCGCAAGAAAGCGCAGAACGATTCGTGCCTTGATTCGTGGCAATTCGTGCCATTCGTGGGAAAAAGTCCGATGGATTGGGGCAGGAGACCGCCAAGGCAGTTGGCCCACGAATGCACCTGAGGCGCACAAGTTACACGAATGGGCACGAATGCCGGAAAATTCGGCGGCACGCTCGAATCGGTTTCCTTTGGTTGCGGCTTTGCCGCGCTGAGCATTCGCTGTGTGTCCGATACCCCGAGGCTCGCTTCGGCTTGCATGCGTGGGAGGTAGAAGCCGGCAAGCAGGCTCCTACCCTCGGAGCAATTGCCTCAGGCGGACAGCGACACCGCCGGGCACGCGGCCGACACGGGGCAGGCCCGCCGGATGGGCAGGCGCACCGGCCGCGCGGCCTCGATCGGCCCGGGCGCGTTGCGATATTGCGCGAATGTCCAGCCGGCAACGCCGGCGGCGAAGAGGATCGAGAGGAGCGCCGCGGCATCCGGCGACTGGCCGCTGGCGAGAACACCCGCCGTGATGAGGGCGGCGGTGGCGAGAGTGACGAGGAGGTTCGGGAAGAAGCTGGCGATTGTTTTCATGCCCCCATAAACGCACGAGTTCGCGAAAAGTTGCAGGAAATTTACGTCCTGGATGTCGAGCAGCTTTCCAAAGCGAAAACCAAATTGGTGACTGTACGGGCGTCGCCTGCCGACGCCCGTTTCCACCTCGTACGACGGGCGTCGGCAAGCGACGCCCCTACGCCTCGAAAGAATCGTTACGGCTCAGGATGTCGTGCCCGCTCTGAGCGAAGAGCGAATGGCTGGAGCCGCAGCTGTCCGCGCAGCGGACATTACGGCGAGGCGCTTGCTTGCCGCGTCGAAGCGCAGCAGAGACGGGCCGCCACCCTGTTCGGGAACCCCAGACTCACGTTTGCCTGCAAGCACTGAATGGTCTGAGGCTGCGCCTCGTTAGAACGAACCTTTCACGCCGAAGGCCTACTGCGCCCCGAATTCGCTTTGGGTCAGCCAGTGCGAATAACCGAAAGTTGTGGCGGGCGGGGTGGGCGGGCAGCCCGGGGATGATGAAGCCCAATTCCAAAATGCCGATCATCAACCCACAAAAGAAGGCCATCACGAAGCGGATCGATTCGCAAAGGTAATCTTGGTGGACATCCAGGCCCGCGTATTCATGGATCTTCACGGCATGTTTTTCGTGTGTTTCGTGGTTTTCACCGACTGTATCGTTACGGCTTAGAAACTCCGAACCTTTCAATCCCATGCATGTGACGATGAGAACCGGGCAAAATGCGGCGTTGCGATGCGTGCTGTTCCTCGGGGCGCCGGGCTTCGTTTCGGCCCAAAGCAGGATCGACTACGCGGTGTGGGAGAAGTACCGCGCCCAGGTGCAGCATCCCGCCACGGCGATCAAGCCCGTCGATCTGGAGCGGGCGAAACGGAACACCGCGCTTTACCCCTGGGCGAAGGACTACGTCGCGGAACTTCGCGCCGGTGCCGACGCGGCGCTGGCGAAGATCACGCCCGACGACCTGGCGCGGATGATCGAGCACACGACGCCGGGCTGCGTCGGTCCCTGCCCGGCCTGCCGGACCCAGGGCCTGCCCTGGCATCCCAGCGGCCAGTGGTCGTGGTCGGACGAAAATCCGGACCAGCTCACCTGCAGCGTGTGCCGCACGGTGTTCCCGAATTCCGCTTTCCCGGAAAGCGTCGTCTTGCAGAGCACGTGGGATCTGCGGCAGACGTTTGGGTTCGTGGGGGGCGAACCGTTCAACTGTTTCGGCTACCTGGCGCGCCCCAGCCTTACCGGCATCATCCGGGCGCGGAAGCTCGCCAGTGCCACCTCGCGCCTGCAAACGCTCTCCGTCGCCTGCTCGCTGCTCGGCGACGCGAAGTACGCCCGCGGCACGAAGGCGGTGCTGCTGCGCCTGGCCGACGTGCTGCCGAAATACCTGGTTCGCGCCGGTTACGCCTACGGCGAGTACGCCGATTGCGACCCGCATATTGCCGCCGAGCGTATCGCCAACCTCCCTACCGATGAGCTGGTGGTGCCGCCCAACCGGCCCGACCGCAAGCTTCACGCCGCGTATTGGGCGGCCAGCCGCATCGGCTCGTCCGGCATGGACGGCGGCTGGGTGAGCCGCGTCGCCCAAGCCTACGACCTCACCTGCGACGCCCGGGATCACGGCACGCCCGTTTACTCGGATGAGGAACGCCGGCGCATCGAGCGCGACGTACTCCTGGAGAGCGCCTACCTGGCCGCGTGCGACCCGGGTATCAACAACAAGTCGGTGGGCAACCGCGCCGGGGCCGCGATGGTCGGCATGTGTGTCGGCCAGCCCGACCTCGTGTCCTTCGGGCTCGATGGCTTCCGGAAAACGGTGGACGGCTGGTTCCTGCCCGACGGCGGCACCTCGGAGTCGGCCGCCTACGCGCTGATGACGATGGGGGGCATCCGCAACTTCGGGCTGATGTTCCGCGGCTACACCGATCCTCCCGGCTACCGCAGTCGCGACGGCAGCCGCATCGACGACTTCGACGCGAGCCGCGACACCCGCTACGGCGACTGCTGGCAGGATCTGATCTGGACCCTCCAGGGCGACCTGCGCCACCCGCCCACCGCCGACTCCTACCGGACCACAGGCATCGGCGCCGCCTTCGCCGAACTGATCACCCTGTGTTACCCGACCGACGAGCACGTGGCGCTATTGAAGGAGCTGTCCAGAAAAGACGCGCCCACATCGCCCTCCGAGGCCATCTTCTACCGCGAGCCGGGCCTGGAATCCCGCGCGGTCCCGGCGCTCTCGTTGCCGGACGCGGTCTTTCCTTTCCTGTCCCAAGGGCACCTGCGCACCGGCGCGTCGGGCCGGGGCAGCCTGGCGCTGCTCAACGCCACCGATTGGGGCGGGCACCATCACCAGGATAGTTTGGACCTCTATTACTGGAAAGACGGCCGCGAGCTCCTCTCCGATCTGGGATACCTGTGGGATCATCCTGACAAACGCCAGACGGCCCGCACCTTCGCCCACAATCTCGTCCTGCTCGATGGCCAGGAGCAGCGCACGCGGGGGCGCGGCGGCAGCTTCCACCTCTTCGCCACGACCCCGCGGGTAAAGGTGATGGAGGCCTCCTCGGGCGCCTATGCCGCGGCCTCGATCTACCGGCGCACGGTCATTCAGGTGGACCACGGGGAGGCTGGCTCGTACCTGGTGGACATCTTCCGCGCCGAAGGCGGGGGGAGCCGCCAGTTCGTGCTTCACGGCCCGGGGAACGACTACGAGGTGAAGGGGCTGGCCCTCGCTCCGGTCGCGCCTGAATCCAATCGACCGATACCGTCAACGCTGCCGTCGGCGGCACCGCCGCTGGAGAACGCCCGCACCGCGCCCGGGTCCGGTCCCTGGCAGGCGACCTGGCGACTGGGCAATGACTACACCTTCACCGCCCTTGCGCCCGGCGATGAACGCGAGAACGTCACGATCGGCGACGGCTGGGGCCAGCGCGACCACCGCAACACCGATCGCGGCGCGAAGCTGCCTTACGTCATCCGCGCATCTCGGGGCGAGGGCCTGGACCAGTTCGTCACCGTTTTCGCCGGTGGCCCGGCTGCGAAGCCGCTGGCGAAAAGCGTGCGCCGCCTGCCGTTGCCCACGGGCGCCCCCGCCGATGCGGTGGTCCTGGCAATGGAGACTGCCCTCGGCACCGACATCATCGTCTCGATGCTCACGCCCGCACCCCTCCGGATCGCGACGCCCCTCGGCGAGCTGGCGTGCGACGGGCGCGTGGCGGCCATCCTCGGCAACCGCCAGCAGCCGCGGGAAACGGCGTTGTTTGGCGGCACGCGGTTGGAACTGGCGGGCGTCGCGCTTTCGTGTCCGCGCGCCACCTGCGGGGGCAAGATATCAGATGTCGGCAGCGCGCCGGGCGAGTCCTGGTTCGTACTCGAGGGCGGGCTGCCCAAGGACGTGAACGGCCAGACGCTTTTCGTGCAGGACGGCGAGATGCGCCGCGGCTACCCGATCCGCGAGGTGCGAGTGGTGGACGGTCGTACCCGCGTCTATACCAAGGCGAACCAGGCGGGCTTCGAGGCGCGCCCGGGACAGTCGTGGGAGCTGGTGACGGCGGTGTGGCGGTAGCCCGGAGGTTTCGCACCGTGGCAATCGCAGCCAAAGGCGACTCCCCGCGGCATCTTTCTCTTTCCTCTTTCTCTTTCTCCCGAAATCCCATCGTCCAACCCGAGAAAGAGTAAGATAAAGAGGAAAGAGAAAGATCAAATCGTAGCGGCGTGGGACGACCGGGGTTTCCCAATTTTGAACCGCGGGTCAAAATCGGGCGGGTGCCGGCCCGGCCGATCGATCGCCGTCCGCGCGGGGCGCCCGGTGAATTGTGGCCACGTGGCCACAATTGGTTTGGAACTCGCGCCGGCTGTCCGATCCAACCGCGGTCGCCTCATCCGTCCAGCGGCGACCGCACACCCAGTCCCGGCTTTACCATCACGTGGGTGTAGATCTGCGTGGCACCAGCCGCGTGGGCGCAGCCTATACGCGGTCTCGAC
>JACQWL010000600.1 GCA_016209255.1 Verrucomicrobiota bacterium
CCCCTCAACTGGCCGGCCGGCGCAGGAGCACGCAGCGCTTTCGCCCGGCCGCGGTCTCCGCGATCATGAAACCAAGATTCGTCATCCGCTGCACGGACGCCTGAAACGCTTCGGCAGACACATGACCGGTCGGCTCGGGGCGACGGCAACGGGGTCAGTCCGCTGTTTGCATTGTCCGTTGCGAGCGATAGCCGCCGACGGCGGCTGGATGACCCAGTTCCGTCATACGATGATGAATGCGGATTGCTTGGACGACCGACATTGCAATCAGCGGACTGACCCCATCGGCCGCGCTTGCGGGAAACTATGGCGGCGGATTTCAGTTTGCCCGGTTGCGCGGCGAGGAGGGCAACCCCATCATCATCGTCTCGGCTGATCCGCGGAGACCCGCGGTGTTTGGCAATGCGAAGACCGGGCTTCACCTCTCGAACCCGGCTTTTGTCGAGCTCCAGGATCTCGAGTTCGCCAGGCTGGGCACGAATGGGCTGAACATCGACGACGGTGGCGATCGGGACGGCGCCGGGGCGCACAATGTGGTGCTGCGCGGGTTGCGGGTGCGCGATGTCGGCAGCGGCGGGAACCAGGACGGAATCAAGTTGTCGGGCCTTGCGGATTTTCGAGTGGAAGCGTACACGATCGAGCGCTGGGGCGGGGGCGGATCCGGCATCGACATGGTGGGGTGCCATCGCGGGGCGACGGCAACGGGGTCAGTCCGCTGATTGCAATGTCCGTTGCGAGCGATAGCCGCCGACGGCGGCTGGATGACCCAGTTCCGTCATACGATGATAAATGCGGATTGCTTGGACGACCGACATTGCAATCAGCGGACTGACCCCATCGGCCGCGCTTAGACCGCCGCTACATTTCGGATCATCGTATTTCCAGCGGATCAGGATGTCTGAGGCCGCAACCTGCGACAAGCGGGGGCGCATGCAGGTTCGACCGGCCCGCGTTGCAGGTTTCGGCCTGACCCTTTGCTATTTTTGCCAGGCTGCCCACGCCGGAGACGGACGGCGTGTATGGCCAGAATCCGGATACAGCCAGGGGCCGGGCGGGGGCGGACGCCTGGCGCGAGCGCAAGTGACGGCGGGATGCAGCACGGGGCCAGTGCCGAGGAAATTTTTCCGCGACATCGGCGTCGGCGGCGGTTAGGGTCCGCGGCGTCCCAACCCCTCCATGCCCCAAACCACGCTGATTCCATCGCTGCCCGCACCCGAGAGCTACGAAGACCTGCGCCGCGGCGTCAAAGAGACGTTGCTCGCCGGCCAACGGCGGATCGAAGCCGCCAAGGTCCGCGCGTACTGGGAAACCGGCCGGCTCATCAAGGGCCACCTGCGGCTGAACGCCCATCGGGCAGAGTACGGCGCCAAGGTGATTCCGCGACTCGCCCGTGATTTGGACATCGACGAACGTACTCTCTATCACTGCCTGCAGTTCGCCGAGTATTTCCCAATTCTGAGCGCGCGCTCAGAATTGACGTGGGGCCACTACCGGCTGCTCTGCCAGGTTGGAAACGAGTCGCAACGCCAGGCGTTGTTGAAGGAAGCGGTGAAACGAAAATGGAGGTACGCCGATCTGGAGATCCGTGTCCGGTCGATCAATGCCGCGAGGGTGCGCGAGGGCGCGAATGGCAATGGCTCCGCTGGTGCGATGGCATTGGTGCCCGCCGCCAGGCCTCTCGCGCCCAAGCGCGGCACCCCGGGCTTGCATCTCATCGTCGATCGTGGCGGTGGGCCGGCCGTCGATCTCGGATTCAAGCTCTACCGTCCGTTGACGGCGGAACAGGCGCGGCGGTTCGCCACCGGTGAAATCGTGCGCCTGGGAGACGACGGCAGCGTCCGGCACGTCGATGAGGCGACGAAGGCCGATCTGTTTACTTATGCTGCGGTGGTCCGCCGGGTGGTGGATGGCGACACGATCGTGATTGCCATCGAAGTGGCACCGGGCGTGTGGCTGGAGGAAAAACTGCGGTTGCGCGGGCTCGATTGTCCCGAGATGACGACGCCGGAAGGGAAGGCGGCCAAGCGCTTCACCATCGCGCTGCTGGCTCCGGGGATCGCCGTGACGATCGGCACGACCAAACCGGACAAATACGATCGGTACCTGGCGGATGTATTCGTCGCGACGGGGGCGGGTGATGATTTGTTTCTCAACCAGGCGTTGCTCGCGAACGGACACGCCGTGCGCAAGGATGCGTGGGAGTTCGCGGATTGGGACAAAAACCGGGTTGCTGAAAACGTGCGGTAAGCGGCTGGAGTGCGTCCTGCCGCGGCGCAGGCCGCAACCAGAGGATTTTGATCAAGAACTTTCGCCGCGGATGACACGGATGAAGCGGAAAAAGACGCGATGCGGCGGATCCATCCGCGCCATCAGCGTAATCCGCGGTGAAAATCAGAGGCTTTGAACTTGTCGCAAGCATGCATGATTCGGAGCGACAAGGTGGTTGACGAACGGATCGAAGCGCCATGCTTTCGCTGCGGGCAAGCGCGGCTACGGAGGAGGATTCCGGCCGCCCAAGAAATCGCGGAGGGCTTTCTCGAACTGGTCCGGGGAAGTGAGGTTCAGGACGTGAAAAGCTGGATTCTCAGCGGGAGGGGTTTGCGTGCGAATCGTGTCGGATCAGTGAACCCGGGTGAATTCTGCACGGCCGTGCAGAATCGGGCAGGGGCGCGCGAACGGGAGACACTGGTCGGCGTCAAGCGCTTCCGGTCCAAGCGGGTTTGACTCCTGCTGTTCAGTATTTCAGCTTTTCTGCATGGCCACCGCTATCCAAATCTCGCCTCGCGGGACGATCACTCTCCCGATCGGTCTTCGCCGCCGGCTGCGGCTGGACCGGAAGGAACATTCCGTTCTGCTGGTCGAACAACGCCCGGACGGAATTTTTCTCCACCCTGCGATCACCGTCCCTGTGCGCGACCTTCCGGCGAAAAGGATCAAGAAGTGGGTGAAGCACGATGAGGCCGACGCCGGCAGTGTGAAGATCAGGCGGTGATCGTTTTTCTCGACACCTCGACAATTCTGGCGGCGTGCTGGTCGGCCAAGGGGCTCTCCCGGCTGCTCATCAAGTGCGCGGCTACGGAAAATTGGACGCTCGTCACTGCCGATTACTGCGTTAGCGAAGTCGAAAAGAACGTGCACAAGCATCGGGCCGGAGCGGCCGACTGGCGCAGTGTAGTCCATCCGCGGATAAAGTCTGTCGGCTCAGTTTACGTTATTGACCGTCCCATTGTATTCGACGCGACAAAAGACCGGCCGGTGATTCTGTCTGCGATCGGAAGCAACGCTGAATACTTGGTCACGTCGGACACGACGGACTTTTCGCATGTCCTTGGAACTGTCGTCTATGGTGTGAATATCCGCACGCCGAAGGCGTTTCTCCTGGAGATGGGCATCGTGGAATAAGACGGTTCGCTGCTGCAGTTCGCCGAGTACTTCCCGAATCTGGGCACGCGCCCAGAATTGACCTGGGGCCACTTCGTTGGCGGTGGTATTTCGGCTCCGGCGGCCGCCTACGCCAAGGCTTCGGCGCGTCAGACAAATCACTGCCTCGTGGTAGCCCGAAGCGCGAAGACGGGAGCTCGGCCGTCCGGTGGTTGCGCAACATTTAACGATGCCGTGCGTGTATTAGCCGGAAAGCCGCGCGGACTTGGGCGGGTTTTCAAACCTGTTTGTCATTCCGAGCAGCGAAGAATCCAGCGGGAGGAGCGAAGCCCCTGCGAGCTGCGGATGTCCAAGTGGATTCTTCGCTGCGCTCAGAATGACAGGGAAATGCTTATTTGAAAACACGCCCTACTCCGGCGCGAGCCAGGTCGCCTTGTAGTCCGGGTGGTGGAGCACGTTCTTCGGCCAGTCGCGGACCGAGGGCTGGACCAAAATGAGCAGGCGCGGAAACGCGAGGGGGATCACCGGCATCGCCTCGAGCAAGCGCGCCTCGGCCTGCTGCAACAGGTCCAGCCGTCGCGCGGGATCGAGTTCGCCCGACGCGGCGGCGATAAGCGCGTCGAAGCGGGCGTCAGCCCAGCCGGTGAAATTCCAGCCCCCGCCGGAGACGAACAGATCGAGGAAGGTCGAGGCGTCGGGATAGTCGGCGAGCCAGCCGCCAATCGAGAGATCATATTGCGTGAGCTGGAGGTTGCTCCAATGCGTGCGGGACTCGCTTTCCTCGATGGCCACCTCGATGCCGAGCTTGGTGCGCCATGACTCCTGCACGGCCTGGGCCAGCTCCGTGGTGCCGCCGGCCGGCCGGCCGAGCGTGAGCTTGGTGAAGCCCGCGCCACGCGGGAATCCCGCTTCGGCCAGCAAGGCGCGGGCGGCGGCATCGTCCTCCGCAATCTTCGCGATCGGCGTGTAACCAGGCGTGCCGTCGGGCACGAGGTTGAAGGCTGGCGCTTGGGTGCCAGCCATGACCCGCTCGGCGTAGCGGCGGCGGTCGAGGGCGAGCGCGAGCGCGCGTCGCACCCGGGCGTCGTTGAGCGGCGGCCGCGCGGTGTTGACGTTGATGAACTGGCTTTCGAGCTGGGGCGCGATGAGCAGCGCTCGGGGATTCTGCGCGCGGTAGGCGGCGACGCGGGCGATGGGCACGACCCGGGTGACGTGGAGCTGGCCGGCGCGGAACGCACGCTCCTCGGTGTCGCGGTTTTCGATGGGATGGAAATGAACCGCGCGCAAGCGGACGGCGGCGGCATCCCAGTACGTGGGCGATTTTTCCGCGACGATGATCTGGTTCGGGCGCCACTCCTTCAGCGCGAATGGACCGTTGCCCACGAAGCGGCCGGGTCGCGTCCAGCCGGTGCCGCGCTGATCGAAGCGGCCGTGCTTCTCGATCGTGGCGCAATGCACCGGAAACCAAATCGCGTTGTCGGTGACAAGCGCCAGGAAATAAGGGGTAGGCCGCGCAAGGGTGACGACGAGCGTGCGTGGATCGGGAGCGGCGAAGCCAACTTGCGCGAAGTCGGTGAGTTTGCCGGCGGCGAACGCCGCGGCGCCGCGCACGGGATTGAAAAGCAGCGTGTATTGCGAGCCGAGCGCCGGGGAGAGCGCGCGGCGAAAGGAAAACAGAAAATCCTCCGCCGTTAGCGGGTCGCCGTTGGACCAGCGGGCATTGGCGCGCAGGTGGAAGGTGTAGACCAGACCGTCGGGCGAGACGCTCCAGCGCTCGGCGACCCCGGGACGCGGCTCGAGCGTGTTCGGATCGCCCCGGAGGAGTCCCTCGAAAAAGGCGTAGACGATCTGGTAATCCGGCGCCGCATTGATGAGGTGCGGGTCGAGTTCGCTGGGCTCGCCGCCGGTGCCGACGTGAAGCGTGAGCGTGCGGTTGCCCGCGGCGACGGCCGTCTCGCGCCGGGCGCAGCCGGCGGAGATGAGCCCAACCAGAAGCGCAGTGATGGCGAGTATGTGGCGGGACACGGGGTGAAGGGTTGGTGGGAGCATTTTCTACCGCGGATGATGCCGCAATCAAAGGCGCAGATTTTTTGGCACCGATTCCAGCGCGGCGAAACCGCCGCCGAACTCGTCCAAACGAGGGGCCACAAAAAGGCACGAAAAATCGGAAGGCGGATGCGGCTCCCGCGGCGCCTATAGGCGCGCGGACAATCTTCACCTGCCGGACGGATCCTTTTTGCGCCTCTTTGTGGCCATGATTGTTTTCGCGCCTGGCGCGCCTATTTCCCGCTGAGCCAGACTCCGCTGTAGTAGCGCGTCCACAGCGCGTCGTCCTGCCAGCCGCGGACGCGCGGCGCCATGAGCCAGTTGCGCGTGTTGAAATAGAGCGGGGCAACCGGCGCGCGCTCGAGCAGGAGCAATTCGGCCGCCAGCAGATCCCCGGCCTGGCTCGGCAGGTCCGGCCGGGCCGCGGCGCGGGCGAGCAGTTCGTCGTAACCGCCGGCCTGCCAGTGCGGGAGATTGTTCGGCGCCTGGCTGACAAAGTCGCCGAGCAGGGCCATGGCGTCGGTGACGTCGAGCAGCGTGGTGACGAAGGCGATGTCGTAGGCGCCGGATCGCAGCGCCGCGAGATGCACGTTCGCCTCGCGCACCGCGATCGACACCTCGATGCGGAGTTCCTGGCGCCACATTTCCTGCACGGCCTCGAGGACGGGTGTGATCGTCCAGCCGGTGAGTTCGAGTTTCGGGAAATTCCTGCCGCCGGCAAAACCCGCCAGGGCGAGGAGCCGGCGGGCCTCAACGGGGTCGAGCTGCTGCTCGGTGGCGAGCGGGGCCGTGTCGCGCGCCGAACGCAAGGCCGGCGGCAGGAAGCGGCCGGCCGGCTGCTGGCCGCCCAGCAGGACGCGGTCGACGATTTTCTGCCGGTCGATGGAAAGCGCGAGGGCCAGACGCACGCGGACGTCGTTCAGGGGCGCGCGGGCGGTGTTGAACGAGAGGTGGCGCGTCTCGGCCAGCAGCGTACGGTGCAGCCGGGGGGGGCGCTCGCGGGCGTAGTTCGCCAGCTTGCTTGGCGGCACGGCCATCGTGATGTCGACCTGGCCGGCGCGAAAGGCGCGCTCCTCCGTGTCGCCGCTGTCGAAACGGAGGAACTGGATTTCGTCGAGCTTCGTGGCATTGGCGCCGTGGTAGGTCGGATTCTTCTTCACGACGATGCGCTGTTGCGGGCGCCACTCGGCGAGCGTGAACGGCCCGTTGCCGACGAAGTGCCGGGGCTGGGTCCAGTTGCGACCGTGCTGCGCGACCACGCGCGGGTTCACCGGAATCCACGGGCCGCTGGCAACGTAAAGGGGAAAGCGCGGCGACGGGGTTTCCAGCGTGACGACGACGGTTCGTGCATCGGGCGCGCGGATACCGACGGCGGAAAAATCGGCGAGGGCGCCGGTGGCGAAGGCGCGGGCGTTTTTCACCGCGAAGAACAGGTCCGCTTTCGGTGCCGCCGTGGCCGGGGTGAGCACGCGGCGAAAGGAGGCGACAAAATCGTCGGCGGTGACCGGTTCGCCGTTGGACCAGCGGGCGCCGGCGCGGAGCTGAAACGTGTAGGTGAGGCCGTCGACGGAAACATCGAAGTTCTCCGCGGCGGCGAGGCGCGGCGGGCCGCCATCGGGGGCCGGGCTGAGCAAGCCCTCG
>JACQWL010000602.1 GCA_016209255.1 Verrucomicrobiota bacterium
TAACCTTCTTGCTTCGGCGCCACGCCACTCGTGATGGACGCATTTAGGCCCGTTGAAATGCTGTCGCCAAGGACCACCATCGTTATGGGCATTTTCGCCTTTAGTTTGGTCCGGAGCCGGGCCAATTGACCATCCGGAGCCGTTGGCACACGGGCTGGATTCCAGTCGTCTCGCGCGCGGTAAAACGCCGCGCACTGCAAATCATGAAAATAATGCCCTTGGCTGTAGAGCAGCCACGAGAGGCCATCCAAAGACGCCTTATAGGCATTCGGCGCACCCGGCGGTGGATGAAGTTCGGCGACCGTCTTGAACGGAATGCGCGAACCGGCGGGCAACCGCAGCTCGCGCGAACCTCGCTGCCACAAGAAATCGCGCCCGGCTTCGTAGCTATTCCCACCCGAGGCGCTTTTAAGTGTCGGCATTTCCTCCGGAATCCTCAGCAGCATTGCCTTCGCAAGGCTGTCCGCGCTGCTTTGCACGAATAATAGCGGATCACCCTTGACGTCAGCCGCCTGCCAGCACGGCTCGGTTGGAGCGGCCAACGCACTGCCAACAGCAAATAAGGACAGAAACAGTGGTTTCATTTGCTTTCGATCATCTACTTCGCCATGAGGTATGCCATCAGATCGCTGGCGTCCGACGCGCTCAGCGAATCGAGCAATCCGGGAGGCATTAGTGACATTGGGAAGGTCTCTTCCGTCGCGACGTCCGCAGTGGCGACCACAACCAGTTCTGTCATGGACTGTAGCTTAAGGGTATGGGTCGTGCGAGCGCGCACCATGCCAGAGAGCACGCGGCCGTCATTTAACGTGAGGGTGGTCAGTCGATAGTCATCGGCCACCACCGTGCTGGGGAAGAGCAGATTCTCCAATAGATAAGCCCGATTTTCGCGAGCCCCGCCCGTAAGATCGGGCCCGATGGGGCCCCCTTCACCATTTAGCGTGTGGCACGCCGCGCAAACTGACCGGAAGACCGCACGGCCATTGGCCTTGTCGGCTTGGGCCAGGATATCCGCGGTAAATCGAGGCTCCCATTTCGCGAGCGCAGCGTCCCGGTCTTTCTCCGACTCATCGACAGATCCTCCCCAAAGCTCTTCCAAGCGCTTCGTCAGTCCAGGGTCGCGATAGGCTCGAATCTGTCGCGCTTGAAAGGCGTTGATGCTGGCACGCTGGAGCCGGCCCGCCGCCAGCGCCTCCAGCGTTATCGAGGCCCAGGCAGGGCGTGAAACCAGAACGCTCATCACGGGCGGGCGTTCGTCACCGTAGAGATTTGGCCATTCCGCCAATAACAAATTGGCAACGGACGAGTCATCGCTCAATGCGAGACCTGAGGCGGCTGTCGCCGAAAGCCCGCGGACACCCAGCAATCGGACAGCGACGTCATGCAAGTCAGGGGCACGCGACTCGATAAGGACTTCCAAAGCGCTGCGGCGCTGCGGCAGGTCAGCGGCGGAGTTGAGGGCCACTGCGCGGATTTCGCCCAGCGCACGTCCATCGCCGAAGAGGGCGCTAAGATCCCGGAGCCGAGTGCCCAGGGCCTCATTTGCTACACGGGCAAGATCCGTTGACACTTGCGTCCACGATGCAGGCCTCGGTGCTTTGCGTCGACCGCTCAACGCCTGGGCAATCCCATCGAGAACCGCTTGGCGACTCTCGAGCGTCCGATTATTTTTCGACATCTCAAGTAACAGTGCATTCACGCGCTCTGGCACAAGGTCGATGTCCTCGGCTAGCCGCCGTGCAGCGAGCCGTTGCACTCGCACAATTTTGGCCCCGGCGATTAGGTTCTCGAACGCAACATTTGGCGCATTAGCAAGGGGCTCGACGCCATACCACAACATCAGCGGCAGATTGTGGTCATTCGCGTCCTGTGGATGGGAAAGTAGCGGCTTTGCCAATTGGGCGCGCTGCGCAACGGGCAGGCGCTGCAGCGCGCAGGCCAAGGCGAGCCGGACGAGGGCAGAGGAATCCGACTGCGCGAGCTGGATGAATCCACGCAAAGTCGACGCCTCGATTTCCGGCCGTCGAAAATCCGTCAACAACCGAATCGCCCAAGTACGGACGTATTCGTTGCGATCGGACAAAATTGACGCGAGGACTTCGGTCGTGCCGCCACCGGAAACATATAGGGCCCATAACGCGCGCAACCGGTGAACCGCGGTGCCTTTGCCTGCCAGTATCTGTTTCAGCTCTGCGTGCGCCTCCGCGACGCTCGCCCCCCCCGCGATGCGATCGGCCAAAACGCGGCGCGCTTGGCGCGCCTCCCAATCATTCTCGCTACGCTGAAGTTTCGCGAGGGCAACGCCATCAAGAGACTTAAGATCAGCGGCGGCGCGGGCTGTTGTAGCGCCATAAGATAGCTTGTAAATACGCCCACTCGTGCGGTGGATGCCATCGATATCATGGCATTCGCCGGCATCGCTCCAATCGCTGACAAATACCCCGCCATCCGGCGCCGCGATCAAATCGATCCCCCGAAACCACGAGTCCGCGAACAGAAACTCATCCGGTTCCCGCTTGCCCAAGAAGGCGCTTCCTTCGCGTTCCAGTCGCTCCACGTTCAACCGTTTGCCGTGGAAATTCACGGTTAAGAGCTTCCCGTTCCATTCAGCCGGGAATTGGCCGCCCTGGTAGATCAGCAAACCGGTATGCGCATGGCCACCGCCTGCGAGGAGCGTCGCATCAGTCACGCCCTTGCGTACATCCGTCCAAATTTCGCTGGTGGCCCAATGGACGTGGTCCGCGTACTGCTCAAGGCTCTCGTATACGCGCGGACTTGGATCATCCCCGAACATTCGGCGATAATGCGCTCCGGGGATGAGCTGCCACAGATGACCGATCACCGTGTTGATGAAAAACGCCTCCCCGTGCTCATCCCAGTCCATGCCCCACGGATTCGTGGTGCCTTCCGCGACGATTTCAAAACCGCGGCGTTGTGGATGAAAGCGCCAAATGCCAACGTTCAGCGAAGTGCGTTGTTCCGGTCGAGAGCCGGGTCTGCCGACAAGCGACGTGCCGAGGATGCCCTGCCGTCCGTAAAGCCAGCCGTCGGGCCCCCAGCGCAGGCCGTTCGCCACGGTGTGGCGCGCCTTGATGAAATCGAAACCGTCGATCATGATTTCCGGTTCACCGTCAGGCGCATCGTCACCATCCTTATCCGGAATAAACAAGAGGTTGGGGAGGCAGAGCGCCCAGACGCCGCCAAGGCCCACCTCGATGCTGGTCAGCCGTTGCGCACCGTCCCAAAATACGGTGCGCCTGTCATGACGTCCGTCGTTGTCCGTATCCTCGAGGATCACAATGCGGTCGCGTAAATCCGTCTTTGCAGGTAGTGCGCCATCGGCGTAAGTGTAGTTTTCAGCGACCCAAAGGCGCCCACGCGCGTCCGTCGTCATGGCGATCGGCTGGCATATGTTCGGTTCCGCAGCGTAAACAGTACAACGAAATCCGGGAGGCATCTTTACCTGTGCGGCGGCGTCATGAGCGGACAGGGGAGCGCCAGGAGTGCGCTCGGTGTTGAACGGAGTGGAATAAGTGGCCGCGCTCGCCGCTAGTACGAAAAAGAGGCTGGCGACGATATTAAAGTGCGTTACATTCCGAGGATTTTTCATTCGCTATGGGTCCGATACCCCGAAGCTTGCTTCGGCTTGGTTGGCGGAATTGGTTGGGCGGTGGTGTGCACGAGGGGTCGAATGCTTTGTGGTGGTTTGGAGAAATGCCCCGGGGCTTGCCCCGGGGATGTTTACTTTGATGTAAGTTAGAGTACGGATCGGCGAAAAGAGGAGAGGGCTGGAACGTGAGGGAGCCAAAAGCCTTCCGGCACGGTCGCAGAAACGCCCTCGGGATTTAAGCTTACGCGCGTCTCGCCCCCCGTCGGAGTTGAACGCATACGCTGTGACCAAGACAATGGCATCCGTTGGACAGCGGACGTCGTTCCCGGTTCAACTCAAGTACACAGCGCCAGTCGTCTCTGCCCCGGTTGGAATTCCTGTTAGCTTTGGTCAACCCGTTTACCCACAGAGCGGCAGGTGCTGATTCGCCGTCAGGCTAGAATTTCGCGATCACGCCGAGAGTGTACGACGTACCCGGTTTAATGAGGCCAAACGGCAGCCTTCCGTCGCTCGAATACCACTTGTTCTCGTAGGAATTCGTGAGATTTGCGATATTGAGTTCCACGGCGTAGCTCTTGCTGATGGCATATCTGAGCTTCAGATCGAGCCAGGTGCGCTCGGCTGAGTCGAAGTCCACGCCGCCCGAACCGCCCTGGTAGGTTTTGCTTTTGTAGTTGGCCATCAAGCGGGCCTCAAAACCATGCCCGACGTAGGACAATCCTCCATTGATGGTTCGCGGAGTAAGGAACGGAACCCGCGGGCTGATCGCGAGCGCGCCGAAGTTGATGAGCGTACCGAAAGTGCCCTGACCTTGGGTATAGGTGAAGTTGGCGAAGGTGCCCAGCCCGCGGAATGGGCCCGGCAAAAAGCTAAACTGCTGTTGGAAGCGCATTTCAAGACCGCGGATACGGGCATTGCCAACGTTCATGGAGATATTCTGGTCGTATCCGACATAATTTCCGCTGCCGTTGTAGCCCTCCGGCCCGACCGTGGTCGTGAATGTTCGATAATAGTTGGCAATCTCTTTCAGGAAGACACCAATACTAACAAGCCCGGATGATGCGTAGTATTTCTCGACCGAAAAATCGAAGTTGTTCGACAAATACGGACGGAGGTTGGGATTGCCCACCGTAATGACCCGGCTTACATCGTTCGCGCTGATGGTGGGCAGAATCGACGCAACGTCGGGGCGGGAAATGCTCTTGTTATAGCTGAACCGCGTGATCAGTCCATCCAAGGGCTCGTAGATGAAATGGATGCCCGGAAATGTGCCGGTGTATGAATTGTTTCCAACCGACTCACCCACATAGGCGCGTTCCGCACGGGCGATGTTGGCGGCAACATCCGCGGGATTAAAGCTATTGCCACCCACACTGTTGCCCCCCCACGCCGCCGTCTGGTTGAGGATCCAGGCACGAGACTTGTCGCGCGTGGTCTCCGTGCGGATGCCGCCGAGGATCCGCAGCTTGCCGAGATCGATGTGACCCGAGACATAGGCGGACTTGATTCGCTGGTTGATGGAGGTAGGGCGGGCATTGAAGCCCGTAAGGTCACTATAAGCCTGGGCGGCCGTTTTTGTAAATTGATTCAGCGGGGCCAGCTGGCTCCTATGCGTAACGAGCGGAAGAAACGCGAACGGTCCGTACTGCGCCTTGGTTATCTTGAATTTGTGGGCCACCATCGACTCGATCGTGTTGCTGGGGGCGTTCATGATACCGCTCGGCCCGAGGTAAGTCGCGCTGTCGTAGAAACGCTGGTCAGAACGATCATTCTCCGCCACTTTCGCCCCCACCTTGATGTAGGTCGGTGCGGCCGAGTGAAAATACTTTTTCAAGTCCACGCGGACGCCGCTTAGCGTTTCCGGAGCGCCGTTCGTTACGGTGTTGTTTACCGCGTTGAGAATGTAGCTCTTCGCATTGGTGACATCCGCTCCTCCGATCTGTGTGAAGGCGGGATAAAAGTCCCCGTCCCCAGTATTGCGGTCGAGATTGAAGCCCACCCCAGCGAAGCTCGCCTGAGCTGATAGGAAATACGGATTGTAGCTCAACGCGTGAGAATAGTTTCCCTTTATGTCGAGCGTCGCGCTGTCGCCCCATAACTTAAACGATCCGCCGCCGCTCCACTGCTCGGTGTCGCTGACGCGAGTCGAGTTTTGGCTCCGCGTGGTCGCCGTGGCGAAACCGGTGGGGATGGTGGAGTTCTTGTAAGTGCTGTCTGCCGTAAACAATCCGGGGGCGGCCGAACTGGTCGGTGTGACATAGGCGTAAAGTGCCGGTGTTCGTCTTTCCATATGTGTCTTGGCATATTTTACGTCAATGTAGGCGGTACGGCTGAGCTTGTAGTCGAGGTTGATAGCCCCAGTCCTCTTTTTTACGGTGCCACCCACTTCCTGCAATGCAAAGGTGGTCGTCAGGGGATTGGCCGATGCGAAGTTTCTATAAGCTCCGGGGAGGCTGTTGACTGATTTTGGGCCCGCCTGATCGGAGACGCGGACAGGAGACTGCTCAGCCAAGTCAATTGTAACGCCAAGATTATTTTTTCCGCCGAGTACGCCGAAAACATCTGCGTAGGAAAGCGAGATGCTGTTGAGATTCCGGAAACCGGTCTTCAAAGGACTGTCCGACCAGTCACGTCGAGTGGCGGTGGTTCCAAGATTCAGCACGATCTCCCGGCGACCCCGGTCGAACGAACGCTTGGACACCAGATTGATCGAGCCCGCGATGTTGTTGGCGTCCATGTCTGGTGTGGGCGCCTTCACAAACTCGACCTCGGAAAGATTAACGGTCGCCAACTCACTTATGGAGTATTGGCCGCTTGATCCGACGAGGGCGCCAAGCGACACCGCCACCGGATGGCCGTTAACCATAAGACCCGCAAATCCCACGTTCATACCGCGGACAAAAATGCTGGTGACCTCCCCTTGCGTAATGTCGGTCGCGATTCCGGGAATGCGCTGGAGCAGCTCGCCGGGGTTGCCCGTTGGGGAGCCATAAGCGTTCGTCGAGGTGACCGTTTTCGGATTGGGAGCGTAGCGTTGCATCTGGAGCGCTGATGCGTTTTCCTCCAGCAACCCTTTGACGACAATTTTCTCCATTGTATAGATGTCCGAGGTCAGGTTGATCTCCTGCGCCGCTGTCTCGCCGGCTCCCACCGTGACGGCAACACGCTCCGGATTCAGACCGGTATAGGATACGGCCACCGTGTAGCTCCCTGCCGGCACCGCAAAGGAATAGCTGCCGTCGGGTTGAGTAAGGGTATGGAGGCTGGTTCCGACGATCTCCACATAAGCGTTGGCCAGGAATGTGTCGGTCGCCACATTTTTGACCCGCCCCGTCACGAGACCCAGTCCGCGCGCGTTGCGCGCCGCGTTTTGAATATCCTGGGCAAACGCCCGGGGCAAAGCGGCAAGGCCAATAAGCAAGCAGCAAGAAAAGAGGCAGGTGTGCCTCAGCGGAGTGTCGCATACATGTGGTTTCATAGTCGGGGGTTTGAGGTTGTACTGGAGCACGCGCACGACGATCCGGCAGCGCTTCACGACCCGCTGCGACCGGCTGTGCGCTTGAATTCATCCTTCCAGCGCGGCTCTCTGCTCCGGCGCGAGGGTCAGTCTCAAGGCGGGGTCTGCTCATGCGGGCCAAGCCTGCATGAGAAAATCGTTTGGTATAGTTAGTAGTTTTGGTCTCCTTCGGGCACCACAGCTTTCGACGTTACGCACGGGAAAGAAAGCGATGCACTCTCTCATGCCCATGGATCACCTCGTCGCGGATATTGCCATCGTCGGAGGAGGTGTCGGCGGCTGCGCCGCGGCGCTCGCCGCGCTCGAGGCCGGCTGCAGAGTAGTTCTGACGGAGGAAACAGACTGGCTCGGGGGACAGCTCACGTCGCAACTGACTCCACCCGACGAGCACGGTTGGATTGAGCGATTGGGACGAACGCGCGCGTATCAGTGCTTCCGCGAAGAGGTACGGTCTCACTACCGTCGTCACACCCCGCTGACCGACGAGGCGCGGCGCCACCCATGCCTGAACCCCGGCAACGGCTGGGTCTCGCCTCTGTGCCACGAACCTCGCGTCGCGCTCACCGTGCTGGAGCACATGCTGGGACCCTATGTCCGCCGCGGGCAACTCCTGCTCCTGCTTGAGCATGCGCCTGTCGACACGCGTTTAGACGGCGGCGACCGGCTGGCCACGGTCGTCGTCTGCGAGGTGCGCACGGGCATCGCCCGCGAACTCGCCGCGCCATTCATTCTGGATGCGACGGAACTCGGCGACCTTCTCGCCCTCGCCGGGGCCGAACATGTCACTGGTCAGGAGTCGCAGGTGCAAACCGGCGAACCCAGCGCGCCCGCCGCCGCGCGTCCCGGAAACATGCAGGCGTTCTCGTGGTGTTTCGCGATGGACCACCGCGAGGGCGAGAATCATGTCGGCACCGCGCCACCGGGGTACGATTTCTGGCGCAAGTTCCGCCCGGCGCTTTCTCCTCCATGGCCGGGTCCGTGGCTCGGTTGGGGCGGCTTGAATCCGCGGACGATGGAGCCGGTGCGCTATCGGTTTTCGCCGCACCAGGAGCGGATGGAGTCGATGGGCGGACTGTGGTCGTATCGCCGCATCATCGATCGCTCGCTCTTCGCGCCGGGCGCCTTCGCCAGCGACATCGTCGTGGTGAACTGGCCGATGATCGACTACCTGCCCGGGAGCCTCATTGGCGGCTCCGCGGCGAACCAGACACAGGCACGCGAAGCCGCCCGGCAATTGAGCCTTTCGGTGCTGCACTGGCTGCAGACCGAGGCGCCGCGGCCGGACGGCGGCGCAGGCTGGCCGGGTCTCCGGCTCCGGCCGGACACCGCCGGCACGCTGGACGGCCTGGCCAAAGCGCCTTACATTCGCGAGTCCCGCCGCCTTCGCGCGGAGTTCACGATTCGCGAGCCGGACCTGTCCGCCCGCTGCCGGCCGGGCGAACGCCTCGGCGAGCGATATGAGGACACCGTCGGGATCGGGTGCTACCGCATCGACCTGCACCCCACCTGCGGCGGCGACAACTACATCGACGTGCCTTCACTACCGTTTCGCATCCCCCTCGGCGCGCTGATCCCGGTGCGGCTGGAGAATCTGCTGCCCGCGGCAAAAAACCTCGGCACGACCCACATCACGAACGGAGGCTATCGCGTGCATCCGGTGGAGTGGAACATCGGCGAGGTCGCGGGCGCGCTAGCCGCCTTTTGCCTCCACACCAAGCAAACCCCTCGGCAGGTGTGGCGGAAGTCCGAATGGCGAATGGCATTTCAAGACACGCTCGCCCAAAGGGGCGTCGAACTGCGCTGGCCGGAGGATCTCAATCTCGAAGATGGCGATTCCCACGCGCACGCGCAGCGGGCTGCTCGATGATGCACGACGCGGGGTCGGCGGCGTGAGGGCAGCATGCTCCCGTCAACCACGCCCGGTGGGACCGGTGCTTTCGTCCTGATCCAACAGTTGCGTTTCGACCGAGCGGACGGTCGGATAGATCAGGACGCTCAACAGGAAGCCAACCCCAAAGTTCGCCAGGCTGAAAACGCGAAATACCATACGAACAAAACGGCGGTGAACACGTCCAGACCGATGGCAACCACCAGTCCGACCCACAACCCGGCAAAGGCCGGATTGGCCCGGGCGCGCCGGCTCAGCCGGCCCAAGAGGAATACGCCCACGAGCGGGCCGCCAAGGATGCTATTCGATCTCAGGGCTGCCTCGATGAACTTGCCCAACGATCCCGCCAGCCCCGCGATCACGACGCCGATCACGCCGAAGACCAGCGTAACGGCCACGCGGCTCTCCAAATCGATTTGTCGCCTTCTCCGAATCCTGCCTTACTGGCCGGATGTCGACCGTACCGCGGAGTTATGAATCGCTTCCGATCCAGGTGGCCCGGCGCATCGCGCAGGAAATTCAGCGCAAGACGTGGCTCGGCGTGCTGCCCGCGGAACGCACCCTCACCGACACACTACAGGTCAGCCGTAAGACCCTGCGCAAGGCCCTGACGCAGTTGCAAAGGGAGGGCCTGATCGAAACACAACGCCGAGTCGGCCACCGAATCAAGGCCGGGACTCCCCGCACGAAACGCCAAAACGCGTCAGTCGGCCTGCTGACGTTGGAGTCACTCGAGCACTTGCCGTCGTACACGGCCCTGTGGATCGACGAACTGCGCACCCTGCTCTTTGAGAGCGGCGTACGGCTCGCAACCTTTTCGGGGCACAGCTATTTCATGCGCCGGCCGGAAAAAGCCCTCACGCGACTGATGCACCAAAACCCGCAGGCCTGTTGGGTGCTGCCGCATTCCAACGAACGGATGCAACGGTGGCTGTTCGAGCGCCAGGTGCCCGGCATCATTGCAGGCTCGTGCTTCGAGGGCCTGCCTCTGCCCAGCATCGATCTCGACTATTTTTCGGTGTGCCGGCACGCCGCCGGCTCCATGCTGCGCCACGGACATCGCCGGCTTGCCTTGCTCATCACTCAATCACAGCGGGCCGGCGACATCGAGAGCGAAGCCGGCTTTGTCGAAGGCGTACGTTCGTCGTCCCACGCCGAGGCGGAGTCAATCGTCGCCAAGCACGACGGCACGGTCGTCGGCGCGTCCCGTGTGCTGTCCCGGCTGTTCGACCGGCCCGCGCCGCCGACGGCCCTGCTTGTCAGCAAGCCACATTTCTATCTGACCGCGTTCGCTTTTCTTTCCCAACGCGGCTTGCGGGTGCCGGGTGATGTTTCGCTCGTCTCCCGCGACAGCGACACGTTCCTCCTCTATCTCACCCCCACGCCCGCCTACTACCTGCTCAGCCCGAAAACCTACGCGAAACGCCTGTTCGCGCTCGTGATAACCCTGATCCGCGGGGCGAAAATCGCGCATCCCCAGCAGCGGATCGAGCCGCGATTCATCCCCGGGCCTTCACTGGGACCGCCGCGCCTGGTGGCCTGAGGCCGTCCACGTCGCCACTGGGCCCGGCTTCGGCAAACGTCTTGATCAATTCGCGCAGGCCGAGATTCATCACCCGCAGGTCGCCGCCGGAGCAGATCAACTGTGCGCCCAATCCGCGCACCTGGCGGTAGTGCTCGCGACCGATGCCCACGGTGCCAAGAAAACAACCGTGCTGCCGGCAGATTTGGGCGAGCGAGCGGATGACGGCCACCACCTCCGGATGCGAGATTTCGCCGAGCCGGCCGATTCGATGGGCATAGTCGCCGGGTCCGAAGAAAAGCCCGTCGACCCCCGGCACGGCGGCGATCTCCTCGAGGCGGGCCACCGCCTCCGGCGTCTCAATCTGGCAGATAATGGCCACCTCGCTGTTCTGGTGCCGCACGTAATCGCCCGGTGGCAACGTCCCGTAGCGGGCGTCAACGCCGCCGCCATTCCAGCCGCGCAGGCCGATGACTTCACCGGGCGCCGGCGCCGGGTTGTTGAATTTTGCCCATTGCACGATTCGCCGTGCTTCCTCGGCGCTCTCCACCATCGCGCACATGATTCCACCAACCCCGGTCTCGAGCACCCGCATGACGGATTGGTAGTCGGACGCCTTGAACCGCGCGACGGTGGTCATTGGATACGCGCGGGCGACCAGGTTGAGCACCGCCAGCTCCTGCGTCGGAATGTCGAAGTGTTCGAGGTCGAACCAGAGGGAGTGGAACACGCCCGAGCCGCAGACGAAATCCACGTGCCGGGGCGTCGCGAAATTGCCCATGCTGTAAAGATGCTCGACTTCGCCGGCCCGCATATTGGCCAGCAGTCTGTTGGGGCGCAGCGAAGACATTTTACTCATCGGAGCGATGAAACATCGGACGAAAGGCCGCCACAATCCATCGTCGCTGGTCTCCGCTGGAGGCCAAAAACACCCGGACGCCGCGTCTTACGTCAGGACGCAGTCCGGCGTCTCGCCTCCACGTTCGCACCTTCGCGAAAACCACAAATCAGACGGAGTTCACCCCAGTCAGCACGGCAGGCGCAGCCTGGCGACGAAAGAGCAAGCTGAGCATGTACGTTGCAATGAAGCTCGCGGCGAACGCGCACGGTAGATTCCAAACGAATCCGATCGCATGCTCGAGGCCGTAGATCTCCTTGCTGAAGGAGATCGAGACGCTGGTGGCCACCCCGGCCAGGAATCCCCCTGTCGCAGCCCGGCCGTCGGCGCGGGAAAAAATGAACCCAACGAAAAAGAGCGCGCCGAGCGGGGCGACGAACAGATGGTTGCCACGTTCCATTAGCTCGATCAGGTTCCATTTGCCGGTTCGCATGAAGCTGTTTACCGAGAGCGCGACGAGGATGCCGAGCAGTCCGCTGAGGACGGTGATGCCGCGCGCGAGGTAGAGGCTGCCCTTGTACCGGCCGAGGAGCTGCAGGCGCTCGATGAAATCGGTGACCACGACGGACGAGATGGAGTTCATGCCTGAGCTCAGGCTGGACATCACCGCGGCGAGGAGGGCTGCGAGGATCAGCCCGGAGAAGCCTGAGGGCAGGTTCGAGGCGATAAAGCGGGGGAAAACCTTGTCGGCCTCACTCGCGATTTGCTGCTGGAACTGCTGCACCGGCAGGCCGGACTGCCGGAAGAAGAAGTAGAACAGGGACAGTCCGACGGTCAGGAGCAGCAGCACCATGACGATGTTGCCGGAGGCCGAGACCAGCATCGAGCGCCGCGCCATGCCGGCGGACGAGGTCGACAGGTAGCGCTGGGCGGCGACCTGGTCGGCACCGTGGGTGCAGATGTCCCAGATGATCTTGGACACGATCATGCCGACGATCGTCAGACGGACGGTGGGATCGAGACTGTAGAGCGGCACCACGGTGCGTCCGGCCGCCGAGAAGGTCTCCCACCAGATGGCGGGTCCGGTGCGGGTGGCGAAGGCGACATAAACCGGGGTGATCACCGCACCAGCTAGCAGGATCAGGAACTGGAACAGGTCCGTCCAGATCACCGCCTTGATGCCGCCCATCGTGGTGTAGAGCATGGTGATGCCGGCCATCAGGATCACGAGGGTGGGAATGCTCCAGCCGGTCATCGCGGTGATGGCGAACGCGGCGGTATAACAGATCAGTCCCATCCAGATGATGCGGGAGAGGACGAACGACGCGGCCGCCATCATGCGCGTGCCGAACCCGAAGCGGGTTTCGATGTACTCGTAGATGCTGGTGACCTTCAGCTTCATTAGGAACGGGATGATCACAAAGCCCATGATCGGCAGGATGATGATGAAACCGAGCAGGGATGACGCGAAGCCGATGCCGTAGCGGATCATTTCGCCCGGGACCGCCAAGTAGCTTACCGTCGAGAGCAGGGTCGCGATGATGCTGATGCCGGCCAGGAACCAGTGGACCCGACGGTCGCCCAGGAAATATGAGGCCTGATCGGCCTGCTGTCGGGAGAAATAGAACCCGATCGCCGTCATACCGAGAAAGTAGAGGGCGACCACGATCAGATCCAAGGTGTGCAGATGCATGGGACGTATGGGTTGATTGCGCTGGCCGAGGGGGAAGGTGTCCGGTAGACGACGCGTCACGCGGGTCGGCGCAGCCAGGAAAAGTCGATCCGGCGCAGGCGCAGCGGACTGGTAAATTTGGCCATTCGTGCGTTACCGGCGTTGTAGGTCAGCAGCAGGGCGGAGGGCGTGAAGTGCATCGCCACGTAATGATACGATCTGCAGGTATCGGCCTCGATCAGTTTCCGCCAGGGGCACGTGACACCCTCGTCGCGGGAAATCGCGGCCACCAACGGCATGCGCATTTCGCAGACAAAAGGAAAATGCCCGGAGTGGTTGTGGTAGACGGCGAAAAGCTCGCGAGAGTCGGGCAGGCGCTTGATGCTGGCGGCGGACAGCGGCGAAATGAGCGGGCTGGCTTGGGGCGCGCTCCACGTCATGCCCCAGTCCGTGGAACGAAATCCGTATTGGCTCCCGAGGTCGGTCCGCGCCCAGGAAAAGAGCTCCTCGGAATCCGTCTGGACAACCCCCGATTCCTGGAGTCCGGAAAGGCCTTCGCCGACGCCCCAACGGCTGTCGGATTCCCGCCAGGTCGCGCCCTCATCGTCCGAGTAATACCAGGCGGCCATCCCCCGCGTGCCGGCCTTGCGGTGGAGGTTCATGGGCAGAATGAGGCGGTGGGCCTGGGTCTGGATGGCGCGGTCGTTGTTCAGCACGTAACACCCCGGCGAGTCGATCAGCAGGCGCGGGGTTGTCCAAGTGGCACCGTCGTCCTCGGAGTAACAAAGATACGGCCCGCAGTCCTCGGCGTTCCTGGTGAAGAGGTAGAACAGCGCGAGGCGCCCGCTCGCGAGGCGCAGCAGGGAGACGCTCATCACATTCAGGCCCTGTCCGCCGGCGCCCCCGATGATCACGCGGGGTTCGCTCCACGAGCGGCCCCCGTCGTCGGACTTAATCGCCGCGATGCGCGCGGCGCTGTGGTCCTCGTCGCCGCCGTAATACTGCGTGTAGCAGAAAACGATGCCGCCGTCCCGCCGCGTGGCGAACGATCCCGCGGAGTTCCGGGGAATCACGCGCGTGGGCACCAGCGCGAGTACGATCCGGCTGCCCGTGTCCGTCCCGTTCGCGGCGGGTAGCAGAGCCGGGCCGGGCAGGGACAATTTCACGCGGTCAGTCACTTCGCGCCAGGGGGATGGCATCGGGCGAGAAGCGGAGCCAATGGATCGCGCTCCGGTCCGACTTGGTGCCCCAGAACGCCAGCAGCACGCTGCCATCGTCGAG
Source organism: Verrucomicrobiota bacterium (assembly GCA_016209255.1). Lineage (GTDB taxonomy): Bacteria > Verrucomicrobiota > Verrucomicrobiia > Opitutales > Opitutaceae > ER46. The sequence continues at coordinate 14,329 of JACQWL010000602.1, forward strand.
CTCCGCGAGCGACGGGTAGCCGAACCGTAGCTGGTTTAACTCCTCGGAAACGGAGGCCTTGCCGGCCATGCCCGAGACGGCGCCGCCCCACAGCAGGCCGCGACGCTCCGTGCGCCAGCCGCCCTCGTCCGCTGTGGCCAGTTCGATCCATAACCCAGGCTGGTCATGCCGGCGGTAGGCGGCCACGATTTTGCCGGATTTCAGCTCGATGATTTTGCAAGTCTGCGCAAGGAATCCGGTCGCCACCGGCGCGCCGAACGAGCGGCCTCCGTCCCGGCTGAGCGCGAATACCGAGGGCCTCGTCTCGCGCCGGTGGGGATCGTAGACCCAAGCAGTCGCAATCAGGCTCCGGTCCCGCCGGACCACCACCGATTGTTCCCAGTGAATGAATCCGGCTTTGCGTCCGTCGAACGTCGGGACAAAACGCGGCCACGTGGCGCCGCCATCGGCGCTGACCAGCAAGCCCGACATCTCGCCGTTTGGCAGTTCCCCGTTCCATCCCCGCCAGGTCGCCACCGGCGCGGCCCAGCTCCGATCGGGCAGTTCGATGATCGGGTGACACAATTCCCAGGTCGGCCCAACCAGCGGCGGCTCGATCCAGCGCGGGGCCGACCAGCTCCGGCCGCCGTCGAAACTTTCGATCCAGAAAAGCTTCATCGGGACCTGGCCTAACGTCTCGCGGTTGGACCGCTGCATTTCGTAGCCATGCCGGCTCTCCCATTTTCCAAACCCAAGCACCCGGCGTCCGCCAAAGTGGCGTGTGCGGATCGTATGGGTAGTCGGCGCCGAATCGGGTTTCGAAACCAACGGCCCCTCGTCAATCCACGTCGCGCCTCCGTCAGGCGTGCGCAAAGCACGGGTGTGATAGTCAAGCGTTTCGGTCGAAGTCCCGCGGTCAAATGTCACCAGCCACTCGTGCGTGGATAACACGTTCAAGCTTGGATGATAAGCATTAGGGCAAACCGAGCCAATCGCAAGAAAAGCGACCCCCTCGGCAAGGCGTTCGATTTGAGAAGTTGTGCGTTCAGCAGGCATGGCTCGTAAAGCGTGCGCCTCCTTCCGACGAAGCGTAATCGTACCAGACGTTCGGCTGAACCACAACCGCAACGTTCTCAATAAACGCGACTCGAAAGTAATTTAGAGCGTCAACGCCGAAGTACTCGTCAAAACCGCGCTGGGTCGGCTCCCCTCCCAGTCGTCTGGTGAAGTTCCGAGTGAGGGACATTTGACCGTGTCGCTCATCGGCCCTGCTTACCCCGCGATTGGCCTGCGGAACCGGCCACTTCCGGCCGACGTACCGCTTCCCGACACATACGGCATGGTACCCGTGCTCCTTGAGAAAACAGGTGGCGCACTCTCTCTGGATAATCCGCGCTCCGTAGAGGACCAAGGCATGTCCTAAAAACCTAGTACGCCACGTGTACCGTCCCGTCGGCAGCCCATATCTTGATCGTGTGCATGCACCCGAAGCGGCATGCGCGTGCGATAAACTCATCCTCTGCTGCACCAATTGATCGAGAAAAGGAGTCGACGTGGCATTTGCGGGGTGGTGAGCCCTTATATTACCGACACCGAAATCGTCTGCCAAGATGACGACGTCGTTTGAGCGTCTCGCCACTTCAGTCCCCACATTGCTTAACGATATTGCACCGCCCACAACAGCCGACCACTTCCATTTTAATGCAACAATCATTGCAACGCTTCGACCATCACTGCGACAGGTCATCTGCTAAAACCGTATAACTATAGAGAGATGCACGCTCCAGGCGGAACCGGAGGCGTACTGAACGCCCGGCCGGCATTCTGTCGTGCATCCTCCAGCGAACGTGCTGACGAACATTATCCGCCTTGACATCTACCGTCTCGGCAACGCTGTAACCCTCGATCGCCTGGCCGGCATCATTGACAAGCTCGACTGCAATACGGCCCCTGGAGGAATCGGCGTTGATCTCAAGCTTTCCCCCCTTTGAATATATTGTTGCCGTTTCGACAATCCCAGGAGCCTCATCAGCAACAAGGGAGACGAAGCCATCGAGACGCCACTTCGCCAAGCAGATAGTGATCTCTTTTGGCGGCATCGGAGTGCCATGGCCGCCATTGATGCCAGTGTAGTAGAGCCAAATCTCATCATCAACAACGAGAGGCATTGTTGTGGTACTAAAGACGCTCTTATCAAAAGAGGATCCGCTCGGAATAACGGGATTCCGTTGGGCCATCCGCCGCCACGTGAGCCCGTCTCTGCTTGTAATCAACTGCCCTTCCATCGGGCCATCGTGTTCCGACTGCCCCGAAGTCAGCACTTTCGGATCGATGTGCCTTTCAATCCGGAATAGCGGAATTATTCCTAGATAGGAGTGGCCGTACGGGAACCCATGCATCGCATAAAACTCCGTTCGTTGTGGCGGAGCCTGCACCCATGCATCATCGACCGAGTCTGGGGTAAGCACTATCTTCATCTCGCTCCAATAGTACAGGTCGTCGCTTGTTGTGACGGCACCGATACGTTTCTCTTCGACGCTTTTGGGATCATGCTTTAGCCAATACGGGCGGAGATATGCGATATACTTTCCTGATCGCGGATCGCGAATTAAATGAACATTCTCGGTTCCAACCGGCAAGATCGGGTTACCGGAAAATGGAACCCAGTGAATCCCGTCCGCTGAATAACGTCCGTTGAAACCACCTTCTTTCCGCTTCTCTGCCGAGCCTGGGACGACACTCAGTAACTTGAAACGTCGCCTTGGATCCTTCTCCATTTCGTCAACTAATACCGTAGCGCCAAGAGGCATCCCCTCGTTGATTACGATGTTTGTGTCAGCGCCTTCGTATCGAAAGACGCCAAGCGACGGTTTAATCCAGTGGAGCCCGTCCGTAGAGATTGCACGAAGCAGTTTTGAACGAGAGCCGTACCACAAGACAAACTCCTTCCTTTGCGGGCTCCGATAGACGTCGTGTGCGTAAACTCTAGCACTCCCCTCCCAAGGTCGATCTGACCGAATAACCGGTGCCGAAAGCTTGGCGCACGGATGCACAATCCGTTTGACGCCGCTCATATGAGCGATTCTTGCGTCGTCTGCGAATATTTCCGTCTGCGGTCGCATCCATGGTATCGGTGTGGCCCCGTCACCAAAGAGCTTTCCGGCCAACAAGCAACCGATTAGGAATAGGCTAACGGAGCAGCTGTAATTGGTTATCGCGAACCGAGGCCCCCTCGCCCGAACACATTGTGGTTTCATATTATCAATTTGTCGCCTTACATTTTGCAACCGTTTCACCGAGGGTGGTCGGACAGCCATGCCAACCAGGTCAGCGACTGCGAAATGTCCGAGACATTGTTCTCTCGGTTCTGGCTCTTACTGGGTAAGCTTTCCACCTCCGGACAAAACATGGTCTTCGATCTGAATAATTGCGGAACCGGGCTCGAATACTCCCAACGCCTTCATCATTTGAACGGCAAACTCCCGGTGGCCACGCGCATTCGGGTGAAATGGATCGTCGAGCCATCCCCTGAGGAGGGGAAGTTCCGGACACATACTCTGCCAATGCGTCCAGTGGTCCACCAAGATGACATGCTCCGAAGCGGCCACCTTCATCACAATTCGGTTATACGATGGCAGGTCATCCCGATTCGTCACGCGGGCGACGTCGATGGGGTTGGTTGTATGCAAAATCACCGTCGCGTCACAACTGCGGACGCGTTCCACGAAAAGACGGAGACGCCGCTCAAACTCAGCCCGCCCGCGCGGGCCGCCCACACTGTCGTTCATGCCGATCATGACCGAAACAACGTCCGGCGCGAAACGACGTACCCGCCAGTCGAAATCGGCGAGCAATCCGGCGATACTTTCTCCGTCGACTCCGGAATTTACGAATAGATCGCGTCTTCGTTTCATCTCGTAGCGCACGCGCTCGGAAAGCAGTTCGGGGTACGAGCGCGCGGTGCGGAGGTGCCTGGCTCCCAGGGTGATCGAGTCTCCCGTGAGGACCCATGTCATCGGCCTGCCCTTGTCCTTCAGGCGTGCCTGGAGCCGGTCAAGGTCAGCCGGCGCCGCTGCCCATGCCGCAATGGCCAGAGCCTCCACGCAGACTGCGGTTCCCAGATATCGTATGAGGCGAAAAGCGTGGCACTTCATCTGGTCACGTTCGCTAGCGCTTTGAAGGAACTGGACACGAGATGCTGTAGAGACGCGCGCTTCTCATCTCAAACAGCACGCGCACCGGCCGATCGGTGATGACGTCCGCCTTTCCCTTCCAGCGCGCAATCCAGCGGGTGCTGTCGCTGGAGAAGTCATCGCTCTCGTTGAGACTATAACCGCTAATCGGCCGGCCGTCGGCCTCCAGCAGGGCGACCTGCAGGCGGCCCCGACTTGCATCGGCATTCACCACCAGTTGGGGCGATCCCAATCGCAATGGCTTCGTCTCGATACTCCCTCCTTCCGGACCCGCGTCGAGGGATGCGAACCCGTGCAACCGCCATTGGGCGCGGCCGATGGTCACTGATTTGGGCGGAATGGGCCCGCCATGGCCCGTGTTGATCGCAGTATAATACAGCCACGTCTCGCCATCGACATCGACGGGCTCGCTGGCCGTGTTGTAAATGGAACCGCCATCAAACGTTCCGGGCGCTCCTCTCGGGATGATCGCGAGACGCGGCCACGATCGAGTCCAGACCTTCCCGTCTCGACTGGCGGCGAGTTGAATATCCATCGGCCCCGTCGTGGGAGTAGCTCCGACCTCCTCCTTCTTGAATATGTGAGGAGTATGCCGGAATATAGAAGGAAACCCAATGAAGCCGGCCGCGTGTGGGAAGACTGCCATCAAGTAGACTTCGGTGCGGTCCTCGGGACCGCGCGACCATTCGTCGTCCGCCTCGTCGGCGCCGAACACCAACCCAGGCTCGCTCCATGTCAGGAAATCCCGGCTGCGGGAAAGCCAAACGACCCGGCGTGGAAACCCGCGAACGAACGCAGACCTCTTGTGATACGCCATGTACTCGCCCGTAGACGGATTCTTCGTCCCCTTGATGGTGTCACCCTGCGCCAGGACAGGCTTTGCAGAATACTCGTTCCACCTGATGCCATCGGCGGAGTAGCCGGCCATGTAGCCGCGCCGGTTGTGAAGGAGCAGCTTGTATCGCCGTGCAGGATCGGCTTCCTCATCATCCACCATCACATTGCCTTCGCCTCCGCCCCCGCCTTCGAATTCTAGGACATTGTTGGCGGTGGAATCTCCCACGGCATAAAGCCCGAGAACCGGCTTGTCCCACCGAAGACCGTCATCCGAAGTTGCATAGAGCAGTTTGGTATCCGGCGACTCGACACCGGCCCCCCCGGCATTCGACGGCCGGATTCGCGCGAAATACCACATCCGAAACTTCCGCACCGCCGGGTTATAGTGCACGGTGGCCACGTATACCCGCAAGTACTCCCATGGCTGATCGGCGACCAGCGTCGGTTTCTCGAGCGTCCGGCCCGGATGAACCGTTCTGACAATCAACACCATCCGCTCCAGGCCGCTGTCGTCGGCAAAGAGGAGCGGAAGATTGCGCAGGGGAATGCCCTGGGCCGTTGCTCCGCGCAATAGGGCAACCGACGCCGGGACGAAACATAAGGCCAATATCAGTCGGAATGCTTTATGCATTGTCATTGGTTGCTCGGAGTCCGCAAGTGACAGCTGTCAGAATTGTCCGCGAATGCCGGCCGAAATCTTGACGCCGCCCTCCTGCCACGAATACGGCCTGCTGTACGCCGGGCTCTTGGAGGTGAAGCGCTCGATGCGGGTCAACGCGTTCGTTACATTGCGAGCGTTCAGGAAGACCGAAATCTTCGGAGTCAGACGGCACTCACTCGTAAGATCCAACGTCAGCAACTCTCTCGTGTAGGCCACACCGTCCGGCCCGATCGACGTGAAGACGCTCGATCGGGCACCCCGATAGTTCCAGGCCAAGGACGCGCCCACCCGGCCTCTGGAGAATGACAATCCCCAGTTGGCCGTCTTGGTGTAGAACGAAGAAAACGCCGTTTCAGGACCGTCCAGGTCCAGGACGGTCAAATTGCCAAAGGCGGAGAACCCACGCGCCCAGGCTGGCAGGAAAGTGAGCTGCTGCTGATAATTTAACTCAATGCCCGTGATTGTAACCGGCGCCCCTACGTTGAAAGTGGTGACAAATACCCAGTCCCTGTATCTCTGATCGAGCTCGAACTCCTCCAGCACCGCATCATTCACCGTCACGCTTTTGGAACCGAAGCCATCCTTGATGTTCTTTCGAAATACTCCGGCCGAAACCACTCCGCTGCGCTTGAAGTAGTACTCGAGTGAAGCTTCGTAGTTCGTTCCGGTCCAGGGCTTGAGACCCGGATTCCGGGCCGAGATTTGGCCGATGGTCGCACCTTCCGCGGTCGGCTCGATGATATCGAGATTGGGAAGAACGTTGGTGAAATTGGGCCGACCCAGTGTAGTCGCATAGCTCAATCGAAAAAGGAGGTCCGGCGTCACACTGAAGGTAGCGTTGACGCTCGGATAATAGCCGCTGTAGGTCCGCGACGCCGAAAGGCCTCTCTCCTGCCACTCAAGCCTGGCTCCACCAATCGGATCGGTGGTGATCAAGATCGGCCTTCCGGCCGCGTCCCTCAACAGGCTCCCGGACGCGCTGCGTTGATAAACTGCATTTCTATCCCGCTTGAGGCCTACACCCGAGTTCTTGGTACGTTCCATCCGCACTCCGCCGACGATAAATAGCCGGCCTTTCATGGCGCTCAGTTCGCCTTGGAAATAAAGCGCGTCGATCTCTTCCTCGATGCGCTCGGAATCTCTCGCATTTGAAATGAAAGCCGCGGGCTGCTGGAGCACGAAATAGGATGGGTGCTCACGGTAGAGGCTGTAGATCGTGTTCAGGTTGGGCCATTGAATGTCGGTCGGTGTATTGAATTTTGCGTCGACCCCGGTATAGACCTTGTCGACAAATGGGGCAGCGGTGTCGTCCGCGGTCCCTGCCACGCCATCAGCGCCAACAAATACCCACCTTGGCAGGTAGAGCCGCCGATCCACCGCCCTTCCGCGATAGGAGGCTCCCACCTTGATAACTGCGGGGACATCCGCCACCTCAAGTCCACGTCGTAAATTGAACGTCGCCGAATCGATCTCGTCACGCGTGTCCCAACCGCCGGCAAAGACACTGTTAAGGCGATAGTTGTCCAACCGCGTCCAGTCCACCCGCTGCCCGGCGGCGTTAGTCACCGTAACCACACTTGGCATGTTAACACCATTGGCACCCTCGAATCTGACCGTCGCCGACGGAATCGAGGTTGTCGCCTGGCTGAAAAACCCCTCATCGACATCTGCGTACCGGTTTTTTGAGTCACCAATCGATCCGGAAAAATCAGCTTTCCACCGTCCGCGCTCGAATTTCCCCGAGAGGTTGAACTGTTTCGTGTTACCGAATTTCGACGTCCATATCTGCTCATGCGCCACGGTACCTGCTCCGGTTCGCCCTCGAGTGAAGGTAGGGCTGGAGGCGACAGGATTCGTGCCAGTGTTGAAGCCCAGCCGCGTGGGCGCAGTGAACAGATCGTATACGCTGTAGCGGTAGCCGAGCGAAAGGGTCAGCGAACTGAACGGACGCCAGTCTACGTTGCCCGCGTATGATTCGCGCTTGGTCTCCCGTGGGTCGTCTGTGGTCCGGAATCCCCGCAGATACGGGGCGGTTTCGCTGCCGCCAGCGCCCGGCGCAAATTCATAGGCCACGAATGGCCCGAGCAGCTTTCCGAACTGATCCGAAAGCAGGGAATTCAGCGTGAAGCCGAAATTCTTCGTCAGCGGGTTGACATACGAGAGCTCATAGCCCGGCCGCACCTTGCTTGTCTTCCGACTTCCCGGACCAGGGGTGTTCTTCAATGCAAAATCGTCCAGCGTGAACTGCAGCGTGCCACGAACGATCAATTGTGGTTTGCTACGCTCGAACGCGCTCTTTGAGACCAGGTTCACCGTTCCCCCCAGCGAATCGGCCGAAATGCTGGGCACGATCGACTTGATCACCTCAACACGGGCCATGTTATTCATGGAAACCTGCTCCAGGTTGTTTCCCCGGCTGAGCGAATTGGCCGAAAAAGAGGCGCTGGGGATCAGGTTTCCGTCAACGGTGACGGCAGTATATTCAGGTGCAAAACCGCGCACGGAGATGCTGTAAGCGTCGCCCGCCGCATAGTTGATGATGATACCGGGAAGCCGCTTCACGAACTCACCGACATTGCCCTCGCTGACGTCTCCAAATGCGTCCGCCGCAACGACGTTCTTGATGTTGGCGGCATACCGTTGTTCATTGATCGCCAAGGAGGCCGCATCTATCTCGCGTGTCGCCACCACGGTGAAAGGGTCGAGTTTGACCGTCTTAGGATCGAGCGCATAGCGGGAGGCGCTCGTCAGGCTCACATCCTGCCGCACCGTGCCACCCGGCGCGACCTGAACCGTAATTTCCTGCGCCTCCAGCCCGGTATAGGAGATCCGCAGCGTCTGCGGGCCGGCCGGAAGACTGCCGATCCGGTAGTCGCCCGCCGAATCGGAGAAGACGATCCGATTGGTTCCCACCACGCTGATGCGGGCATTGTTCAGGTAGTCGCCGGAAACGGCGTTTTGCACCCGTCCTTCGATGGTGCCGGTGGAGCCTTGGGCGGACAGTGGCACCGCGGCCAGCAGCGACAGGGCGGAGACCCATGCGACCAAGAGACCGCGGAAGTTCCGCGCGATGCGGAAAGGCGGGCAGGAGCGAAATGCGGGGTATCGCTGAGACAAGGAAGTTTTCATTAGTGTGGGCGTATCTTGGTTGACGTTGGGTGGACGACGCGGGCGCGGGCTTGATTTCCACCGAGCCCGTTGGCCGCCGTTACGAAAGACGGAATCCCCGCCGTTCCGAGAAGATTGATTTGGTCACCTGCGGAGACCAAAGAGTGTTTGTCGCCGCGGTCGATTCCCGCCTTGCTCCGGCGTATGCCGCCGGAATCGAAAAGCTATCAATCGTTATCCACGCAGGTGGCGGAGCGCATCGCGCAGGAAATCCGCCGCCAAACCTGGGTCGGGCTGCTCCCGTCGGAACGTACGCTTACGGACACCCTGCAGGTCAGCCGGAAGACACTGCGCAAGGCCCTGACCCAAAGGCAGCAGGAGGGACTAATCGAGACGACGCACCGGGTCGGTCGCCGGATCAAAGCGAAGGTGTCGCGCGCCAAACGCCAGGAAATCTCCGTTGGCCTGCTGACCCCGGAATCGCTCGAGCACCTGTCGTCCAACACCGCCATGTGCGTCGGCGAACTGCGCGCCATGCTGTTCGAGCGAGGCGTGCGGCTGGCGACTTTTTCCGGGCGCAGTTTTTTCACCCAGAGCCCGGAGAATGCCTTGACGCAGCTCGTGCGGCAGACTCCACAGACCTGCTGGGTCCTGACGCATTCCAACGAACGAATGCAGCGGTCGCTCTTCGAGCAGCAGGTGCCGACCCTGGTCGCGGGATCGAGTTACCACGGCGTGCAGCTCCCGAGCGTCGATCCCGATTACTTCGCGGTCTGCCGCCATGCGGCCGGCGTGACGCTGCGTCACGGGCACCGGCGGCTCGCCCTGCTCATCACCGAGTCGCAGCGCGCCGGCGACATCGAGAGCGAGGCCGGTTTCGTCGACGGGGTGAGATCCTCCTCCCACGCCGACGCGGAGTCGATCGTCATCCGGCACGACGGTACGGTCGCCGGCGCATCGCGCATGCTCGCGCGCCATTTCAACCGGCCCGCGCCGCCGACCGCGCTGCTGATCATGAAACCGATCTTCTATCTCACGGCGTTTGCCTTCCTGGCCCAGCGCGGCCTGCAGGTCCCGGACGATGTCTCGCTCGTCTCTCGCGATAGCGACACGTTCCTTCCGTATCTTACACCCACGCCCGCCTACTACCTGCTCAGCCCGAAAACCTACGCGAAACGCCTGTTCGCACTCGTGATGACCCTGATCCGCGGGGCGAAAATCGCGCATCCCCAGCAGCGGATCGAGCCGCGATTCATCCCCGGGCCTTCACTGGGACCGCCGCGCCTGGTGGCCTGAGGCCGTCCACGGCGCCACTGGGCCCGGCTTCGACAAACGTCTTGATCAATTCGCGCAGGCCGAGATTCATCACCCGCAGGTCGCCGCCGGGGCAGATCAACTGCGTGCCCAGTTCGCGTACCTGGCGGTAATGCTCGCGGCCAATCCCCACCGTGCCGAGAAACCGGCCGTGCTGCCGGCAAATTTGGGCGAGCGAGCGGAGGACGGCAACCACCTCCGGGTGCGAAATCTCGCCGAGCCGGCCAATCCGATGGGCATAGTCGCCGGGCCCGAAGAACAGTCCGTCCACCCCCGGCACGGCGGCGATCTCCTCGAGGCGGGCCACCGCCTCCGGCGTCTCGATCTGGCAGATGATGGCCACCTCGCTGTTCTGGTGCCGCACGTAGTCACGCGGCGGCACGGTCCCATAGCGCGCGTCGACGCCGCCGCCATTCCAGCCGCGCATGCCGGTGACCTCACCGGGCCCCGGCGCCGGGTTGTTGAACTTTGCCCATTGCACGATTTGCCGGGCCTCCTCGGCGCTCTCCACCATCGCACACATGATGCCACCCACGCCCGTCTCGAGGACCCGCATGACGGACTGGTAGTCTGACGCCTTGAACCGCGCGACCGTCGTCACCGGATAGGCCCGCGCCACCATGTTCAAGACGGCCAGTTCGTGGATCGGAATGTCGAAGTGCTCCAAATCGAGCCAGATCGACTGGAAGCAGCCCAGACCGCACACATGATCGAGGTGGCGTGGCGTCGCGAAGTTGCCCAGACTAAAAAGGTGTTCGACCTGGCCGGCCCGCATGTGGGCAAGCAGTCGATTCGTTCGGAGTGGAAGCATGGGAGTCATGGGCGCTGAGAAAGCCTGCCTAGGGCCGGGGCGACAACCCGTCTTTGCTGGTCTCCTGCGGACTCCAAGACGGACGCCGGTCCCCGGCCGCCTGGTATCCAGTGGCAACCAACAGCATCTCCTTGACCGCTGACGAACGCCCGACGGGATGCAGACCCATGTCCCTGACCCCGGACCGGCTCGCCACGCTGCGCACCGTCTATCGCGACGGACTGCTCGACAATGTCATCCCTTTCTGGCTCCGCCACGGGCTCGACCGCGAACATGGCGGCCTCCTGACCTGCCTCGATCGCGATGGCACCGTTATCGACACGGACAAGGCCGTGTGGCTTCAGGGCCGGGCGGCTTGGACCTTCGCCACGCTCCACCGCACCGTCGAACCGCGCCCGGAGTGGCTCGACGCCGCCCGGAGCTGCGTCGATTTCCTCCGCCGCCACTGCCGGGCACCGGACGGCAAGCTCTATTTCACCGTCACCCGCGATGGTCGCCCGCTGCGGATGCGGCGCTACGTTTACAGCGAATCCTTCGCGGCGATCGGCAGCGCAGTTTTCGCCGCGACGGCCGGCGATGCCCGCGCCGCCACGGAGGCTGCCGGGTATTTCGAAACCTATCTGCGCCACAGTTTCACACCCGGGGTGATGCCGCCGAAGACCGATCCCTCGACCCGCCCTTCCCAGGGCATCGCCGCCCACATGATTGCCATCGCCACCGCCCAGGAGATCCGCACCGCCCTGGGCGACCTCGCGATCGCGGGCGCCACCTGCACCCAGTGGATCGACCGTTCCATCGCCCGGATCGAGCGCGATTTCTACAAGCCAGAAGACGGCGCCCTGCTCGAAACGGCGGGTCCGGACGGCCAAGTCCTCGACCACTTCGACGGTCGCACGCTCAATCCCGGCCACGCTATCGAGTGCGCGTGGTTTGTTCTCCATGAGGCGAAATACCGCGGCCGCGACCCGCGCCTGGTGAAGCTGGGCCTCGGCATCCTCGACGCCATGTGGGCCCGCGGCTGGGATTCCGAGTTCGGCGGACTGCTCTACGTCACCGATCTCAAGGGGCTCCCGGTCCAGGAATATTGGGCCGAGATGAAATTTTGGTGGCCGCACAACGAGGCGGTCATCGCGACGCTGCTCGCGTGGCAGTTGACCGGCGATGTCAAATACGCGGCGTGGCATCGGCTGGTACACGAGTGGTCACATCGCGTCTTTCCCGATCCGGAGCATGGCGAGTGGTTTGGCTACGCCCACCGCGATGGCCGCATCTCGACTCAGTTGAAGGGCAACTTCTGGAAAGGCCCCTTTCACGTGCCGCGAATGCAATGGTATTGCTGGCGGCTCGTCGAAGAGATCTTGAAAACGACAACGGGATCGCACACACGCGACACGTGACTCCAGTGAGGCGCGGCCTCGGACCATTTTGCGTCGCCTTCGTCGCGCCAGGAGGCTGGTCCCGGAAAGGCCGGCTTCATCGCCTGGATTCGACGATGGCGCGGAAAGACTGGACGGCACTGCCGACGAGGACCGCCGTAGCGCCCCATTTTAGGGGCGGGTCAAGGTAGTTCCTTCGGGCTCCACCACGCGCAAACATTCCGCTTGTCAGTCGCCGCTCGCGCAGGATGGCTCGTGACCGGAACCACTGGCAAATCCGCGTCGCCAAAATCACGCACCACGAGCACCGGATGTCGCTTGGTTCCCGCCCCATCGGAGAACACCAACAGTGCCAGCAGCAACTCTCCCTGCACATAGACAGGCGCAGCCATCAGTCTTGATCGTAGATGGCGTCGCCGGGCGCGTATTGCGCTGCCAGTTGATCGGCCGAGAACCTCGACCATTCACGGCTTCCCGGGTTTTCAGTCCGGCGTGCCAGGAAGAAATCCATATACTGCAGCGCCTCTTGCTGGAGATCGGCGGGCAGAGTGCGGGCCTTGTCAAAAATCGGCTCGGCTGTGCTCATGCGCAAACCCCATCCAACTCTGCCCGCGCCCGCAAGTCAGCAGGCAGTCGCAGCGGTTTTTAGTCCTGCGTGAGCACTCGACCGCCCGCAGCCGTTCGAGTCGGAGCCACTCTTTTGCCCATTGCGTTTTCGGTCTCACCGTGGGGACCGGAGAGCGTAAGACATCAGGGGCCATCAGGTCTTGACTGTTGACCGGATGAAACACTGCCAGTCTCTGTGCGTTGTCTTAGCCGCACGTCATTGAGCGAGAAGTGGGGCGCGTCTTGCCAATTTTCGAATCTCTACGGCGATCAACTGGCGTTTGGTTTCAAGGAGTGCGCCGACTGCGCGGCCGGCACGATCCAGAGGTTCGCAACCGACCTCAAGGTGCATTGCAACGGGCTTCACCTTCGACCAACCGGTGCTCTCAAAACTCCATCGCGCAAAAACATCGCACCGAGAAGCGTGAGCCCCTTGGCGGCGGGTGAACGCTTGCCCGCCTCCGGCGGGTTTCACGACGGTCGCCAAATCCTCACGTTTCCGTTGCGCCGCGTTCGGATTTCGAAAACACGCCCGAGTTGCCCGCTCGACTGTCACCCAAACCCCGTCTAATCGTCTCCCTTCCTTTACCGTGATGAATCCCAAAAAATCGCTCCACTCGTTTCCATCCCGCCGCACGTTCATCAAGACGTCGGCCCTCGCGGCGGCGGCGTTCTCGCTGCCCCGCTTCAGCATCGGCCAGGCGGGGGGTTCCGCCAACGGCCGGATCAACGTCGCGTGCATCGGCATCGGCAACCGCGGGTTTTTCGCGGTTTCCGAATTGATGAAGGACCCGCGGGTGAACCTCGTTGCGTTCTGCGACGTCGATCAGGTTCTGGTGGACGAGACGTATAAGAGAGGCGCCGAACTGAAAAAGACCGCCGGGCTCGGCGGCGCGGACCTCACGACCGTGCCGCTCTTTCGCGACTACCGGGAGATGATCGCCAGGCTGGGCGACAAGATCGATGCGGTCACCGTTTCGACGCCCGACCATCACCACTACCCGGCGGCGATGACGGCGATCAACAGCGGCAAGCACGTCTACGTCGAGAAGCCGCTCACGCACAGCGTCGGCGAGGCGCGGGCGCTGCGCGATGCCGCGAAGAGAAAAGGGATCATTTCCCAGATGGGCAACCAGGGCCGCGCCACCGAGGGCATCCGCCTGATCAAGGAGTGGACCGACGCGGGGGTTCTCGGCGACGTGCGCGATGTGCACGCGTGGTCGCCCGAGTTTCCCGAGCGTTACTTCACGCGGCCCGCTTCGCTGCCGCTGAGCAGGGAAACGCCGCCGGCCACGCTCGATTGGGATCTTTGGTGCGGTCCGGCGGAGAAGCGGCCGTATCACCCTTCGATCGCGCCGGTGAAATGGCGCGGCTGGTGGAATTTCGGCAACGGCATGCTCGGCGACTGGGCCTGCCACACGCTCGATGCGCCGTTCTGGGCGCTCGCGCTCGGTGCGCCGGGCTCGGTCGAGGCCAAAGTCAGCGGGGTCAGCGACGAGATTTCGCCCGCCACCGCCGAGGTCACCTATCGCTTCCCGGCCCGCGGCAAGCGGCCGCCGGTGGTACTGACGTGGTTCGAGGGTGCGGGCATGAAGCCGCCGACGCCAAAACGTTGGGAGGACGATCCGAAGAAACCGGGCTTGCCCGAGCGCGGCATGTTCATGCTCGGCGGGAAAAACACGCTCTTTGCCCCGATCGGCCGGCCCGACAGCCCGCGGTTGCTCGGCGCCGCCGTGATGGAGGAGTTCAAAAAGAACCGTCCGACTGCGACCATCCCGCGCGTGGTGGGCGGCCCGATGAAGGAATGGATCGACGCGATCGCGAAGACGGGTCCGATGCCGGGTTCGAATTTCGAGTATTCCGTGCCGCTCTCCGAAATGGTGCTGCTGGGCGTCGTCGCCGTCCGCACCGGCAGGCGGATCGAGTGGGACGCGAAAGCCGGAAAAATCACCAATGATCCGTCCCTCAACAAATACATCAAGGTGACGGCGCGGGACGGCTGGAAGGTGTAGAATCGGCGGTCGCGGGGCCGTCGGACGCGCCGATTTACGACTTCACGAAGCGGAAGAAGTCGATGTCGACCCCGGTGTCGCGATAGGGGGCGCCCAGGTTCTTCGGTTCATGATCGTGATACGCGACGCCCTCGCCGCCCTCGTCGAAGTCCTCGGCCTCGATCGTGCCGGGAATCTGGTGGATCGTTGCGCGAAATGGCCGGCTGGGGCCCGGCCACTCCGGGGAGGATGCGCAGCCGGTAA
>JACQWL010000595.1 GCA_016209255.1 Verrucomicrobiota bacterium
GTCCCGCCGCTTACGCAGCGGGCTACGACGGAGGGCGCGAAGTTTTTGAATATCGTTCCGAGAATTGGGGTCCGAAAGAGCTAACCCCTTGGCAAAAGTGCGGGGTTCTGTATGGTGGGTGTATGTTTGTCGACGAGTGCACCGTCAAGTTATCGGCCGGTGAAGGCGGGCGGGGCTGCATCAGCTTCCGCCGGGAAAAATACGAGCCGTGGGGCGGCCCCAATGGCGGCGATGGCGGCCGCGGGGGCGATGTTGTGCTCCTCGGCGACGTCAACACGAACAACCTGGTCGATTACAAGTACCAGCCGCATTGGCGCGGCGAGCGCGGCGAGCACGGCCAGGGGGCCGATTGCCACGGGCGCGACGGCAAGCCGTGCATCCTCAAGCTGCCGCTCGGGACCGTGGTCACCGACCTGGCGACCGGGAAGCCGGTGGCCGAGGTGATCGCGGACGGCCAGCAGATTGTGCTCTGCAAAGGGGGCAACGGCGGATGGGGCAACACCCACTTCAAGACCTCGACCAACCGCGCCCCGAAACGCGCGAATGCCGGACACCCCGGCGAACTCGGCACCTACCGCCTCGTGTTGAAAAGCATCGCGGACGTCGGGCTCGTGGGTTTTCCCAATGCCGGCAAGTCGTCGCTGACCGGCCGGATCACAAAAGCGCGGCCGCGGACGGCGGCGTACCCGTTCACGACGCTGCACCCGCAGATCGGCGTCATCGAGTATCCCAACGAGCGCACGGGCGACCGCCGGTTGCTGCTCGCCGACGTGCCGGGCCTGATCGAGGGCGCGCATGAAGACCGGGGCCTCGGCCACCGCTTCCTCCGGCACATCGAGCGTTGTGCCCTGCTCATTTTTATCATCGACATGGCGGGCACCGATGCCCGCGACCCGCGCGACGACTACAAACACCTGTTGAACGAGCTCAAGCTCCATGACCCGAAGCTGCTCGACAAGCCGCGGCTCGTGGTCGCCAACAAGATGGATGTGCCCGAGTCCGCCGCGCATCTGGCGAAATTCAAGAACCGCTACCGGAAACAGGACGTCCAGGAGATTTCCTGCCTCACCGGCGACGGGCTCCCGGCGTTGAAGAAAGAGTTGTTAAAACGGGTGTCAAAATTCCGCGCCGGCGAAAAAACGTCGCGTGCCGCGGCCGCCTGAGCCAGATTCCCTGTCCTCACCATGTCGAAGGAACATCGTCCCCTCTTGATGCGTGCCAACCGCCTGCTCGGGGCGGCGCTGGTGGAGCACAATCTCGTCAAGATCGAAGACCTCGAGACGGCGAACGAAAAGCTGATCGAGATCGTCGCCACGGATCAGCCCCGACAGAGCACGATCCTCGGCATTCTGGCCTACGACATGAAGGTGCTGAAGGAAGACGAGGTGCTGCATCACATCGTCGAGGCCGACGGCGTGGGCCTGATCGACCTGCGGGACTATGAGGTGCCGGATGACTCCAAGAAGAATCTCGATGTCGGCGCCGCCTGGGCCACCTGGTCGGTGCCGTTTGACCGGGAAGAGGAGTTCTTCTTTGTCGCCACCGCCTATTACCTGAGCCCGGCGGTCCGCACGTTCTGGGAAAAGCAGCTCGGCGGACCCATCCTGTGGTTCGGCACGACGCTCGAGGCGATTGCCGATTATCTGGAAAAGCACGCCGTCGCGGCCGCGCAACGTGCCCCCGCCCCGAACGGGGCCGTGGTCACGTCCGGCGCTCCCGCGGCCGTTCCGACCAAATGAGTATCCCCCCCTCACGTCTCTCGGAGATCGCCCGCCGCCCGGCCGGACCGGCTTTGGCGCACCCTGGTCTGGCGGGCGTTGCGTCGCGGGATGATTTTCACCTGTAAGCCATGCCACTCGGAAAAATTCAGCTCCAAATCGTGTCCAAGCTCGTCGACATGGGCCGGCTCGACGCCGACCAGCGTACGGCGCTGGCCGCGCGGCAGGACGATCTCAGCGGCGACGCCCTCGACAAGCTGCTGCAGGAGGATTTCAAGGTCAGTGCGTTTCAATGCCTCGTGGCCAAGGCGCGGGCTCTCCATCTCTCGCCGTACAACGTCGCGCACTACAAGATAAGCCCGCAGACCTTCGAGCGAATCCCGCAGGAATTCTGTCAGGAGAACCTCGTCATCCCCGTGGGCCAGGTGGGCGAGATGCTGCTCGTCGCGTTTGCCAACCCCTTCGAGGTCACGCTGCCGACCAAGATCCAGGAGATGACCGGCAAGACGGTCATCCGCCTGCTTGGGCGGGAGAAGGACATCAAGGACAAGTTCGCCAAGGGCCAGGAACGCGCCGCCGGCTTCGACGACGTCGTGATGCAGATCGGCGCCGAATACGGCGACGGTGAAACCGAGCTGAAGGATGACGATGTCTCCGAGGAGTCCGGCCCCATCATCCAGCTCGCGAACCGCATCATCGAGGACGCTTATTTCTCGGGCACGAGCGACATCCACGTGGAGCCGCAGGAAAAGGAGATCATTGTGCGCAACCGGATCGACGGCATCTGTCACGAGAAACTGCGCCTGCCGAAGAAAGTTGGGCCCGCCCTCGTCGCGCGCCTGAAGATCATGTGCAACCTCGACATTTCCGAACGCCGGCTGCCGCAGGACGGCCGCATCATCTTCAAGCAATACACGAAGAAGAACATCGATCTCGACTTGCGCGTGTCGACCGCCCCGCTCAACCACGGCGAAGGCGTGGTCATGCGTATCCTCGACAAGCA
>JACQWL010000597.1 GCA_016209255.1 Verrucomicrobiota bacterium
CATCCAGAAATCGCAGAGCCGGGAGTGGCGATTACGACCACAAAGCGGGAAACCGTTGAAGCTCGCTCCCATCTTTCAAGCAGCGCTTCCAAGACGAACTCCTCATAGTATGCCTTGTAAAGAGTGTCATGGGCCTCCGCCCAAAGATTCTCCCAGTCTTTCAAGCCCAGAGGATCCGGTGTTGCGCTTGTATCTGGCTTGCTCACGTTCACGGCTTAGATTCTAGCATCAATAAGGAAGTCAGACTTCCGAATTCAAGATCAAAGCAGGCTGCCCTGCTCGCCGCCGATCGCCGCCTTCAGCCCGACCGCGGCGTAGCCCTTGGCGGTGAGCATCCTGCCCTGCGGCGTGCGCTGCAGATAGCCTTCCTGGATCAGATAGGGTTCGTGCACTTCCTCGAGCGTCTCCGCCTCTTCCCCCACGGCGACCGCGATCGTGCTCATCCCCACCGGGCCGCCGCGGTAGTTCTCGGCCATCACGCGGAGCATGCGCTTGTCCATCTCGTCGAGCCCGGCGGCGTCGATCTCCAGCAGCTCGAGCGCGGCGGCGGCAACGGGCTGCGTGATCCGGCCCTTCGCCCGCTCCTGCGCGAAGTCGCGGCAGAAATTAATCAGGTTGTTCGCGACGCGCGGCGTGCCGCGGGCGCGCGTGGCGATTTCCTTCGCGCCCCCGTCGTCGAGATCGACCTTCAAGAGGCCGCAACTGCGCCGCACGATGCCCTCGAGCGTGGGGTGATCGTAGTAATCGAGCCGCGTCTGCAGCGTGAAACGCGAGCGCAGCGGCGCCGTCAGCAGCCCGCTGCGCGTCGTGGCGCCGACGAGCGTGAACCGCGGAATCGTCAGCCGCACGCTCCGCGCGTTCGGCCCCTGGTCGATCATGATGTCGAGCCGGAAGTCCTCCATCGCCGAGTAGAGATATTCCTCGACCGTCTTCGGGATGCGGTGGATTTCGTCGATGAAGAGGATGTCGCCCTCCTCGAGATTCGTGAGCAGGCCCGCGAGGTCGCCGGCCTTTTCGACCACCGGGCCGGAGGTGACGCGCACGTTCCGGCCCATTTCGTTGCCGAGGATGAAGGCGAGCGTGGTCTTGCCGAGGCCGGGCGGGCCCGAGAGCAGGATGTGATTGAGCGGATCGCCGCGGCGTTTGGCGGCGCCGACCATGACCTGCAGCCGCTCGACGGTTTTCAACTGGCCGGTGAAGTCGGCAAAAGAAAGCGGCCGCAACGCCGCCTCCACCGGCGAGACGGGCGCGGCGAGCGTGGACGTGATGTAGCCGAGGCCTTTCGGCGCTGGCGCGCCGATTTCGGATTGGGGATTTCGGATTGGCGATTGGCTCACAACGGCAGTTTCAACGGCAAGAGATGGTCCGGTTTGTCTTCAATCCGCAATCCGCAATCCAAAATCCGCAATTCTCACGCCTTCCACTCCACTTCCGCGCCGAGGGAGCGGAGGTTTTCGACGAAGTTCGGGTGCGCGCGTTTGATCGTGTCGGCGTTTTTCACGATCGAGCGTCCGTCGATGCTCGCCGCGACCATGTAGAGCCCGACGGCGGCGCGGATGATGTAGGGGGCGTCGACGGTGGCCGGCCGCAGCGGGCGGTCGCCGAACACGAGGATGCGGTGCGGATCGCTCACCACGACGTGCGCGCCAAACTTCGCGAGCTCCGGGATCCAGGTGAAGCCGCCCTCATAGACCTTGTTCCAGAACTGCATCGCGCCCTTTGCCCGCACCGCCAGCGCGATCATGCACGGCAGCAGGTCGACGGGAAAATACGGCCAGGGCGCGGCCTCGATTTTCGGGAGCAGATTGCTCGTGAACGGCGCTTCGATCACCAGCTTCTGGTGGCGGCGCACGACCGCGGTGTCGCCCTTGTGCCCGACCACCACGCCGAGCTTCTCGAAGGCGCGCGTGATGAGATCGAAGTGGTGCGGCAGGGAGTGCTTCACCTTCACCTCGCCGCCGGTAATCGCGCCGAGCGCGAGGAACGTCACGACCTCGTGGTAATCCGTCTTGATCGTGAAGGTGCCGCCGCGGAGCCGGGCCACGCCCTCGACGGTGAGCCGGCTCGTGCCGACGCCCGCGAGGTTCGCCCCCATCGCGACCAGCACCTCGCAGAGGTCCTGCACGTGGGGCTCGCTCGCCGCGTTGAGCAGCGTCGAGGCCCCGTCGGCCAGGGCGGCCGCCATCACGAAGTTCTCCGTCGCGGTCACCGACATGTAGTCGGGCCAGTGGCGCGCCCCGCGGAAAGTCTTCACGAGCCGGAGCGTGAGTCCATCATCCTGCGAGATCTCCGCGCCGAGTTTCTCGAGAATTTCGAGGTGCGGATCCAGCTCGCGAATGCCCAGCGAGCAGCCCTCCGCATTGGCCGGGATCGTGAGCTTCTTCATCCGCTGCAGCAGCGGGGCGAAGAGCAGGACGGACGAGCGCATGCCCGACGGCAGTTCGCCCGCGAGCCGGCGCGGATCGAAACCCGAGTGATCGATCGCCATCGTGCCCGCGGCCTTGTTCCACGCGATGCGCGAGCCCTGGTCCTGGAAAAAAATGACGAGTTTTTCGACGTCGGTGATCGCGGGGACGTTCAGCAGCTTCACCGGCTGATCGGTGAGCAGCGACGCGCACAGGATCGGCAGGACGGAATTCTTGTTGCCGGAGGGCGTGATCGTGCCGGAGAGCGGCTTGCCGCCGTTGACGATGAGGTCGGCCATGAGGGCACTAGGGACCAGGGACCAAGGGACCAAAAGACTAAAAAAACGACCAAGGGAGCTGCGGTCCCTTGGTCGGTTGTCCCCGGTCCGTGGTCTCTTCAGATTGCGCCGCCGCCCTGCTGGCCTTCCGGGCGCGGGCCGCGACTATCGCGCCCGCCGCCTTCGCCGCCTTCGCCGCGGAAGCGACCGCGCCCCCCGCGCCGGCGCCGGCGCCGCTGGCCGTCGCCGCGGTCGCCCGGATACTCACCGCCCTGTTGCGGCTGGCCGCCTTCGGGGCGCGGGCCGCGATTTTCATCGCGATATTCGCCCTGGCCGCCGCGACCGCGTCCGCCGCGATGCCGGCGATAGCCCTCGTCGCCGGCGTCGCGACGATTGTCGCCCGCGGCGGGAGTCCCGCCGGGCGCGGGTTCGTCGGGTTTCTTGCCGCCGAAAAGGCCCTTCAACCAGCCGAAGAAGCCGCCGGATTTTTTCGGAGCTTCGGCTTGCGGGGCGCGCTCCTGATAGGGCTGATGCGTGCGCGGTTCAAACTTGCGCTCGTCGCGCCGCGGCTCGCGGGGCTCGCGTGGTTCGAACGATCGCGGTTCACGTGGCTCGCGCGGTTCGCGGGGCTCGCGGGGCTCGAACGGGCGCCGCTCACGGCGCTCGCGGGCGGGCTGGAAGCTCGGGCGCTCGTCGCGCCGCACCGGCGGCTCGTCGGAGGGCGGCGTGACTGGCGTGGAATGCGCCTCCCAGCGAACGGCCGGACGCTTCGTCAGGTCCGGCGGCAGGATGTTCAACTCCGGTTTCGCCGTGCTCTCGGGCGCTGTCGCGGGCGGCGGAATGGCGCTGGGGCGAGCCACGCTCGCCGCGGCCGCGACAGCTTCGGCCGGGGCGGAACTCTCGCGAGTCGGAGCGGCCTGCGAGGGAGCGGCCTGCGAGGGAGCGATCTGCGGAGGAGCGGCCTGCGGGGCAGGCTCGTTGGCGGGGGTGGCGCTCACCGCGGTCTCACCGGTGAACGGATTCTTGTACTCGCTCTGGGGCGTGACGACCTCGAGGGAGGTCGGCTTGTAACCGGTGGGCGGGGCGGGGCTGGTGGCGGGGGTGGCGACCGCGGGACGTTTGCCTCGTATGAGGCCGGAGCCGCGGGTGGACCCAAACGTGCCGAACGATGGCGCGGGGCTGGCGGGAGCCGCACTCGGCTTTGCCCCGGCAGTCTCCGCCGGCGCTGGCACCGGGGCGGGCAAGTCGGCGGGAACCGGGGTCGGCGCGCCGGACTTATCTGTTTCTGACATGTGTGTGTTGGTTTTGTGGAAGGCGCTCACCGCAGTGGGGGAGCGGCCGTGGTGGTTGAGGCACCCGGAGCGCCGAAGGCGCTCAACGTGTGCATTGAGGACAAACCCTCGCCGCAGTTGTCCTCGCGGGCAACTGTAAACTCAGGCCACGGTTTTCCCGTTTTCCCTTTGAAGAGTGTGCACGTTTGCCACCGTCGCTATTTCCTCCAATCTTCCGGACAGCTTGTGTTTGCCGTTTCCGCCGCGGGGCAGTGCTTCCGCCCCAAAAAGAACCATCCGCATCCCAGCATGATCCTTTCATCCCGAAACCCAGGTACACATGAATAAATCATTACCAGGCCACCTGGCGGGATTCCGCCGCGGGCGCCGCCCTCCGTCAGTAAAGCCGGCCGCCGGTTGAAGACCAAGTTGCGCGATACGCCCGCTTCCGTATCGGTTTTCACCCGGGAGTTCCGCGACGACCTCGGGATCACCAACATCAAGCACCTGGTCGAGTATTCCGTGAACTCAGAGTTGGACACGGCGTCCCGCGTGGCGGGGACGGGCCAGAATGCCTTCATCAACGCCCAGAATTTGAATGGCAACATCTTGACGCGCGGAATTTCGGCCGGACAGGGAATGGACTATTTTACCAGCATCGCTCCGGCCGATGCGTACCGGGTGGGCCGATCGCCCGGGCAATGATTCTCGACACAAGCGGGCTCCTGCCTCCCGCCGGTCAATTCTGCCGACGTCGGCAAAATTGGCGCTTCGGGTATTTTTCATCGCGGGCTCTGCGGCCCCGAATCAAGCTGCGCGATTTCCGATGCCCAATCCCGTTTCCACCGAGCGCACCCGGGCCCTGTGGATGCTCGTGCTCACGAATTTTCTCTGGGGCCTGAGCTTCCCGCTGATCAAGGCGATCCTGCTCCTGCACGAAAAACTGCTGCCGGATGCCGGCACCTGGTTCGCTACCTTGTACACGGTGGCGCCGCGTTTCCTGTTCGCGACCGTCATCCTGGCCGCGTGGCGGCCGCGGGATTTCTGGCGGATGACGCGCGCCGAATTCACGCAGGGTGTGACGATCGGGCTCTTCGCCGTCGCGGGCATGCTGCTGCAAAACGACGGGCTGCAATTCACGGCGGCGAGCACGTCGGCCTTTTTGACCCAGGTGTCGGCGATCCTCATCCCCGTGTGGGTGGCGCTGCGCGTCCGGCACAATCCGGGCTGGTTGACGTGGCTGTGCTGCGCGCTCGTGCTCGCGGGCGTGGCGATCCTCGGGCGGTTCGATTGGCGCGAGCTCAGCTTCGGGCGCGGCGAATGGGAGACGCTGCTGAGCTCGTTGTTCTTCATGGGGATCATTCTCACGCTCGACAAGAAGGCGTTCGCCGGCAACCGGCCGGAGAAGATCACCCTGGTGATGTTCGCCACCCTGGCGCTCGCGTTCTGGCCGCTGGCCGCGATCACCGCGCCCGACGCCGCGGCGTTGATCGTCCCCTGGACGTCGCCGGTGTGGCTCGGGTTCACGGCGGGCCTGACGGTCTTCTGCACGGTCGGGGCGTTTTCGTTGATGAACGCGTGGCAGCCGAAAATCACGGCGACCGAGGCGGGGTTGATCTACTGTATCGAGCCGATTTTCGGCTCCGCGATGGCGCTGATCCTGCCCGCCTGGTTCTCCATGTGGGCGGGCATCGATTACGCGAACGAGCGCGCGACGTGGACCCTGTTGGTCGGCGGTTCGCTGATCACGCTCGCCAACGTTTTGCTGCAATTGAAACCGCCGGTGAAGCAGTGACGCGGTTGGATCTCTCCCGGGCACTAGCGCCCGGAATACGAACCGCGCCTTAGTGTCACTTAATACGTGACACTTTTCTGGACGCTACGAGAGAAACGTCCGGTGAAGTGTCACTTAATACGTGACACTCTTACACCGGCTGGGGCGAAACGAGGTTGGTGGACCGACCCGTCAGGGTCTTGTCCGTCAAGCGCGCTTCACGGGCTTGCCGAAGCGGCCGGCTCTCAGCGCGCCGGCTTGGCCGGCGGCGGCACCGGCATCGCGATCATATCGATCGTCGTCGTCCGGCCCGGGCGCCCGACGCCCTTCGTCATCATGCCCGAGGACGCGGGTGGCCGCGCCGGATCGAAATACACCCTTCGAATCTCGCCGTGGAGCCGGCGCGATTCCTGCGTCGTCGAATAATAGGTGCCCTTCACCTGGTAACGGATGCTGCTGCCGGTCTCCCAGAGGATGTCGCCGAGCTCGCCAAAGATGTCCAGCCACTCACGGCGAACGCTCCCGGCGGTCTGGCCGTAAAGTCCGGAGATGAAGATCAACGGATGCCCGGCATCGACCGTGGCAATCCGCGCGTAGGCGGGCGACGCGGTCACACCCGGCGGCGTCAGGAACGCGATCCCATCGGGGCTTTTCGCGGCCTCGGGGCGGCCGGCCAGGGTCATTTCGATTTCCACCGGACTGTTGGTTGCCCACTCGACGAGCACGCAGGTCGGCACCGGCGCGCTCGCAAAGAACGCAGCCATCTCCTCGGCGGCGGCCTTGTGTTCGGCAAACGGCCGCAGAAAGGCCTTCACCTGCACCACGTCGGCCTTCGTCGCCTTCATCCACTCCAGCGTGCGACCGAGGCTCTCCATCGTTTTTCGGGCGGCTCCGCGCAGATCCTTGTCCGACGCCGCGTCGCCGGAGAAAAATATCCGCTGCCCCGGGGGCAGCACCGCCACATGGGCCCCCGCGAGGCCGGACGGCAGCGTGCGGGCCGAGGCGAGCTGCACGCGGCCGCCTGTGCCGGGGGCCGTCGCGACCGCGTCCACGCCCACGAGCGCCGCCGGGTCGGTCAAGGCGGTGGTCACCCATGCCGCCGCCACCGGACGGTCGGCGAACATCTCGGCCAACGCCGCATCCACGGCGGGGGCATCCTCGTCGCGGGCGAGGTAGAAATTCAGCTTCACGGCTCGAGTCAGCGACGAACCGACGGCGGCCAGCGCCACGTCGGCATTCTTCAGCGCCTGCTTCGCCTGCGTCCTGGCGTCACCCTTGATCGCGCCGGCGCCATCCCAGCCGAGCATCATGGCGGTATGCGCGAGCGGCACGTCGTCCACCCGCACGGCCCGGGCAAGGCCCGGCGTGCCCGCGGGAAATCGTTTGATCTCCTGCGGGCCGATCTCACCACCGGCAAGCGAGGCCGCTACGAACAGGCCCAGGGCGAACACCGGGAAATTCCGTCTGCCCGGCGTGTGCCGCGGCAGCCGTCCACCGGACGTCCTTACCTGGTTTGCGATTCGCGCCGGGTACGCGGCGCGGCGATTGACGAGCAGAGGGAGGGGATCGATGAGGGGAAGCATGGGAGTGGAATGATTGATTATTCTGCGGCATTCATTTCTCAAGATTGGATTCCAGCCAGAGGCGACGCGGACGTAATTTGAAGTGCCCGTTCGGGGGGCTGCGACGCCCCCTCGACCGTGGGATGTTGGCGAAGGAGGCCCGTTGCGCGGTTGGGTAGCGGAGGACAACCGCCGGAAACAAGCGTTTTTCCAGAATCGTCGAAACCTTGGAGCACAGGGAGTATGGAGGGCGCAGCGGATCGAACGGCTCTTCGCATGGGGAATTCCGAGTCCTCTGCGTTTAACTTCGTGCCAGCGATTACGATCAACGTGTTGGCTTCAGGATTCAAAAAGTGTCACGTATTAAGTGACACTTTCAATTGGGTGCTGCTCTCACGATGCGCGGCAGTGTCACTTAATACGTGACACTCTTCCGGTCGCTACCGGGCAACCTTTCAAAAAGTGTCACGTATTAGGTGACACTCTTGCGCGGGCCCGGGGGCTCCTCACCGCGCGAACCGGCCGTCGCGCAGGAAGGCGATCATCTGGGCGATCGTTTCACGCCGCCAGCCGATCCACGTGTGGGAATAATGCAGCACGACATGATCGCGCTCGCCGGCAAGGTGGGTCGCGGCGACGGTGACCTTGCCGTCGCTGGGCGCGGGCAGCCATGACGCCATCAGCGGGGTGAGCGGTCGGTCGCCGGCGATGATGCCGAGGTCGGACGACGTCGCCGGCCACGGGCCGAGCGTGCGCGGAAGGCTGTCCGCACCCGTGCCGAGCCGGCGGCCGTTCCGGCCCATGAACCAGCGAAAAAAAACGTTGGATCGGAGCCGGTCCGAGAGTTCGCTGCCGGCATTGGGTGGCGCCAGCATCACGACCCGGCCGAGATTGGCCGGCGCCCCGCACTCCCGCAGCCAGAGCCGCACCACAATCCCGCCCATCGAATGGGTGACGAAATGCACCCGCGGCACGGCGGCGGCTGGCGCCGCCGTCCGGGTGGGGTCGGGCGGACGCGCGATCGCGACAGCCGGCGCGGGCGCCTGCGCCGCGGCGCGGAGTTGGGCGGGCAGCCACTCCGTGGCGAGCGTTTCGATCGGCTGGTGCCGCGAGGGATAGGAGACGTTCACCACGTCGTAGCCCTCGTGTCGGAGCGCCCGGGCGATTCGCGCCATCGAGGCGCTGGTGCGACCCAGGCCGTGCAACAACACGACCGTATCGGGGGCTTGGGCGGCGACGTCGGAGGCGAGCATGGCCAGCATACACGGCAGGGCGCGAAGAGGTTTCATGCGGGCGACGCACCCGGGATGGGACGGTGGCTGCGTACCGAAATGACGGCCCGAACGGTGACGGCACTAAGCACGATGCTGCCTCCGACCAGCGCGAGCGGCGAAGGTTTCTCGTGCAGCGCGATCAGCACCCAGACGGGGTTAAGGACCGGCTCGATGACGGGGATCAGCATGGATTCCAGCGCGGTCACGTGCTTGATCGCCCGCGCATAGAGCCAATACGAGACGCCGAGTTGCAGGACCCCGAGCAGGGCCAGCGCCGTCCAGCCCGGGACCGTGAGCCCCGGCGACCCGATCATCCACGGCAGGCCGACCGCGAAGGCGACAAGGTTGCCGAGAATGATGGATTCGACCGGCGAGCCTTCCTTCTGCCGGCGCAGCGCGATCGCCATCCCGGCGAAGCACAGGCCGCTGGCCACGGCCAGCGTGTTGCCGAGCACGTGGGAGAGTTCGAGGTTGTCGGCAAAGAAGAGGGTCATGCCGGCGAGCACGACGGCGATGGTGAGCCAGTCGGCGCGCGTCGCCCGTTCGCCGAGAAACCACGAGCCGAGGAGCGCGACCCACACGGGCGCCATGTATTGGAGCAGGATGGCGTTGGCGGCAGTGGTGAGCTTCGTCGCGACGCAAAACATGACGGTGCACCCCGCGTAGCAGAGGGCGCCGAGCAGTTGCGGGCGCGAAAAATGGAAGCGCAGGCCGCGGTTGGTCGCGACGAGGAAAAGCGCCGCGATGAGTCCGCGGCCGCCGGCGATCGCCAGCGGCGGCCACGCGATGCTCTTGATCAGCAGCCCGCCGAGACTCCAGCACAGCGCGGCCCCGATGAGCTGAAGGACTGAGCGGGTGTGGGTGGCGTTCACGTCCTTTCATGTGTGCGCGACGGCGGCGCGGCGCGCACGTCGAAAAGAGCCGCAGGAATTGCAAAAAGAATTCGCGGATGCCGGGGCAGGTGACATCATTGCCGATATGAAGCCGCTTCTTTCCGGGTGGAAATTTTCCGGCCTGCCCGCGCGGACCGCCCTCGATGCCGCCGCGTCCGGCAGGGTCGTGTCGTGAAACGAGCAACCTCCATTCTCCTGGCCGTCGCGCTCGCCTTGGTGGCAGGGGTGGCGTGGTGGTGGACAGCGCCGCGACGCACCGTGGCGCCGGCCATGCCGCCTTCGGCGGCGGATCCGGCGCGTGCGCAAGGCGGGCCCCGCCGGCCGGGCACAGCAACCGTGCCATCGAGCCGGCCGCGCCAGACGGAGAATCTTTCCCCGGAGGAAAAGGCCGCCCAAATCGGGAGAATCAAGCGCGATTACGACGACATCCGGGCGAAGGCATCGGCGGACTACACGGCGGCGGCCGCGGCGTTCCCGGGCGGACTGAACGCTTTTCTGCGGCAGCTGGCCTTGCTCGAGCGGGAGAAACGCCTGGACTTTGCCGCCGTGCTGACGCCGCGGGAGCTCGAGGACCTCGAGGTGCGCGAAACCACGGCCGGCCAGCTCGTGCAACGGCTGCTCGGCGACACGTCCGCCACCGAGGAGCAGCAGCGGGCGGTGTTCCGCGTGCAGCAGGAGTTCGAAGATCGGTTCGCGCTGACGTTCGACACGGCGCCGGGCGCTTTGCTCGAGCGCGAGCGGGCGCGATGCGAAACGCAGGAAAAGATCCGGGCGGAACTCGGAGATGAGTTGTTCGCGGCGTGGCTGCGGGGCGAGGGCCCTGAATTCGGGCACTTCACGACATTCGTGACGCAACAGGGTTTGCCGGCCGCGGCGGCGGTGGAGCTGTGGCGCGCGAAAAACGAGTTCACCATCCGGCGGCTGGAAGTCGCGGCGCAGCGCACCTTCACCGTCGAACAGTTGCGCGCGGCCCACGCCAACGTGGCGCGGCAGACGGAGGCGCGCGTGCTGGCGATTCTCGGCGCCGGCGCCATGCAGGCCGCCGGTCACGAGGTGCTCGGCTGGCTCCCGCGAAAGTAGCCACTACCGCGCCGGGCTCGACGATTCCGCCGCGACGCGCGGCCGGCCCGGAGCGGGCGGACGCGCCGGGCGCAACACGCTGTGGTTGATCACCCGCCGCTGGTCGGCGGTGAGCGGCGGGAGGCCCGGCAGCGTGTCGTTTTTCGATTCGCGCAACCAGAAGCGGGCGAGCGCGCGAAAGTTGTCCCAGCGTTCCGCGATGAAATGATCCCGGCCGTTCATGGGTGCACCATCGCCGATGAGCGGCCCGGCGGCGGCGGCCTGCCGGAGCAGGCTGCGCCACTCGGTGAGCAGCCGGTCGATGTCGCCGCGGCCGGCGGTCTCGACTTCGTCCAGCACCTCGCGGGCCCGTGCGCCCTCGGCGACGAGCGCGCGCACGGATTCGCTCGCCCCGGAGCCGTATTGCAGCGGCAGACCCTCGTGCAGCCAGCCCTCGATCGAAATCCGGCGGTACGCCCGCGCACAGGCCGCCGCGAGCCGGCCGAGTCCGCGCGGATTGGTGCCGGTGAAGCGATCGCCGGCAAAAAGGTTGGCCGCGTCGAACAGCACATCGTCGAGCGGATAGCGGCGGTCCTCCAGCGCGGCGGTGAGCGCGAGCCCCTCGGGACCGAGGAAGAAGGAGACGATCTCGCCGCGAACGGTCAGCCGCAGCTGCCGATCGAGCACGCCCGTGCGCTGCCATTGCCAGAGCAGCGTGGGCTGGGGCGACAGCGCCAGGCACGCGGCGCGGTACGCGCACCCTTGACAGCCGGGAAACGGATGGCGCTCGCGGCGAACGAGGCGGGCGCGGCCGGTGTCGGTGCGTTCGCCGCACGGCAGCGCGCCGGCCGCGAGCGCGGCCGTGTGCTCGACGCCGAGCGGGATGTTCCCGTCGGCAAAGAAGCGGCGGGCCTCGGTGGCGGCCATCTCGGTGGCGTCCCGGCCGGCGCGCAGCTGCCGGAGGAAAAACGCCCACGGCAGCGCGGCGGCGCGTTTCAGCCGGAGCGGCTCGGCGCGGTGCATGCGGGGCGTGCTGCTGCTGACGAGCACGTAGCCGCATTCATCGAGGCCCCGGCGGCCGGCGCGGCCGATCATCTGGAGCAGATCGTGCGG
This sequence comes from Verrucomicrobiota bacterium, assembly GCA_016209255.1. Taxonomy (GTDB): domain Bacteria; phylum Verrucomicrobiota; class Verrucomicrobiia; order Opitutales; family Opitutaceae; genus ER46. The sequence goes on from JACQWL010000597.1 coordinate 11,630, forward strand.
CGCGATTTCGCGCTCGAGATGAGCCTGGCGGAAACTGCCCGCCGTGATGAGCACGGAGCGGAGCGAAAAATTGATGCCGGCGCTCAGGCCGAGCGTGGCCACCACAGCGCGGAGCTGGCCGGCCTTGGCGAGCGGTTCGATCGCGCCCGCGCGTTGACCGTAGCTGAGGCCGCTGTGGTGGTAGGCGACGCGGGCGCGGAGCAGCTTGGCGAGCCCCGGGCCGCAGAGCTGCTCCTGCTCAGGCGTGAGCGTCAGCGGCTCGGCGAGCGGCAGCTCCCGCGCAAACTGCCGCGCCAGCCGTTCCGCGTCGGCGCGGTGCGGGGCAAACACCAGCACGGGCCCGAGCCCTTCGCGCAGGGCGCCGGCCACGCGCCGGGCCCAGAAGCCCTCGATGCACCGCGGCAGCCCGTGCACCAAATCGTCGACCTCGACCTCCTCGAGCGGCACCGGCCGTTCGCGGTGCTGGATGACCTCGGGCTCGCGGCCGAGCCGGCGCAGCCAGGCGGCGACGTCGTGCGGATTCGCGACGGCGCCGGAAAGGAGCAGCAGCTGCAGTTCGCGGGGCGCCGCCAGCAGGACGCCCTCGTAGTGGTTGCCGCGCTGCGGATCGGCGAGCCAGTGATATTCGTCGATCGCGAGAAGTCGAAACGCCTCGCCGGCGTCGCGGGCGCGCGGCCGGGGCGGCCGGCCATCGCGCTCGCGGGCGCGGGCCATGATTTCGCCCTGCACGGCCTCGAGGGTGGCGACGACGACCGGGGCCCCGGGGTCCACGCAGAGATCGCCGGTCGTGATGCCGACGCGCCAGCCGCGGGCCCGCCACTCGGCGAACTTGTCGTTGGCCAGGGCGCGGGTCGGCACGGTGAAGAGCGCGCGCTGGGCGAAGCTGGTCTGTTCCGCCCACCGTTCGAAGATGTAGGTCTTGCCCGCGCCGGTCGGCGCGTCCACGACGACGTCACGCCCCCGGCGCAGCGCCGTCAGGGCCAGCGCCTGCCAGCGGTCGGGGAGCATGAGTCTTTGCAGACCAGCGAACGCTTCGGATAGCACGCGATCATCTTGGAGGCGCCCCGCGCCGGGGTCAAATGGCGGTGTGCATCGGCGGTCTCAAATGCTCTTCGTACGTTCAGAAAGCCTTGACCGGGTTCAAGGCGCGCGGGCGCCGGGCGTGTTAGCGTCGCGCTGGTCTTCGCGGCATTCATCGAGATGTTTCAGTTTTCCACCCGGCGGACAAACAGCTCGAATTCCGTGCCGGTGGACACCGTGTCACCCGTGACGGCGGCCCCGCCCGGCGTGGAGTGACCCAGGTTGAAATTTGCGGCCGTCGCCGCCCAGCATCAGCTCCTCGCGCTCATTGCCCCGCGGCCGGTCTTCGTCACGCGCGGAATGAACGAGCACGTCCCGCCATCGCAGTGAAATTTCCGGCCGAAGATATGATGTTCGTTGCAGGTCCGGCAGCCTGTTACCCGGCCGGACGGCGCGCGCGGGCAAAGGGGAAATGTGTCTTCGGGATCCGCTGGAACGGCAGTTGGGTGAAGTCGAAGGCGGCCGGACCCGGCACGTCCACGTCGATCATGGTACGAAACACACCGGAGAAAGCGGCCCGGAACTGATTTTTCGCCTTCACCGCCAGCACGCCGAGCGACGCCAAATCGATGCCGTGCAGTTCGAAAAAAGTCGGATCGGTCACCATCAGGCAGTTTGACGTCACCACAATCTTGATGCCGTTTACCCGCAGGACGGCGGTCCGCCCGAAATCGAATTCCATGCCGTGGTAAACGGGACCGGTGTGCACGATCCGTCCCCCGGTCAGCCGGTCAACCGTGGCCCGCATCCGGACGGGAGCGCCAAACGCATCCGTCAGCCGGCCGCCGAGTGCGAGGTCGAGCGTCGCACCCACGCCGGCCTCCGCCAGCCGCGCAACGAGGTCGGGATCCCAGAACAAAACGAACGCGGCCGGCACGTCCGGGCTTGCTTCCAACAACGCGCGCAGCAGGCCCGGCGTGTCGGCATTGGCCCCGGCGCCGGGATGGTCGGCGGAATCGATCACCGCGACCGGTCCCCGGCCCTGCCGCGCCAGCGCCAGCGCCTCGGCCAGACCCTCCTTCGCGCCCGGCAGATGCACCATCAAGCGGTCGCGGACGCGGTTCATCTCTGCGATCACGGCCTGCGCCGCGCGCTCTGCGGCCGGCCCGTCCCCGTCCGCATACACGACGGACGACGCCCCGGCGTATGCGCGATCGCCATACGCGTAGCCCTGGTAGGGAGTCACGTCCAGCAGCCTCCCGCCGAGTTCCAGCCCGCGCGCAAAGGCCGCCACCTCCGCCATCGGGCCATCCGACGTGCGCGCGTTGATGGTCGGCAGAATGGCATTCATCGGCACCACGCGGCCGATCGGATGGATGCGGTGGTCCGCGGTTTCAAGCAGGAGGCGCAGGCATTTTTGCGCCGTCGCGGCCATGTCCGTGTGCGGATGGCATTTGTAGCCGACCGAGACATCCAGGAGCTCGAGCAGGTCCGGCGTGATGTTGGCATGCAGATCGAACGAAACCCCCAGGGCGGCATCGCCGATCACGGCGCGGACCCGGCGGATGATCTCCGCATCCGCGTGCTCGATTCCCACCACTTGCATCGCCCCGTGCTGACCGAGGAAGACGGCGTCCCAGGCCCGCGCCGCCAGACCGTGCAGGAGGTCTGCCATGATGGTTTCAAACACCGCCGGCTCGATCTCGCCGGACGGCGTGGCCCACGCGCAGCGCAGATAATGCGCGGTCCAGCCCGGCTGATGTTCCAGAAGATCGATGGCGCCGCCGATTTCCGTGTTGGTGCCGCGGTAGCGCGCCAGGACTTCCTCACTCCCCGCCGCCCATTCGCAGGATTTGAAATCGGCCAGGGTCGCCAGCACCGAGCCGAAGCTGTTGCCTTCATGCCCGAACCGGGCGACAGCGATGTGGCGCATGGGCGAACCTTAGGGGTAACAATTCAGTTGGCCGGAGGTGGAACGCGATCCGCCAAAGGCGGACAACCCCCTGTGCGCCTCCGGCGCATCCGGGCGCGTTTCTCCAGCGGACGTGGCCAAACGGCGCCCGGCCGCCTTCGCCAAGGCTTCGGCGCGCCTCGAAACATCAGCCGCGTCGAAGCCCGCAGGGCGAAGACGGGAGGTCGCCGTCCACCTTTTGGCGCTCGTCGGTTTGCTCTCAAAATGGAGGTCGACTGCATGGATACGGTTCAGGATGCGATGCATCAGACGCCTTCCCAGCGATAGCGGGCGAGGGTCGCCTCGTTCAGCTCGATGCCCAATCCGGGCTTGTCCGGCACGCGAGCCACGCCGTTCACCGGCCGAATCGGATCGAGCAGCAGATCCGTGCGCAGCGGATTGTCGGTGACGTTCATTTCCAGATACGGGCAGTCCCGCAGCGTCGCAATCACGTGCAGCGTGGCGGCCACCAGGATGTCGGTGGACCAACAGTGTGGGATCACGCGCACATGGCGCGATTCCGCCAGCGCGACGATGCGCATCATCTCGGAAATGCCTCCGACCCGCGCCACGTCGGGCTGGATGATGCGCAAGCCACCCCGGTCCATCAGATCGACATACGGATACTGGGTGCTCTCCTTTTCGCCGGTCGCGATCGGCGTCGGGGAGAGTGCCACCAGCTTGGCGAAACCCGCCACATCGTCGGGCCAAAGCGGCTCTTCGAGGAAGAATACTCCGTAATCGGCCAGGCCGCGGCCCAGTTTCACCGCGTGGTCGAACGGCACGGCGAAACCCATGTCGATCATGATGTCGATGTCGTCGCCGACTTCCTGGCGGATCGCGGCCGCGACGGCGATGTCCTCGCGCACGTCGCCGCCCAGCCCGCCCCAGCCGAACTTCATGGCGCGGAAGCCGGCCGCCTTGTGCCGACGCGCCAGCGCGAGCGTTGCCTCGAGCGACGGCTGGGACAAATCGCTCGCATAAACGGGTGTCGTTGTTCGCCGGGCGCCGCCCAGGAGCCGGTGGAGAGGCAGCCCGGACGCCTTGCCCAGGATATCCCACAGCGCGATATCGACGCCGCTGATCGTATGCATCGCCACCCCGCGCCGGCCATAGCCCTGGGTGTGGCGGTACATCTTGTCCCACAGCCGCCCGATGTCGCGGGGATCTTCGCCCACGAGCAGGCTGCGCAGCCCCTCCGAGGAAACCGAGGACATCGGCGCGTCCAGAATCGCCTTGCTCACCAGTGCATTCGTGTGGGCCTCGCCGATGCCCGTGATCCCGGCGTCGGTGTGCACCCGGATAATCAGGATCGATTGGCAGCCATCGCCAATCGGCCTCACCGCCGGCAGGCGGAGCATGATACCTTCGACGTCGGTGATCTTTATGGTGGGGTCTCCCGGAGGCGGAAGGTTCCGTCCGGGATCGGGGTTGTCAATTCGGATCAAGGCGCCGGGGCTGAGGCGGACGTTTCTCCGGGTTGGCGGTGGCGTCAGCCAAAGGTGGAGTTGAAGAGTTTAAGCTTGGAAAAACGCTCAACGCTCAACGTTTAACTCTCAACGCTCAAGGTGCCCGGAACTTGAGAGTTAAGCGTTAAGAGTTGAGTGTTGAGCGTTTGCCGAGTTCCGCAGTGCTCAAGCATTTGGCACCGCC
>JACQWL010000616.1 GCA_016209255.1 Verrucomicrobiota bacterium
GGAGCGCATGGTTGTTCGGGCTCGCTGCGGTTTGGTTCGCGCTTGCGGTGTGGGTGTTCCATCGCGGGCTGCGCCGCTACGCGAGCGCGTCCTCCTAGGTCATTGCCCGTGTCCGATTCATCCCCCACTCCACTTGAAACCTTGCAGCGCCGGCTGGCGTACGAGTTCCGCGACCTGAACCTGCTCGAACGCGCCGTCACGCACCCGTCGCTGCTCCAAGACCAGCCGGATCTGGCCGACAGCAACCAGCGGCTGGAGTTTCTCGGCGACGCCGTGCTGCAACTGGTGCTGACCGAGGCGCTGTTCGCCCTTTTCCCGGCCGACCGCGAAGGCGGTCTCACCAAACGCCGCGCCGCGCTCGCCAACGGGACGTTCCTCACCCGGCTTGCCCGCGAAATCGGCCTCGATCTGTGCCTGCGCCTCAGTGCCAGCGAGGAATCGACCGGCGGCCGCTCGCGGGCCGCGGCGCTCGAGGACGCATTTGAGGCCCTCGTCGGCGCGATCTACCTGGACGGCGAACTCGCGGCGGCGCGGCGCGTCGTCCTCGGCCTGTACGGCGATTTGCCCGGTCGGCTCGCTTCGGTCGAGGACATCGAGAATCCGAAGGGCCGGCTGCAGGAACTCGTGCAACCAATCCATGGCAACAGCGCCCTCCGCTATGAGGTGTTGCGGGTCGAGGGCGAGGATCATGCCCGCGAGTACGAAGTGGCTGTTTATCTGCTCGATCGCCCGCTCGGCTCGGGCCGCGGCAGCTCCAAGAAGCTCGCCGAGGAAGCCGCCGCCCGTGTCGCGCTCGCCGTCTGGGAGGGCGAACCCGCGCCCGGTGTCGATTGATCGTCCGGATATTTAGCACTGCGAGACCTGGCGCCACGCAAAGAGAGGATCCCTCGTGCTCGTAATCGTAATCGTGCTCGTAATCGCGCGGGTCGAGCACGAGCAAGAGCACGATTATGAGCCCGAATGAACCAGGCGTCAGTTGCGGTTTCAGAGTCCTCGCAGCGTGAGACGAATTGGAGCGACCGTTTCACACTGCCGCGACGCCCCGACCGCTATTTCTCCATCAGGCTTGTGGGCGGCAGAGTCCAACCTACATTCCGTCCTCCCTGTATGCCCGCCTCCGCCACGCTCACCCGCCGCAAGCTCACCGGCGTCTGCCCGGCTGCCCGCGCCGCGGTCGTCGCCGAGCTGTGCCGGGCGCATCCGGCGCCGGCGTGGCTGGTCGTGGCGGAGGATTTGCGAGCCGCTGAGCATCTCGCGGAGGACATGGCGTTTTTCCACGGCGCGTCCGGCAACCCGCGGCCGCACCAAACGCTCGTGTTTCCGGAGTCGATGCCGGACACCCGTGACATGCGCGAGGCATTCGCCGCCTCCAGCGACCGGCTCACCGTCCTCTCCCGCCTGCGCGCAATCCGCGGGTTGAACAAGACGCCCGACACCGTCGTCGTGGTGACGACGCCCGCGGCCCTGCTTCAGGCCGTGCCGGCGTTGGAGGAGTTCGCGGTCCGCGAGCTGACCCTCGCCCGCGGCCAGGCCCAGTCGTTCCAGGGGCTGCTCGTGCAGCTGCAAAAACTCGACTACGATTCCGAGGCGGTGTGCGAGGCGCCCGGGCATTACGCCATCCGCGGCGGGATCATCGATGTCTACCCGGTCACCGCCAGCATGCCGTACCGCCTGGATTTCTTCGGCGATGAGCTCGAGGAAATCCGCGAATTCGACCCGGTCACGCAGCGCTCCGGTGCAAGCGTCGCGAACGTCGCGCTGGCGGCGTCTCCGCGCGTAAAGCTCGATCCGTCGAAAACCGGCCTGGCGGACTACCTCACGCCGGGCACGCATCTGCTCTTCATCGAACCGGCATCGCTCGAGGAGGAGTTCAGCGCCTTCGCCCGCGAGGGCACGGACCGGCTCACCCCTTTGCTCGAGAAATGCGCGGCCGCGTTCGGCCTGAGCGACCTCGACGAGGCCAGCGGGCTCTTCGACGGCGTGGCCGACGAGACGACGTGGAACAGCGAAAACCTCGCGCACCACCGGCACATGCCGGACGAAGCGCTCGTGGCGCACGAGCGGCTGCAGGTCGAGGAGGGCGTGCGGCGCGGGTTTCTGCGGCAGATCGCCGCGTGGCGGCAAACCGGCTACGACGTGGCGTTCGTCGTCTCGAAGGAAGGCGAGGAGCAGCGGGCGAAGGAGATCCTCGCCGAAGACGCCATCTTGATGGACATCAAGCCGCGCTGGCTCCGCGGCACGTTAAACGAAGGGTTTCGGGTTACGTTTCGCGACGGGGCGACGCTGCAGATGGAAAACGGGCGCCCTCGCATGCCAGCGCCCGCGCAGCGCAGTGAGGGTCGCGCGCCGCGCTCGGTCAGCACCGGCCTTGTGGTCGTCACCGAAACGGAGATTTTCGGCCGGCAACGCCAGCGGCGGCCGGCGCTGAACACGCGCGCGATCGCGCAGCGCGCACAAATCGATCAGCTGCTCGACTTTTCGGAGCTGGTGGAGGGCGATTTCGTCGTTCACCTCCAGCATGGCATCGCGCACTACCGCGGACTCACCAAGCTCGACACGGCCCAAGGCATCCGGGAGGTGATTTCGCTCGAGTTCGACGACCACGTGACGCTGCACGTGCCGCTGCAGGAATCGCACCTGGTCAGCCGCTACGTCGGTCTCAGCAAGAGCAGGCCGCAGCTCGGCCGGATTGGCTCCGGCCGGTGGGAAAAGGCGCGGCAGGCCGCCGAACGCGCGACCATCGACCTCGCGGCCGAGTTGCTGCGGATTCACGCCGCGCGCGAGGCGCAGCCGGGACACGCGTTTCCCGACGACACGACGTGGCAGAAGGAATTCGAGGCGTCGTTTCCGTTTACCGAGACGCGCGACCAGCTTCGGGCGATCAAGGAAACGAAGGCCGACATGGAACGTACGCGGCCGATGGACCGGCTGATTTGCGGCGATGTGGGCTTCGGCAAGACCGAGGTCGCAATCCGCGCGGCGTTCAAATCCGTGCAGGATGGCCGGCAGGCGGCGGTGCTCGTGCCGACCACAGTGCTCGCGCAGCAGCACCTCAACACGTTTCGCGAGCGAATGGCCGGGTATCCGATCGCCGTCGAGATGCTCAGCCGGTTTCGCTCGCGCGCCGAACAGAAAAAAATCCTCGAGGCCACGTTCGCCGGCCAGGTCGACATATTAATCGGCACGCACCGGCTGTTGCAGCGCGATGTGCGGTTCAGGGAACTCGGACTCGTCGTCATCGACGAGGAGCAGCGATTCGGCGTGAAGCACAAGGAGGTGTTCAAGCGAATGCGCGAGACCGTCGACGTGCTCTCGATGAGTGCGACGCCGATTCCACGCACGCTCTACATGGCCCTGACTGGGGCGCGCGACCTGAGCGTGATCGAGACCGCGCCCACGAACCGCCACCCCATCCAGACCATCGTCAAGACCTACGAGGAGAAAATCGTCGTCGATGCCGTGCGGCACGAGATCCGTCGCGGCGGCCAGGTGTTTTACCTGCACAACCGCGTGCAGACAATCGATCTGGTCGCCACGCAGCTGCGCCAACTGTTGCCGGATCTCGACATCGGCGTCGGGCACGGCCAGATGCCGGCCGACGAACTCGAGCGCGTTATGACCGAATTCGTCGCCGGCCGGCACCACGTGCTCGTCTGCACGACGATCATCGAGAGCGGACTCGATATTCCCAATTGCAACACGATCATCATCGAGGGCGCGGATCGATTTGGGCTGTCGCAACTGTATCAGCTCCGGGGCCGGGTCGGCCGTTTCAAGCACCAAGCCTACGCTTATCTCCTGCTTCACCGGCATACGCGGCTGCTGGAGGTGGCGCGGCAGCGGCTCACCGCGCTGCGCCAGCACAACCAGCTCGGCGCGGGTTTCCGAATCGCGATGCGCGACCTCGAGTTGCGCGGGGCGGGCAATCTGCTCGGCCCCGAGCAGAGCGGGCACATCGCCGGCGTGGGCTTCGAACTCTACTGCCAGCTCCTCCGGCAATCGGTCGCACGGCTCAAGGGCGACAAGACCGCCGCGGCGGTTCGCGCCAACGTGAAGCTGGATTTCGTCTTCATTGGCGAAGCCTCCCCGCCGGGGCGCGGCGCGGGCGGTGCCGGCGCCACGTCGACCCGCGGCCGGCACGTCGACGGGTACACCGCCCTCAAGGACGCAGAGGACGAGCAGGCCGTCGAGGTGCCAAAGATTCAGGCGCGCATCCCCGCCGCTTTCCTCGCCGAGACCAGGCTGCGCATCGATTTCTACCGCAAGCTCGCCCTGGCCGACACCGTCCCGGCGCTCAAGCAGATCGAGGCCGACCTGCGCGACCGTTTTGGCAAATTCGGCGATGAGATCCGGGCACTCCTGCTCGTCACGGAGATCCGCATCCGGGCGGAACAAAAGGGAATCGTTTCCGTCGAAACCGAGTCCAGCCGGTTGAAGTGCCTGCGCAACACGGGTCGCCGCGACGATTGGGTGCAACTCGGCACCCGGTTTCCAAGGTTGACCACCCCGAAACCCATCCTACGGTTGAGGGAAATCATCTCTTTTCTGAACAATCTGCCGAATCCATGACGTTCCCCCGCCTCGTTTTTCTTTTACTTGCCGCCGGGGCCGGCGCTGCGGCCTCTGCGCAGCCCGCATTCGGCCCGGCCGCTCCTTCCCCTTCCCCGACCGATAGTCTCAATCTCCGCTTCGCCAACGGGATCGTCGCCGTGGCCGAGGACAAGATTATCACGGTGGCCGACGTCACCCGCGAAATCGGGCCGCTGGTGCAGCAACTCCGGGTCGAAGCAAAAAGCCAGAAGGAGTTCGATGAGCGGCTCGAGTCGTTGCAAGATAGTGTAATTCAAGACCTTATTGACCGCGTTCTCATCATCAAGGAGTTCAGGAAGGATGAGAAAAAGCACATCCCGGGCAGCTACGTTGAAAACGCGATCGCCGATCGCTTGTCCGAGCAATTCGATAATGACCGCTCGAAGTTCCTCGCCTACCTCCGCGCCCGCGGCACGACGATTCGCGAATACCGCCGGGAAGTCGAAGAGGACATCATTTTTCACTACATGCAGGGCCAGCAACGGAAGTCACAGAGCGTCGTGAGCCCGGTGCGGATCGAGACATTCTACAACGAGAACAAGGATCGATTTTACCGCGAGGACGAGGTGCATCTCCGGCTCATCCAGTTGACCCGCAATGAGGGCGAAACCGACCCGGTGTTGATGGAGCAGGCGAACCAAATCTTGGCGCGGCTCAAGGCCGGCGAAAAATTCGAGGACCTGGCGAAGGAGTTCAGCCGGGATGCGCGCCGCGCCAAGGGCGGCGACTGGGGTACCCTGAAACGATCCGATTTTCGCAAGGAGTTCAGCGAAGTCGCGTTCAACTTGAAAGCCGGCGAGGCGTCTGCCCCGCTGCTGCTGCCCGAAGGGTGCTTCATTCTCTTTGCCGAAGAGCGCAAGTTCGCCGGCATCCAACCAATCAACGAAGTGCGCGATCAGATTGAGCGGATGCTCATCCAGCAGATGTCACGCGCCGGCCAGGAGCGCTGGCTGGAACGTCTGCGCCGCAACGGTTACATCAAACATTACTGATCGCCAGCCGCGACGCGCGTGGCCTGGTCCGAATCGAACACGAGCGGCCTGTGTTGCCCGGCCGCCGATAGTCCCGGCAGGGGATAGGCCGCGGCCGCGATGCGGGGATTCGGCGCAAACGCCTTGATCACGGTGCCAAGGTAGTTGCCGCTTTGCACGGGCGTGCGATCGGGTTCGGGATTGCCGATGCCCCTGGCCATCCAGCCGTGCGGCGTCCTTTCGATCAGCGTGTGCGCCACCGGCCGGCCTTGATCGCCGACAAATACGACCGTCATCCCACGTCTCAATTCGGACATCTCCATCATCTGTACGACCAGAACGGTGCGATCCCGATAAAGCGGCATCATCGATGTCCCGCTCCCCACGAGGGTGTCACAACCCGGGTGCAAGGCAACATACGCCTCGGCAAAGCGCCACGCGTCCATCGGGGCGACCTCTTCCGCGACGGGCGAGTTCTCCGTCGAAACCACCTGCGGTCCCGTTAAGCTGGCTTGGGTGGCGCAGCCGTGACTCATCAGGAACGCCACGAAGAGCACAGCCGAAAAGCCAGTCCTGCAACTTGCCCGATGATCGTGGGTCCGGAACATCCGATTCACTCTACAAGGCGCGAAGGTCGCCGTGAATAGGGACTGTTCACTTTATTCGCCGCAAAGAACCCTCAGGTCCCATGTCCACCACCCCCCACTCCGCGAGCGGAATCCGACGCCGCCATGAGCCCGCAGGGAGCACCGGCCCCGGAACCCAACCCGCCCTCGGGTCGCCTAAAAAATGGACCGGCCGCGGGCACCCACATGCCCGCGGCCGGTATTTATCGGGGTAACATTCCTATTCTCCGCTTACCATTCGGTCTACGGAGACGCAGACGAACAGCAGGCGGAAAAAGTGTTTTGCTGCGATTAGTCTAGGCCCCAGGACCCGGTTCGGCTACGCATCGATTGCTAATCTTCACGCAGCGATTGGCGTGCTCTCTCCCGCGCACCGGCCGAATCGCCGGTGCACGTGGAACCTGGGGAGCGAAAATCAGAAGTGGTATTGGACCTTCGCGTAGATGACGTGCGCGTCAAAATCGTTGCGCCCCGCCCACATGCCGTCGCGATTGGTGATGTAGCCATACTTGACGGTGTAGACCAGATGCTCGGAC
>JACQWL010000617.1 GCA_016209255.1 Verrucomicrobiota bacterium
ATCCTGACCCCGGGCGCACCGGGAGGATAAAACCGCTCCTGATCCGCGCGTTGCCGCCACCCGCCCGCCGGGCTTCCGGCGATCGCTTTATCCAGCGGGATGACCGCGTCGTATAGCGTCGGATTGATGGCGAAGAGCAGACGCCTCCGCCCCTGGGAAAAGTCCGCGTTGTAAACCGCCGCCAGCGCTGGAGAGTCCTTGCTGCGGTAAAACTCGAAAAAGCCTTCGCTCGCTCGCGTCCAGTGGCGCAACAGCCGGCCATACTCTCCGCGCCGAAATGCGATCCAGTCCGCGAAATACACGTGGGTGCCGAGGTAACGGTAGAGCCGTCGGTAATCGAGGGCATTGAGATCGCCGCGCTGGTACGTGTTGTTCACCCCATGCTTCGAACGGAGGAAATCCTGCCCGGCCGACAGCATCGGGATTCCGACCGACATGAAGAGGAGCGCTGCCATCAAGTGCGTCCGGCGGCGGTCGTTGGCCGTCGGCACGAATCCGTCCAAGGAGGGATGCTCCGTGATCACGTCGATCCAGGCACGGTCGTCGTGCGACTCCGTGTAGTTGATGGTCTGCGCCGGCCATTTCGCGAAATACCAGGGTGAGCCCCGGAGAAAATACTCCATGCGATCGGGCGTGCCTTTGCCGCAGAGATAGTCGCGCACAAAATCGCGGTAGCCATCATTCCACGAGGCCCAGCCGGTGTCGCGCAACGCACTGGCAATGTGGCCGCGAAAACTCCACGGCTCGGCAATCAGAATGACGTCGGGCTTGGCGCGCTTGAGCGCCACCTCGATGTCGCGCAGCACGTCGGCCCCGAGCAACTCAGCCAGATCGAAGCGAAAGCCGTCGATGCCGTACGCCTCGAGGAAATGGAGGCAGCTGTCGATGATGAGGCGCCGGGTCATGGCCGAGCGGGCCCGCAGGTCGTTGCCACAGCCGCTCCCGTTGGTCAGCGTTCCCTGCGCGTCCTGCTCGAAATAATAGAGCCGGTCGACGAACATCAGGTGCGGCGGCACGCCCACATGGTTGAAAACAACGTCGAGCACCACCGCGATGCCCCGGCGATGAAACGCCGCCACCAGCCCCTGCAATTCGCGCACGCCCGACGCCTTTTCCGCCTCGAGCGCATAGCTGCTCTCCGGCGCAAAGAAATTATTCGTCATGTAACCCCAGTGGTATTCGCCCGCCCTGACGTTATCGAACTCGTGCAACGGCTGCAGTTCCACGCAGTTCACCCCCAGGGCATGCAAATAGAAATCCGGATGTTCGACCCATTTCCGCAGGCCGGAAAAGCCCCGCCGCTCGTCGCTCGATTCCTCTACCGGCGCGTTCGCCGCCAGATCGCGCACGTGCGCCTCTGCGATCACGAGGTCATGCCAGGACGGGGTCTGGAAACCCCGATCCCCCTGCCCCACCCATGCGCGATCGACGACGATGCCCGGCCCCTCCCGGCCCACCGCCGCAAGCGCATAGGGATCGAGCACGCGCATGGTCGGATCGAAGCCATTTCCCCCCGGGGCCTCGCGCATCCCGTCGATCGCATACCAATAAAACCACCCGTGGAGGTTCTGGCCGAGCGTCGTCTCCCAGACACCCGCGGCGCCATCGGCATCGCTCCGCCGGCTGAGGGGAAAGCCCTTTGCTGCCCCGGCCGGGGCCACGTCGCGACGAAGGAAAAGGGAGACCGCACCCGCCCGCGGTGCGAAGATCCTAAACACCGTTTCGCCGCCGCGCACAATCGCGCCCAGCGGCAGCTCGGTTTTCAATTCATAGAAAAAATCGCCCAGGAACAGCGGCACGCCCTCCCCGCCGGTGAATTCCGCCCATCCGACGCTCCACGGTTCCGAGAGATCCAAGGGCAGCGCCAAGGTGAAGCGCCAGAAATGCCGGCCCGTTCGCATCGGATCGACCACCCGGTTGGTGGACCCGTGCTCGTTTCGCACCGTGTTCGGCGCGTCGGCGGGCGGATGCAGCCACTGGTTTTCGCCGGTGATGAATTTGAATTGCCTCCCCGGCGCGCCCAAAAACCGGGCTCCGTCGCCGGTCCAGAGCAGCACCCGCTCACCTTCCAGGTCGGCCGGTCGCATTTGCCACTCGGCGGCACCGATCGCTTTCTGCCAGCCGTTGAAATCGCCGGCGAGGTAGACAGTGTCCCGCTCCGGGTTGAGGTTGCATCCGCGCTCCAGAGGCAGGACGAATGAAATCCCGCCATCCGCCTTTACGAAATACCCGTAAACCCGGCCGGCTGCGAGTCCGGACGCCGGGGCGAGCCCACCGGGCGCGGGGCAGTGCTTGCCCAGCGTAAAACGCGGCCGACCGTGTCCCGTCCAGTCGCGGTCGAGTTCGATGATCCCCGAGGTGAGCGAGTCAAGCCAGGCGCGGACGATGCGATGGGAAGGATCTGCCATACCGAGGGGAAAGCATTTGCCCGCTTTGGCCGGCGACAAGCAGTTTTCCGCCGGGCAAAAGCCCTTTGACATTCGGTCCGGCGGACACGTGGGTTCTGTCTTCCTCCGTGCCTGCCAAAGATAGAATCCTCGTCGCCATGTCCGGCGGCGTCGACAGCTCCGTCGCCGCGCTCCTGCTGAAAGAGCAGGGCCACGATCTCGTCGGCGCCTACATGAAGAACTGGATCAACGAGGACAACGTGGTCGGCCCCTGCCCCTGGATGAAGGACATCGACGACGCGCGCACGGTGTGCGAACGGCTCGGCATCGAGTTTCGGGTGGTGAACCTGATGCAGGAATACCGGGAGCGGGTCGTGGCCTATCTGCTCGATGGCTATGCGCGCGGACTGACGCCAAACCCCGACATCATGTGCAATCGCGAGATCAAGTTCGGGGTTTTTCGCCAGTGGGCCCGCGATCAGGGGTTCGATGCCGTCGCCACCGGCCACTACGCGCGGCGGGTTGAGGCTCAGGATTGCGGATCGCGGATTGCGGATTGCGGATTGGACAAAGCCGCAAGCTCTGACGCCACAATCCGAAATCCGCAATCCGCAATCCGCAATTTTCAGCTCTGGGAGGGCGCCGACAAAAACAAGGACCAGTCCTACTTCCTCGCCCTCCTCAGCCAGGAACAGCTGCGCGATGCGCGCTTTCCGATCGGCGGACTCGTCAAACCGGAGATTCGGGCGCTCGCGCGCCGGGCCGGCCTCGTGACGGCGGACAAAAAAGACAGCCAGGGCATCTGCTTCATTGGACAGGTAAAGATGCAGGACTTCCTCCGGGCCTATGTGCCGGACGCGCCCGGCCCGATCATCCGCGCGGCCGATGGCAAGGAACTTGGCCGGCATCGCGGGCTTCACTTCTACACTCTCGGCCAGCGCAAGGGCATCGGCGTGCCG
>JACQWL010000606.1 GCA_016209255.1 Verrucomicrobiota bacterium
GGATCGCTATCTCATGGAGGGCAATCCGCACCAGCTCGTCGAGGCGCTCATCGTCAGCGCCTACGCCATCGGCGCGGAGGTGGCCTTCATTTTCCTGCGTGCCGAATACGCGTTGTCGCGCCGGCGGCTCGAGCGGGCGCTGGCCGAGGCGCGCGCCGGCGGCTACCTCGGGCTCAACATCCTCGGCAGCGGCTTCGCGCTCGAGATGCGGATTCACACGAGCGCGGGCCGCTACATCTGCGGTGAGGAGACGGCGCTGCTCAACGCGCTCGAGGGCCGGCGGGCGATTCCGCGCGCCAAGCCTCCGTTTCCGCCGGTCGTCGGGCTCTGGGGCAAGCCCACCATCGTCAACAATGTGGAGACGCTTTGCAACGTGCCCCACATTTTGAATCGCGGCGCCGACTGGTTCAAGGGCGCCTGCCGCTCCGGCGACGGCGGCACCAAGCTCTACGGCGTGAGTGGCCGCGTGACGCGCCCGGGTCTGTGGGAGCTGCCGATGGGCACGCCCCTGCGCGAAATCCTCGAGGAGCATGCCGGCGGCATGCGCGACGGCTACCGGTTCCGCGGCGTGATCCCCGGCGGGGCCTCCACCGGCTTCCTCGTCGAGGAGCACCTCGACCTGCCGATGGATTTCGATGCCGTGCAGAAAGCCGGCAGCCGCCTCGGCACCGGCACCATGGTCGTGCTCGACGACCGGACCTGCCCGGTCGGCTTCGTGCACAATCTCGAGAAGTTCTTCGCCCAGGAATCCTGCGGCTGGTGCACGCCCTGCCGCGACGGCCTGCCCTGGATCGAGCGCACGCTGCGCGCCCTCGAGGAGGGGCGCGGCGAGGAGGGCGACCTCGAGACGCTGCGCCGGCACGCCCGGCTGCTGGGCCCGGGCGCGACCTTCTGCGCGTTCGCGCCGGGCGCGGTCGAGCCGCTGCAGAGCGCGCTGAAATACTTCGAGGACGATTTCCGCCGCCACATCACCGGACGCCGCTGCCCCTGGAATTGAGCCATGGCGACCATCTACATCGACCAACGCCCCTACGCGGCCGATCCGCGGACCAACCTCCTGCAAGCGAGCCTGGCCCTCGGATTCGACCTGCCCTATTTCTGCTGGCACCCGGCGCTCGGCTCGGTCGGCGCCTGCCGGCAGTGCGCGGTCAAACAGTTCCGCGACGAGAAGGACAAGCACGGGAAGATCGTCATGGCATGCATGGTACCCGCGCTGGAAGGGACTCGCCTCTCGATCGACGACCCCGAGGCGCGCGAGTTCCGGGCCGCCGTCGTCGAGTGGCTGATGACGAATCATCCGCACGACTGCCCCGTCTGCGACGAGGGCGGTGAGTGCCACTTGCAAGACGTCACGGTGATGACCGGGCACGCCTACCGGCGATACCGCTTCGAGAAGCGCACGTTCCGCTACCAAGACCTCGGCCCTTTCATCAGCCACGAGATGAACCGCTGCATCCAGTGCTACCGGTGCGTCCGCTTCTACCGCGACTATGCGGGCGGGCGCGATCTGGACGCCTTCGCGGCGCACAACCACGTCTATTTCGGCCGCCACGAAGACGGCGTGCTCGAAAGCGAATTCAGCGGCAACCTCGTCGAGGTCTGCCCCACCGGCGTGTTCACGGACAAGACGCTCAAGCGCCACTTCACGCGCAAGTGGGACCTCCAGTCCGCGCCGTCGATCTGCACGCACTGCGCGCTCGGTTGCAACACGATCGCCGGCGAGCGCGGCGGCGTGCTGCGGCGGATTCTCAACCGCTACCACCACGACGTGAATGGCTACTTTCTGTGCGACCGGGGCCGCTTCGGCTACGAGTTCGTCCACCATCTGCGCCGGATCCGCCGGGCGAGCGCCCGCCTCGCGCCCGGCGAGGAGCGCCGGGAGATCGCTCGCACTGCGCTGCGCGGGCGGCTCGCCGCTTTGCTGACCAATCCGGAGCGGGTGATCGGCATCGGATCGCCGCGGGCATCGCTCGAAGCCAACTTCGCCCTGCGCACCCTCGTCGGCGCAGAGCGCTTCTTCCAGGGCGCCTCTGACCGTGAATGCGGCCTGCTCGCCGAGGCGCTGCGGATCATGAGGGCCGGGCCGGGCCGGATTCCCTCGCTACGCGACGTGGCGGAGTCGGACGCGGTGCTGGTGCTGGGGGAAGACGTGACCAACACGGCGCCGCGACTGGCGCTCGCGTTGCGGCAGGCCGTCCGGCAACAACCGTTGCTGCAAGCCGACCGGATGAACATCCCGCGCTGGCATGACCGGGCGGTGCGCGACCTCCTGCAGGACCGGCGCGGGCCGCTTTTCCTCGGCGCCGTCGCGCCGACTCGGATCGACGACATCGCGACGCGCTTCCTGCGCGCTTCGCCGGAGAATTTGGCGCGGCTCGGTTGCGCGCTCGCCCGCCGGATCGACGGCCATGCGCCCGAAGAATCGGGCGTGCTGCCGACTGACGCCGCGGCATTTATCGAGGAAGCCGCGGCTGCGCTGCTGGCGGCGAAGCGGCCGCTCGTCGTGGCCGGCGTCAGCCTCGGCAGCGCGGCGTTGCTGGCGGCGGCCGCGAACGTAGCGCGCGCGCTCAGCGCGGCCGGCCGGCCGGCAGCCTTGAGCCTGGTGTTTCCCGAAGCCAATTCGCTCGGGACGGCCTTGCTGGGCGGTGGCCGGCTCTCGGAGGCGTTCGCGGCTGCCGCCGCGGGGCGCGTGGAGACGGCGATCATCCTCGAAAACGATATCTACCGGCGGGCTGCGCCGCGCGACGTCGACGCCTTTCTCCGGAGCGTGCCCCATGTGGTCGTGCTCGACACTCTCGCTCACCGCACGGCCGATGCCGCCGCGGTGGTGCTGCCCGCGGGCACCTTCGCCGAGACGAACGGCACGTTCGTCAACCACGAGGGCCGGGCGCAGCGGTTCTTCCAAGTGCTGCCGCCCGACGAGTGGGTGCGGGAGAGCTGGCGCTGGCTGGGTGAGTTGGCGACCGGCAGCCAGACCGCGCCCGCGTGGCCAAACCTCGATGCCGTCATCGCTGCGCTGATCGCGGAGTTTCCGGAGCTCGCCGGCGTCCGGCGCGCGGCGCCCGGCGCGGATTTCCGGGTGGGCGGGCAGAAAATCGCGCGGGCGTCGCGCCGGTTCAGCGGGCGCACCGCGCAGCACGCGAACCTCGACGTGAGCGAACCCAAGCCGCCGGATGATCCGGATTCCCCGCTGAGTTATTCCATGGAGGGCTATCCCGGCCAGCCGCCAGCGGCACTGGTGAACCTGTTCTGGTCGCCGGGCTGGAACTCGGTGCAGTCGGTGAACAAATTCCAGAACGAGATCGCCAGCCCGCTGGCGGGCGGCGATCCCGGCGTGCGTCTGCTCGAACCGGCGTCCGCCGACGCCGCAGTCGGCGACTATTTTCCATCGCCGATTGGAGCGTGGGAAGATGGCAGCGGCGGCGCGTTGCTGGCGGTGCCCCGGCACCACATCTTTGGTTCGGAAGAGCTCAGCGCGCTGGCGCCGGGCGTGGCTGAGCGTATGCCCGCCCCGTGCGCGGAGATGAACCCCGACGACGCCCGCGCACTGCCGGTGCAGGAGGGCGGACTGGTGCGGGTGACGATCGACGGACGCGATCTGGTGCTGCCGGTCCGGCTCGAGGCGGGGCTGCCGCGCGGTCTGCTGTCGATTCCGGTCGGGCTGCCGGACCTGCCCGGCCTTGATTTGCCCGCGGCGGCGGCGGTGAAAGGAGTGCCATGAGCGACGTCGTCTTCAAGCTCGTGCTGATCGCGACCGTGCTGCTCGTGATCCTGCACCTGGCCGGATTCCTGATCTGGGTGGAGCGGCGGCTGCTGGCGCTGCTGCAGGACCGCCTCGGGCCGAACCGCGCCGGCCCGCTCGGCCTGTTCATCATCGTCGCGGACATCATCAAGATTTTCACGAAGGAAGATTGGATCCCGCCGTTCATTGACAAGCCGGTGTTCGTGGCGGCGCCGATGATCATCATGGTGACCGCGCTGCTGTCGTTCGCCATCGTCCCTTTCGCGCCGGGCGCGGTGATCCTCGACCTCGACATCGGCGTGCTCCTGTTTCTCGGCCTGTCCTCGATGGGGATCTACAACGTCATCCTGGCGGGTTGGGCCTCGAACAACAAGTATGCGCTGCTCGGCGGGCTGCGCATGGCGGCGCAGATGTTCAGCTACGAGGTGTTCATGGGGCTCTCGTTGATGGGCGTCGTCACGCTGGCGGGATCGTTCAACCTCAGCGCCATCGTCCACGCGCAGCGCGAAGGCTGGTTCATCGTCCCGCAGTTCCTCGGCTTTTTGATCTTCTTCATCGCGGCGCTGGGCGAGACGCACCGGCTGCCGTTCGACATGCCGGAAGCGGAGAGCGAGCTGATCGCCGGCTACCACACGGAGTATTCCAGCATGAAGTTCGGCATGTTCTTCGTCGGCGAATACATCAGCGTCACGCTGTTCTCTGCTCTGATGACGACGTTCTTTTTCGGCGGCTGGCTCGGGCCGGTGCTGCCGCCGCTGGCCTGGTTCTGCGTCAAGACCGCCGGCTTCATCGTCGTCTTCATCGTGCTGCGCGCGGCGCTGCCGCGGCCGCGCTACGACCAGCTCTTCGCCTTCGGCTGGAAGTTCATCCTCCCTGCCGCGCTGCTCAACCTGGTGGTGACCGGCGCCCTCGTGCTCTGGAAAAGCAGCTGACCTGAAAACCTCGCGCCTCCGCCCCAACCCAATCCCGCGCCATGCTGAGCATCCTCAAAAGCGTCTGGCTGGTTTTCCTCCACCTGTTCCGGCGGAAGATCACGATCCAGTATCCGGAGGAGAAGGCCTATCTGGCCCCGCGCTACCGCGGCCGGATCGTGCTGACACGCGACCCGGACGGCGGCGAGCGCTGCGTGGCGTGCTACTTGTGCGCGGTGGCGTGCCCGGTGGACTGCATTGCGCTGGGGGCCACGGAGGACGAACACGGGCGCCGCTACCCGGAGTTTTTCCGCATCAATTTTTCCCGCTGCATCAACTGCGGCTTCTGCGAGGAGGCGTGTCCGACCTACGCCATCCAGCTCATCCCAGACGTGGAGATGGCGGAGTATCAGCGCCAGAACATGGTCTATGAAAAGAAGGACCTGCTGATCGACGGCGAGGGGAAGTATCACGGTTATAACTTCTACCGCGTGGCCGGGCTGGCCATCGGCGGCAAAGACAAGGGCGAGGCCGAGAAGGAGTCCCCGCCCGTTGACCCCAAGAGCCTGCTGCCATGAACACCGTCTTTTTCATCGCTGCGGGAGTCGCGGTCATTTCGACGCTGCTGGTGATCTGCCACTCGAACGCCGTGCACGCGTTGCTGTATTTGATTATCTCGTTTTCGGCGGTCGCGGTGATTTTCTACCTGATGGGCGCGCCGTTCGTCGCCGCGCTGGAGGTGATCATCTACGCCGGTGCCATCATCGTGCTGTTCCTGTTCGTGGTGATGATGCTGAACCTCGGGCCGGTGGCGACAGCACAGGAGAAGGCCTGGCTGCAGCCGCGGATGTGGATCGGCCCCTCGATCCTCGGGGCGATCCTGCTCGCGCTCACCGTCTCGCTGCTGTGGCGCGGCGCCCCGACGGCCGCGGGTGGAGCGGAGGTGGGGCCGCGGCAGGTCGGTGCCGCGCTGTTCGGCGTCTATCTGCTCGCCGTGCAACTGGCCGCCCTGCTGATGCTGGCCGGTCTGGTGGGGGCGTCGCATCTGCGCCGCCGCGAGCTGCTACCCGAATCCGAAACCAAAACGGAGCTGCTGCCATGACCACGCTGCCCATGGAATACGGCCTGACGCTGGCGATGGTGCTTTTCGCACTGGGGCTCGTGGGCGTGCTGGTGCGGCGCAACCTGATCTTCATGCTGGTCAGCGTCGAGATCATGCTCAACGCCGCCGGGCTGGCCTTCGTCACCGCCGGCATGCGCTGGGGGCAACCGGACGGACAGATCATGTTCCTGTTCATCCTGACGATGGCGGCGGCCGAGGTGGCCGTCGGCCTGGCGATCATCGTCCGCCTCTTCCGCCAGGAGAACACAATTGACGCGGACGCCACGAGCAAGATGCGCGGATGAATGTCTACGACCTGCTCCCGTTGATCCCCGGAATCCCGCTGGCGGGCTTCCTCGTGCTGGCGCTGGCCGGCGGCCGCTGGCGGCGCGGGGCGGTCGCCGCCGCGGGCTGCGGCACGGTCGGGCTTGCGGCGCTGCTGACAGCGGTGGTGGCGGCGGCGTTTTTGCGCGCGCCGCCGGAGGGCTTTGCCGCGACGCGCACGCTCTGGACTTGGGTGGCGGCGGGTGATTTTGCCGCCGAGATCGGGCTGCATCTCGACGCGCTGTCTCTGCTGATGATAGCGGTCATCACCGGTGTCGGCTTCCTGATCCACCTGTATTCCGCCGAGTTTATGGCGAAGGAAGAAGGCTACAGCCGGTATTTCGCCTACCTGAACCTGTTTGTGAGCGCGATGCTCATCCTGGTGCTGGCCGACAATCTCCTGCTGCTGCTCCTCGGCTGGGAGGGTGTCGGGTTGTGCAGCTACCTGCTGATCGGGTTCTGGTATCGCGATCCGGCCAACGGCGCGGCGGCCCGCAAAGCGTTCGTCGTGACGCGCGTCGGCGACACGGCGCTGCTGGCGGGCCTGTTCGTGCTCTACGGCAAGTTCGGCACGCTGCAAATCGGCCAGATGCTGCACGCCGCGCCCGCAGTCCTCGGATCGGGCTCGGCCGCGGCGGCGCTGGTGGCGGCACTGCTGTTGGGCGGCGCGATCGGCAAATCCGCGCAGCTTCCGTTGCAGACGTGGCTGCCCGACGCCATGGCGGGACCGTCGCCGGTCAGCGCCCTGATCCACGCCGCCACGATGGTGACGGCCGGCGTGTATCTGATCGCCCGGCACCATGTGTTCTTCGAACTGTCGCCGGCGATCCTCGGCGTGGTCGGTGCGCTCGGCGCGGCCACGCTGCTGCTGGCGGGCTTCAGCGCGCTCGCGCAACACGACCTCAAGCGCGTGCTGGCTTATTCGACGATCAGCCAGATCGGCTACATGTTTCTCGCCCTGGGCGCGGGAGCGTGGACGGCCGCGATGTTTCATTTCATGACGCACGCCTTTTTCAAGGCCCTCCTGTTCCTCGCCGCCGGTGCGGTGATCCACGCTCTCGCGCACGAACACGACATGTTTCGGATGGGCGGACTTCGGACGCGGCTCCCGCTCGCCTTTTGGACTTTCGTGGCTGGCTCCGCCTCGCTGGCGGCTTTGCCGCTCGTCACGGCGGGGTTCTACAGCAAGGATCTGATATTATTCCACGCCTGGACGTCGCCGCACGGCGGGCCGTGGCTGTGGGCCGCGGGCCTGGCGGGCGCTGCCGTCACTGCGCTCTACACGGGCCGGATGGTCTGCCTGACTTTTTTCGGCGTGGCGCACACGGAGGTAAGCCACCGGCCCGGCGTGTTGATGTCAGGCGTGATGGTGGTGCTGGCCGCGCTGTCGCTGCTGGCGGGATTTGTGGAAACGCCGCACACGCTCGGCGGGGTTTCAGTATTCTCACGATTTCTGGGCACCGCCCTGCCGGCACCCGCCGAGCCCCATGCTGGAGCGGGAGCAGAGCTGGCCCTCCAAGTGGCCGCGTCGGCCGCAGTGCTGCTCGGGCTGGGCGCGGCCGCCTACGCGTATTTACGCCAGCCGCCGTGGTTCCGGCAACTGGCCGCGAGTTCCGCGGCGGCGGCGCTGCACCGGCTTTGGTCGGCGGGTTGGGGATTCGACTGGCTCTACGACCGGCTCGTAGTGCGGCCGTTCGTCGGCCTGGCCCGGATCAACCGCGGCGATGTGATCGACCGCCTCTACGCCGGCCTCGCCTGGCTGTGCCGCACGCTGCATGCCCGGCTCAGTGAGACGCAGAACGGGCTGGTCCGCCGCTACGCCATGGGCATCGCGGCGGGCGCGGTCATCGCCCTCGCCATCGTGGCTTTCCTATGAACCTCGAAGCGCTCATCCTCATTCCGATGGCAGGCGGCGCGCTGGCCTGCCTGGCGGGGTTGCGGAGCGCGGTCTGGGCGCGCTGGGTTTCGCTCGTCAGTCTGGCGGCGGCGCTCGGCGTCGCGCTCTCGTGGTGGGGCGCGGCGCCCCTCACGGGCGATGGACTGCCCGGAGGCGGGCGCTGGGTGGCGTTGTCCGCCCGGCCCTGGATTCCGGAGTTCGGCATCTCGCTCTTCCTGGGGATCGACGGACTCAGTTTGCTCCTGGTGCTGCTGACACTGTTCCTCGGCGTGCTCGCCGTCGCCGTGTCGTGGCGCGAGATCGGGGAGCGCGTCGGTTTTTTTCATTTCAACCTCCTCTGGACGATCACGGGGCTGCTGGGCGTGTTTCTCTCGCTCGATCTGTTCCTGTTTTTCTTTTTCTGGGAGCTGATGATTGTCCCGATGTATTTCCTCATCGGCATCTGGGGGCACGAGAACCGCCACGACGCCGCGGTGAAGTTCTTTCTTTTCACGCAGGCCAGCGGCCTGCTGATGCTGACCGCCATCATCGGCCTGCATGTGGCCTACGCGCGCCAGACC
>JACQWL010000610.1 GCA_016209255.1 Verrucomicrobiota bacterium
AATCCACGCTCCTCAACGCGCTGACCGGCGCCCACGAGCTCGAGGCGGACAAACTTATCGCAACGCTCTACCCGACGACACCACAGCTCTCCTTGCGCGGCAACCAGAAGCTGCTGGTCACCGACACGGTCGGCTTCATCCGCCGGCTCCCCCACGGCCTGGTCGAGGCCTTCAAGGCCACGCTCGAAGAAGTCGTCGTCGCGAATTTTCTCATCCATGTGCTCGACGTCACCAATCCCAACTTCGAGCACCACCACGGCACGACGCTCTCGGTCCTCGCCGAACTTGGCGCCGCGGACACGACGATCGTCACCGTCTTCAACAAGATTGACGCCGCCGTGCCCGAGATGCTCACCCGCGCCCGCCGGCTCTGCCCGGAGGCGCTCTTTGTCAGCGCACGCACCAGGGCCGGCCTCGACACGCTCGAGTCCCGGTCGCTCGAACTCATCGCCGACGCCCTTGGCTCGACGGATATGCTCGTGCCGCACGACCGTTACGATGTCATCGCCCGACTCCACACGCTCGGCCACATCCACGAGCAGGAACACGAAGATGGCGGCGTAAGGGTCAAGGGCCGTTTCCCGCCCTCCCAGACCGGTTTTTTCGCGCCCTTCGTGGTGGCGAAGGCAAACTAGCAGCCCGTTGGACTTGCAGACTTCCGGCTGAGATTTCGCGCAAACAATCTTTTGAGCAAATCGCGTGCCGGCGCCAACGGGCTGCTACTCCGCGTCGTAAATCTGCACGCGCGTCCAGAACGTCTTGAAGTTGTCCACGAACGCCAGGTGGATCGGGTCGACTTGGTAGGCATCGTGCGCGGCGAGGTCCATGCAGACCACCGTCAACGCGAGCGAATACGAGTCGTCGATGATGGGCCGTTTCGGCGTCGCGGCCGGCACGCCGATGTAGGTGCGGTCGACGGCTTTTATGCCGGCGAGCGATTCGACGCCGCGGCGAAAATCCGCGCGCTGCGCCGGACTGAGTTCAGGTTTCAACCAAAAGTAGACGGTATGGACGAGCATGGCGGGAGGAGCAGGGCGTGGCTTTGGCCCGCGCTCAACCGAAAACTGGGTGCGACGGCAGCGCGGGGCGCGAAGACCTCCGCGGCCGGCGCAAGCGGCAAAGGGGCGGCGGTTCGGATCCAATTCCGCCTTGCCGCGCGGGTCGCGCGGCGTGCACGCTGCGGACGTGACCTCTTCACCCGGGGCCTCCGTCGACCTGCGCGTGCTCTTCGCCTCACGCATGGTGAGGTTGTTCGCATGCGGTCTGCTGGCCGTCGTGCTGGTGCTGCACCTCGAGGCGATCGGGATCACTCCCGCGCGCATTGGGCTGCTCCTGACGCTGACCTTCCTGGGCGACGCCGCGATTTCGCTCTGGCTCGCGACCCGCGCGGATCGGGCGGGGCGGCGCCGCACGCTGCGGCTCGGTGCGGCCCTGATGGTGCTGGGCGGCGCCGGCCTGGCGCTGACGGGCGACTTCACGCTGCTCGTCGTCGCCACGACCATTGGCGTGATCAGTCCGACCGGCGCCGAAGCGGGACCGTTTCTCGCCGTCGAACAGGCCTGTCTGGCCGACGTCATCGAGGCGCGTGAACGCACCCGCATTTTCGCCTGGTATCACGTCGCCGGGTTTTCGATGAGCGCCGTCGGCGCGCTGGCCGGCGGCTGGCTCGCCCACGCGCTGCAAATGCGCGGCTGGACGGCGCCCGCCAGCTATCGCGCGTTGTTCTGGATTTTTGCGGCCTGCGGCGGCGTGCTCGCGTTGCTCAGCCTCAAACTCGGCCCGGAGGTCGAAGTGGTCGACGCCGGGACCGTAAACGCGCCGCGCGGCGCACTCGGGCTGGGCGAGGCGCACGGGCTGGTGCTGCGTCTCAGCGCGTTGTTCGCGCTCGACTCATTCGGCGGCGGATTCTGCGTGCAGAGTTTTGTCGCGTGGTGGTTTCATCAAAAATTCGGCGCCTCCGAGGCCACGCTCGGCACGATTTTCTTCGGATCGAATCTGCTCGCGGGGCTTTCGGCGCTCGCCGCCGTCCCACTCGCGCGGCGCTTCGGTCTCATCAACACCATGGTCTGGACGCACCTGCCGTCGAGTGTGCTGCTCATGCTCGTGCCCCTCATGCCGACGGCCGGTGCGGCGATCGTGGTCTTTTGGCTGCGGAATTCCATCTCGCAGATGGACGTACCGACCCGCCAATCCTACGTAAACGCGGTCGTGCCCCCGGGCGCGCGGTCCGCGGCGAACGGCGTCACCACCACCGCGAAGCAGCTCGGCACCGCGGTGGCCCCGCTCATCGCCGCTCCGCTGCTCGGCTCGGTGACGCTGATGAGCCTGCCGTTCTGGATCTGCGGCGGCGCCAAGATCGTTTACGACTTGCTGCTCTGGCGCTCGTTCCGGGGCGTTAAGCCACCGGAGGAAAAGTAAGCGCCGGGCGCCCGAATACCTTTTCGCTGTTGCCAGTTGTGAACCGCGTGCGCTCTTTCACTCCATTCGGCCGTATTCCAATCCTCATGAAAAATCCGCCCGCCCTGCGCTGCCTTTTCCGTCCGTTCGCCACCATGGCGTTACTCGGCCTGGCCTGCCTCGTCGCAAGCTGCAGCCGGAAATCGGAATCCACCGCCGCCGGAGCGCCCGGCACCACCAGACCGACGGTCGGAAGCGTCAAGATCGGTTTCCTCGTGAAACAGCCCGAGGAACCGTGGTTCCAGCTCGAATGGAAATTCGCAGACCAGGCGGCGAAGGCCCTCGGGTTCACCCTCGTGAAAATCGGCGCGACGGACGGGGAGAAAGTGCTCGCCGCGATTGACAATCTCGCCGCGGGCGGCGCGCAGGGTTTCATCATCTGCACCCCCGACACGCGCCTCGGACCGGCCATCGTCAACAAGGCAAAAGCCGCCCGGCTAAAACTGATCAGCGTGGACGATCAGTTCATCGGCGCGGACGGCCAGCCGATGAAGGACGTCCACCACCTCGGCATCTCCGCGTCCAAGATTGGCGAGAACGTCGGTGCGATCCTCGCCGGCGAGATGAAGAAGCGCGGCTGGGCGGCCGCCGACACGGCGGTGTGTGCGATCACGTTCGAGGAACTGGCCACGGCGAAGGATCGCACCGATGGCGCGATCCGCGCCCTCATCGCCGCCGGATTCCCGAAGGAGCGGATCTTCAAGGCGCCGTTGCGCACGCCGGACATCCCGGGTTCGTTCGACGCCGCCAACGTCCTGCTCACCCAGCAGCCCGGCGTGAAGCACTGGCTGGTCTGCAGCACGAACGACAGCGGCGTGCTCGGAGCGGTCCGCGCGCTTGAAGGCCGCGGCTTCGGGCCCGAGACTGCCGTCGGGATCGGTATCAATGGCACGGATTGCATCGTCGAATTGGAAAAGGAGAAGCCCACCGCCTTCTTCGGCTCGATCCTGCTTTCGGCGAAGAGCCATGGCTTCACCACCTGCGAGATGATGTATAATTGGATCAAGGACGGCGTGGAGCCGCCGCGCGACACCCGCACCGTCGGCATGCTGATTACCCGGGAAAATTTCCGCCAGGTCCTCAGGGAACAGGGCATCCGGGACTGAGCATGAAACCGCAACTGGTGCGCGGTTCACTCGTGCTCGTAATCGTGCTCTTGCTCGTGCTCGACCGGCGCGATTACGAGCACGATTACGAGCAAGAGCACGAGGGATCCTTTGGCTTGCCCGCCTCACGCGGGGTGCGGCTATGTGCCGCGGAAGGAAATATCCGGCTAATGGCGCGTCGGGATTGATACCATCATGGACCCCTCCCCCGCCCTCGGCTTCGAACGCGTCTCGATGGAGTTTCCGGGCGTCATGGCGCTGCGGGAGGTGTCGTTCGACGTGCGCGCCGGTTCGGTCCACGCGCTCGTGGGCGAAAACGGCGCGGGCAAGTCCACGCTGCTCAAAATCCTCAGCGGCGCCTACACGCCGTCGGGCGGCGCGCTCGCGATCGACGGCCACCCGCGCGTGTTTCGGCATACGGCCGACGCGCTCGCGGCCGGGGTAGCCGTCATCTACCAGGAGCTGCACCTCGTGCCGGAGATGAGCGTGGCGGAAAATCTTTTCCTCGGCCACCTGCCCCGGCGCTTGGGCCTCGTCAACCGCCGCGAACTGGCCGCAGCGGCGCGCCGGCAACTCGAACTGGTGGGCGAGGCGATCGATCCGGACACAAAGCTCGGACGGCTGCCGCTTGCCCAGCGGCAGATGGTTGAAATCGCCAAGGCGCTTACGCGTGGGGCGCGCATCATCGCCTTCGATGAACCCACCAGCAGCCTTTCCGACCGCGAGGTGCGCCGGCTTTTCACCATCATCCGCGAACTCAAGGCGCGCGGGTGTGCCATCCTCTATGTGTCGCACCGCATGGAGGAAATCTTCACGCTTTGCGATCGCGTAACGGTGTTGCGTGACGGCCGGCACGTCGAGACCGCCGATCTCGCCACGCTGACCCGCGATGCCGTGGTACAGCGCATGGTCGGCCGCAAGCTCGCCGACATCTACGATTACGCCCCGCGCGCCCATGCTGGCAGCGGGCTCGCCGTCGAGGGGTTGCTCGGACCCGGGCTCGCCGAGCCGTGCTCCTTCGAGGTGGCCGCCGGGGAAATCTTTGGGTTCTTCGGCCTGGTTGGCGCCGGCCGCACGGAGCTGCTACGCGTGATCTTCGGCGCGGCGGAGAAAACCGCCGGTCGCGTCACCGTCCTCGGCGCCGGTCTCGAAATCAGATCGCCGCGCGACGCGATCGCCGTGGGCGTCGTGCTCTGCCCGGAAGATCGCAAGAAGGAGGGCATCGTGCCGATCCGCTCGGTCTTGGAGAACATCAATCTGAGCGCGCGACGGCGGCAGGCGCACGCCGGCATTTTGATCAATGAGACCTGGGAGCGCACCAACGCCCGGCAGCGAATCGATCAGCTCCGGGTGCGGACCCCGTCGGCGCGCCAGTTGGTGCGCAACCTCTCCGGTGGGAACCAGCAAAAGGTCATCCTCGGCCGCTGGCTGTCCGAAACGGTGAAAGTCATCCTGCTCGACGAACCCACGCGCGGCATCGACGTCGGCGCCAAGAGTGAAATCTACACCATGATGCAGAACCTCGCGCGCCAGGGCGTCTGTGTGATCGTCGTGTCGAGCGAGCTGCCCGAAGTCCTCGGGATCGCCGATCGGATCGCCGTGATGCGCCAGGGCCGGATTGCCGCGGTGCTCGACCGCACCGACGCGACGGAGGAGAAATTGCTCAAGCTCGCGCTGCCGCTCGAGGCCCCCCTGGGAGCGCGGACGCCCTCGTCCGCTCCGGCGAATGCGGACGAGGGCGTCCGCGCTTTCAACTGACCGTCCGCCCCCATGGCCACCAACGATCCCTCACCCGCAGCCCCGCTCCGGCACCGGGCCATCGGCATTTTCCTCGACCAGGCCGGCATGCTCGTGGTGCTCGCGATCCTCTTCATCGGCTGCGCGCTTGGGGTGGAGAACTTCTTCTCGTGGGTGAACATGCAGGGCCTCGCTCTCGCGGTTTCGATGACCGGCATGGTCGCATGCACGATGTTGTTCTGCCTGGCCGCGGGTGATTTCGATTTGTCGATCGGGTCGGTCGTGGCGTGTGCGGGCGTGATCGCCGCGGTCGTCATGAACAACACCGGGAGCATCGCCCTCGGCGTGCTCGCCGGACTCGGCTGCGGCGCGGTCGTCGGTGCGACGAACGGATACGTCGTGGCGAAGCTGCGGATCAACGCGCTCATCGCCACGCTGGCCACGATGCAAATCGTGCGCGGTCTCGGCTTCATCGTTTCGGATGGCAAGGCCGTCGGCATCGGCCGCGAGGAGTTTTTCGCGCTGGGCAACTCCGCCCTGCTGGGCGTGCCGACCCCCGTGTGGATCACGGCGGCCTGCTTCGCGGTTTTCGGGTTCATCCTCAACCGGACCGTGTTTGGCCGTGACACCCTCGCCGTGGGCGGCAATGCCGAGGCCGCGCATCTCGCCGGCATCGCGGTGGACCGGGTGAAGCTGATCATTTTCACCGCCCAGGGCGTGATGGCGGCGTTCGCCGGCATCGTGCTGGCTTCCCGGATCACCAGCGGCCAGCCGAACACGTCGCTTGGCTTCGAACTGGAGGTCATCTCGGCCTGCGTGCTGGGCGGGGTGTCGCTGACCGGCGGCGTCGGCAGCATGGGCTTCGTGATCGCCGGGGTGCTCATCATGGGCATCGTCCAGAACGCGATGAACCTCCTGAACGTGGCAACGTTCTACCAATACGTCGCGCGCGGC
Source organism: Verrucomicrobiota bacterium (assembly GCA_016209255.1). Taxonomy (GTDB): domain Bacteria; phylum Verrucomicrobiota; class Verrucomicrobiia; order Opitutales; family Opitutaceae; genus ER46. Next base: position 6,255 of record JACQWL010000610.1, read on the forward strand.
CTGATCCTGCTCGCGGCCGTGCTGTTCGACCGCTGGAAGCGAAGAAAGCAGTGAGGCGGCCGGGACAAGGGGGAACCGCTAA
>JACQWL010000063.1 GCA_016209255.1 Verrucomicrobiota bacterium
ACGCCGAGCGGTGCGAGCCGGCGGCCGGGCGCCACATACTCGAGCTTGTCGGCCCAGCCGCCGTGGTAGAAGAAGTGCGCGGCGGCCATCGGCACGTCGAAATCGCGCGTCTCGCGGATGGGCTTGCCGTTGTCCATGGTTTCCGCGACGGCGAACTCTCGCGCGCGATCCTGCAGCAGCCGGGCGATGCGGAAGAGGTATTTGCCGCGTTCCTTGCCGGGCATCCTGCCCCACACGGTCTCAAACGCGCCCGCGGCGGCCTGATAGGCCGCATCGACGTCGGCCGCGTTGCCCAAGGCGAGTTCCGCCAGCTTCTGCTCGTTCGCCGGGTTGATGGAGTCGAAATACTTGCCGGAGGCGGGCGCGACAAACTTGCCGCCGATGAAGAGATCGTAGCGGCTCTTGAGCTTGGGGTCGGCGGTCTCGGGCGACGGGTCGAACTCCCAGAGGTCGCCGAAGATCAACTCGGGTGCGGGGCGCGCCGGGCGGGCGGTCTTGCGTTCAGTCAGCGTAGGCATGGATGAATATTGGGCGGTGGGAACCTAGAACCACCAGGTTGTCATTCTGAGCGCAGCGAAGAATCCAGTTGGATTCTCGACACCGGCTCCAGCGCTCGGGTTAGAATGGATTCGTCGCTTTGCGGCGTCGGGACGCCCGGTTGCCAGTTGTAGGAGCCTGCTTGCAGGCGATAGTTGCTTGGCGCCGAGGACCGCGGCCTCAAATCGCCTGCAAGCAGGCTCCTACCGCCGTCGGCATCCGTGCCGCCGCCCTGCTTGTCGCGCTTCGTCGGCATCCCGCAGCTTTGGCAGTATTTGTAGGTTTTCATCGCGTGGGGGTTTGTAGGGGCGTCGCTTGACGACGCCCGCGGGCGCCGGCGAGCGGCGCCCCTACGGGTTAGTATGATTCCGCCGCGTCGCTGAAGTAATACGGCGCCTGATACGCGCCGGTTTTTTGCTTTTCGATCTGACGCAACAGATCGTTGAGCAGCGAGCTGGCGCCGAAACGGTAGCGCTCATCCGTCAGCCAGGCGTCGCCCAGCGTCTCCTTCACCGCGATGAGGAACTGCAGCGCCTGTTTCGCCGTGCGGATCCCGCCGGCGGGCTTCATGCCGATGGCGACGCCGGTATCGAGGTAGAAATCGCGGATGGCCTCGAGCATCACCTGGTTGTTGCCCAGCGTGGCATTGAGCGACGTCTTGCCCGTGCTCGTCTTGATGAAATCGCCGTCGCGGATCACGCGCATCGCGATAAACGACGCCGCGCGGATGTTGTCGTAGGTTTCGAGCTCGCTGACCTCGAGAATCACCTTGAGCGCCGCGTCGCCGCACGCCTCGACCACCGCGGCGATCTCGTCCTGGACCACGGCGAACTCGCCGGCGAGAAACGCCCCACGGTTGATCACCATGTCGATCTCGTCCGCGCCGTCGGCCACCGCCGCCCGGACCTCGGCCAGCCGCGTCTTGAGCGGCGCCTGCCCGCTCGGGAACGCGGTCGCGACCGAGGCGATGCGCACCGCCGTGTCGCTGCCGAGCGCCCTCCGCGCGTGCCGCACCATCGACGGATAGACGCACACCGCGGCCACGCCCGGGATGTCGCGATCCTCGTGCGGCTGGATGGCCTTCTGGCAGAGCGAGGCGACCTTGCCGGGGGTGTCCTTGCCCTCGAGCGTGGTGAGATCGACCATCGAGACGGCGAGTTTCAGACCCTTGACCTTGGAGGCCTTCTTGATCGAGCGGGTGGTGTATTTCGCGACGCGCTCCTCGACCCCGACGCAGTCGACGGAGCCGACTTCATCGAACAGCCGTCCAAAAGCGGCATGGGGAGTGATGGCAGGCATGGCGGTGACTATCGCGTCGGGCACCGGTGAAAACAAACGAAAACTCGCCGCGGGAACGCGCCGCCGAACCACCTGTCCCAACTCCGTCCCCCTGACCGCCCGCCACCACGCTGTTCGCCCCGATGAATGCAAAAACCGCCGCCCGCACCGTCCTTCGCTCCCTCTGGAAAAACTGGCTCCGTCCGCTTGCCCTCCCGTTCATCCTCATCACCGCCGCCAAGTCCGCGCTCGCCGACATCAACTACGTCCCCTCCGGCTCGATGCAGCCGACCATCCTCTGCGGCGACGTCGTCTTCATCAATAAACTCGCCTACGATTTGCGCGTGCCGTTCACCACGGCGAGGCTTGCCCGCTGGAGCGATCCTGCGCGCGGCGAAATCGTCGTGTGTTTCGCGCCGGACGACGGCACGCGGCTCGTCAAACGCGTCGTCGGGCAGCCCGGTGACACCGTCGAGCTGCGCCGGGACACGCTGCTCCTCAACGGCACGCCCGTCCCCCACGCACCGCTCCCCGCCTCCGCCACATGCGACCTCGAGCCCGCCGAGCGCGCGTCCGCCGTTTTCGCCCGCGAGACCCTCGGCGCCCGCCCGCACGCCGTGATGGCACTGCCGACGCGGCCGGCGGTCCGCAACTTCGGCCCCGTGCGCGTGCCCGCCGGCCACTACTTCATGATGGGCGACAACCGCGACAACAGCCGCGACTCGCGCTTTTTTGGCTTCATGCCGCGCGCCGAAATCATCGGCGAGGTGAAAGGCGTGTTCGTCTCCGCCGACCTCACGCACTGGCTGCGCCCGCGCTTCGACCGGTTTTTCACGCGGCTCGACTGACGCGCCCGCTCACGGCTTGCACGCTGCCTGCGAGCCGCATTTGCTCGGCGTCGCATGACCGCATCCGCTTCGCCCCCGCCTCCCGAGCCGCACGGTGAACTCGTCATGCGCACCATCGCGATGCCCGCCGACGCCAACGCCAACGGCGACATCTTCGGCGGCTGGCTCGTGTCGCAGATGGATCTGGGCGCCGCGGTGCTCGCGCGAGAAACCGCCCAGAGCCGGGTGACCACCGTCGCGATCGACGGCATGTCGTTTCTCCAACCGGTTAACGTCGGGGACGTCGTCACCTGCTACGCGACATTGCTTGGGATCGGCCGCACCTCGATGAAGATTGACGTCGAGGTGTGGGTGCAGCGCTACGCCGACCGGGCGCTCCACCGCGTGACCGAGGGCACGTTGACCTACGTGGCCATCGACAACGCCGGCAAGCCGCAGCCGGTGAAGCGCTGAGCCGTAACGATGCAATAGAGTGTAGGGCCGTCGCTCGCCGACGCGCCGATTTTCGACTGAAGGATGCGGCATGGCGACAAGCGCCAGCCCTACACCAATCGGTTTCCGACCGTTCATTCGTGGAACGTGGCTCGACCGAATGGTTACGGCTGAGGAGGCGGAGACTCGGCCACGGCAATTTAGCCACAAAAAGGCGCAAAGGGCCTCAGCGTGCCAGCGGAGATCCCCTGAGCGCCCACAGGCGCTGCGGACATTCTTGTTGCCGGCACCGGAGAAACCATCGGACTGCCGGAGTCGGTGTCAGCCGCGGCGATCGCGTCCGTGGCCATTACATCCACGGCGCCTATGGGCGCCACGCAGACCTTCGCACGCACCCAGCGCGTGTTTTGTGCCTCTTCGTGGCCAAAAGGACTGGGCATCGCCCTGCCGGGTAATCGGTGGATTCAAATGCGTTTGTCGGACTCACCTGTCGGGTTGACGGAATTTGACGCGCGCGGCGTCGATATCGCCATACTTTTCATCTGCTAGCCCGCAGGTACTCGCAGGAAACGCAGAAACACCGCCACGTCCATCGTCGGCCCAGCGTGAAACCCAACCAGAGTGTGAAAAATGCGGGCTAAGCGGTCTCCAGAATGAACGTCGGCATGTTGACGCCCTTGAATGGCTTGAACTCGCCGCGGACCTGGCAGAAATGAAGTTCGCAGTTGCGCGCGCCCCAGGCATACATCTGGCGCACCATCTTCTCCCGCTCCACCGGCACCAAAAACACCGGCGTGCGTCCACGATACGCGTCGAGCTCTTTTTGAATCAGCGGGATGGCCTGATCGTCGGACCGGCACACCCCGGGCCCAAGCATGTTGAGCGCAGGGTGCCCTGACGACATCAGGAAACCGTCGATTCCGCCCCTGGCGTTTTCGTAAACCGAGGTGCGCATGAAACCAAGCTTGTTCTCGATGCAGAACCGGTAGTCTTCCTCGCGCGAGACTCCGCTGACCTCCATCTCCAGCGCCACCATGGCGGGCACGTCTTTGAGGGTGGCGTTCCGAACAAACTTCGCTCCCGGAACCTTCTCTTTCATGCCGTCCGCCGGCACCTTGATGAACATGTCCTGATAGGCACAGCGGGGCACGAAGCCGGCCTTGTTGTACAGCGAGAACGAATCGAGGTTCAACGCGCTCTGCGTCAGCCGCAGCGCCTTGTAGCCCTTCTGGTCCGTGAAATCGATCACGTACTGCAGGAGCGCCCGGCCCACCCCCATGCCGAAATAGTTCGGGTGTACGTTCATGATGCCCAGGGCCACGTGATGTTTCCGCGGGTGATAGAAGCATGAGCCCATCAGCCGGCCCGTCTCCTGGTGTTCGGCCACCACGGCGCAACCCGGTTCGAGGGCATGGTACACATCGTAAAACACCTCGGTCACCTTCGGGCCGCCGTGAAAGATCTGTGCCATCCCATGAAGGCGATACCACGTGTTGATGGAGGCATAGATGAGATCGGCGACTTCGGAACGGTCGGCCGGTGTGATCGATCGCAGGCGCATGGGATTTGAGTTCATGGGAGGATTATTCGGTGGGAACTGGGAAGGAGTCGAAATTACTTTGGACAGGAGAACGGTGGGCGGAAACGACGAAATCCCGAACGTTTCAACGCCGGCCGGAGCGGTGGCTTCCGGTTCGCACTCAGTTCGCGGGGAAAAAAGGGAACAGCCGGCGGATTTCCGCCTCGCTCGGTTGCCGGCCGTATTCGCAGATCTCGAACGCCTCGGCGTACTTGACCGCCGTGGCCTCCGCTGCGCCGTACCGCTTCGCCAACTGCGCGCGATACTTCTCGGCGACGGCCGCCGCGCTGGTGCCGAACCTTTTCTCGGCGTAGGCGCGGCGCCCGGCAGGATTTTTCGGAATCGCGGCCAGCCGTTCCTGCCTGGTTTTGGCATCGACGCCGTAAACCGTTTCGTAGAACTGCGACGGCAGGGCGTCCAGCGCGTCGATCTTTTTCTGGAACGCCTCGTCGATTGCGACCACGACGTCGGGCTGGAATGGGTTCGGTTTCTGGAATCCATCGGAGAGAAATAGAAACACCGGGTTCGGCTCCACCGGCGGAGTGTTCAAATCGTAAAACGGCACAGTGACCATGAAGGCGGAGTCCTGCATCAGCACCCCCACATAGCGGTGATCCGGATTATAGTCGTTCGGCCGGTGCCCCATTACGAGGTCGGCCCGCCACTCGCGGATCAGCCGGACCATTTTTTTGCGGTTTTCCAGGGTCGGCGTCAGCTCTCCGTCGTGAATGTCCAGCACCTCCGTCTGGATGCCCAATTTCGCCGCCGCCGCCTCGACTTCGGCTTTGCGCCGCCGGGCCAGCGCGCCTCCGCTCATTTCGTAATGACCGAGGTCGCCGTTGGTCACGGAGACGAATTTGACGTGGTGCCCCCGTGCCGCCCACATCGCGGCGACTCCCCCCGCCTTGAGCTCCGCGTCGTCCGGATGGGCACCGAACACGATAATGCGCAGCTTCCCGTCGTCCAGCGGTCGCAGGGCCGTTTCACCACTCGTTGCGGTCAGCAACACCGCCAGGCTGGCGCACAGGGTGATCGCAAACAACAACCTCATTTTCGTCCCCCGGTGTCGCAAGATGAATTCCAAGTTTTTCATATGTTCCCCCTGTCTTGTTTGGTTGAAACGGGCGCATCCTAACAGCCGGGCGCGCGGATCGCGGCCCGGCCTCGAGATTCGACTCGAGAGCAGGCGGCGTGGCCAGCAAAGTTTCGCAAAATTTCGCGATCGTGTTCCCGCCCTCGCCCTCCCCCATGAAAAAAAACCTGCTCCGCCTCCGCCCGCTCCTCGTCCTCTTGTTCGGATCGCTCCGCGCGGCCGAAAGCGAACTTATTGCCGGCGTGCGCGCGGCCGCTGCGGCGCAGAAGGAGTTCTGGTCCGCGGCGCTCGTGCGGCTCGCCAAGGCTGTCGGCTAGCATCGCTCCTCGGACAAACTCCTAGGGGATCTCTCCTCTTTACTGGTTCTCCCGATCGATTACGTTGCGGCCCGCATGGCCACATCGAATGAAAAGCGGTTTGCCGGCGAGTTGAGCGAGGAATTGCGCGCGCTCCACTCCACCGCGCCTGACCGGCTGTTTCGCGCCGGCGACGTCATTTTCTCCGCCGGCGATCCGGGGGATGGATTCTATGTGGTCGAGTCCGGCCAGGTGCAGATTTCCGCGGTGGTCGGCAACAATGAGTCTCGCGTGCTCGCCAGCATCGGGCCGGGCGATTTCTTTGGCGAGATGGCGGTGCTCGACGACGCGCCGCGCTCCGCCACGGCCCGCGCCGAGATCGACACCAAGGCGTTCTTCCTTGGCCGCGACCAGTTGCTCGGCCTGCTCGAACGCCGGCCGCAGCTCGCCCTCGACCTCATCCGCGAATTCAGCGCCCGCATGCGGGCGCTGAATAACAAATACGTCGGCGAGATCATCCAGGCCGAGCGGCTCGCCATTGTGGGCCGGTTTGCCGGTACCATCGTCCACGATTTCAAGAATCCGCTCACCGTGATCGGGCTCGCGGCCGAACTGGCGTGCAGCGACTTCACGACGCCGCCGATGCGCCACAAGGCGCAAAACAAGATCGCGCTGCAGGTCGAGCGGATGACCAACATGCTCCAGGAACTGATCGAGTTCACGAAGCCGAGCGGTCAGCGGCCGGTGCTGCGGGCGGTGAACTTCGCGCGCTATATGAACCCCCTCGCGGAAGAAATCCGCCAGGAGATTGCCGAGCGCGGCGTGGCGCTCGTGCTCGATACGCCGCCGCCGGAACTCGACGTACGCATTCAACCGCAGCGCGTGTCGCGGCTCTTCCACAACCTGCTCAACAACGCCGTGGACGAGATGTCCGACGGCGGGAAAATCTTCCTGCGCTTCGTCGTGTCGCCCGCCGAGTTGCAGGTCGAGGTGGAGGACACCGGCCGGGGGATCGCGCCGGAAATCGCGCAGTCGCTCTTCCAGCCGTTTACCACCCATGGCAAGGCGCACGGCACCGGCCTCGGCCTCACGATCTGCAAGAAGATCGTCGAAGACCATGGCGGCCGGATCTGGGCCCGGAACGAGCCGGGCAAGGGCGCGACGTTTTGTTTTACTCTGCCGCTGGCAGCCGGCCAGCCTTAGCCGTAACGATTCGCTCGCGATGTAGGGGCGTCGCTTGCCGACGCCCGTCATACGAGG
>JACQWL010000623.1 GCA_016209255.1 Verrucomicrobiota bacterium
CGCCCCTTTCAGGCCGCCGGCGATGAAGCACGTCGATGCGCCCATCCACGATCCGATCTCCACCACCTGCGCGTCGGCCGGCAGGTCGCTGGCGAGCTGAAACAAATAGCCGCGCTCCGGGAAGCTGCCCATGTCGTCCGACTTGAAATGGCGCGCAATCCGCCGGAACTCGTCCCAGTCCAGGTCGGGCCGCCGCTTCCGCGCCCCATGCAGGAAGCGGCCGCATTTCTGCGCAAAGCGCAGATCGCGAACGAGAGGCCAGTGCTTGAACGCCATGGGTTTTCGCTGCGCGAAAACCTGAGATTGTGAAGCAAAAAAAGACCCGCCTTGAAATTTTGCATGGCGCGGGGGGCTCTTTCTTCGTGGGTTTGTGTTTGTCATTCTGAGCGCCAGCGAAGAATCCAACAGGATGTTCGCTTGCGGTCGCGCTGCTGGTTGCTTCGCTTCGCTCAGAATGACAGCTCTGATTCGGAGCGGGAGGCATTGCGCCCGCCGGGAGTGCCAGTCGTGAGCGCACCGATGCCCTTGGCGCCCCTTCCAGGCCAGACTTCGGGCTTTTGCGGAGCAAAAACCCTCAAGGTCACCGTCGCGATTCCCACGTACAACCGCGCGGACTTCCTGCGCCAGACGCTGGCCGGCATCGTCGCGCAAGAGTTCTCGCGCGATCACTTCGAGGTCCTCGTGATCGACAACAACTCGCGCGATCACACGTGCGCCGTCGTCGCCGCTTTCGCGTCCGCCCACCCGGCGCCACGTTACGTGCCCGAGCCGCAGCAGGGGCTCGACTACGCGCGCAACCGGGCCATCGCCGAGGCGCGCGGGGAAATCCTCCTGTTTGCCGACGACGACATCCTGGTGCAGCCCGACTGGATCGCGCAAATGGCCGTCCCGCTGCTGGCCGATCCAGCGCGCAGAATCGGCGCCGTCGGGGGCGAGGTGATTCCGGTCTTTCCCGACGGACTGCCCGAGTGGGTGCGCGAATGGCATGCGCCGCTCGGCTTCCGCGCCGACACCGGCCCGCTCGAGCCGCGCCACTCGCCGATGGGCGCCAACCTCGCGTTTCCCAAATGGGTGTTCGGGCAACTTGGCGCGTTTCACACCGGCCTCGACCGCGCGGCGGGCAACTACTTTTCGGGCGGCGACAGCGATATGATTCGCCGGGTCCGCGCGGCCGGGCTCGAGGTGTGGTTTGCGCCCGCCGCCGCGGTGCAGCACCAGCTGCCCGCGAGCCGCACCACGTTTCGCTACGCCGCGCGCCACGCCTTCGACTCGGCGCGCTCGCGGGTCATCGACCGCGCCGGACAGCCGGACGCCACCGGCTACCTGGCCGGAAGGTTGGTCGCCAACGCCCTGAAAGCGCCCGGGTTCGCGCTGCTCTCGCTGCTCAACGCCCTCGTCCTGCGCCCCGGCGCCGCGAAGAAAGGGCTCGTGCGCGCGTGGCGTTCCTGCGGCTATCTCTACCAGATTCCGCGCAGTTTTTTCGGCCGGATGTAGGGCAGCCTGGCCACGGGGCGCCGTGACGCGCGAAAATGAAGGCGGATCCCCCGGGAAGTGGCACGGGCGCGCTGTTGTTAAGACAGAAGCCTGCTTGCAGGCGATTGGAGACCTTGGTCGTCGGCGCACGCCAAACATCGCCTGCAAGCAGGCTCCTACCCCCGACCACCGTTGCCGAAACACGCCCGTCTGGCCGCCGGGTGGGTTTCAGTCACCGGCCGGGGTGCCGTCATGGCGGATCACGCGCATCTCCGCGCCGGAAACTTCGCCGCACGCGGCCGAGAAACCAGCCACGGTATTGGTGTGCCCAGCCTTGTCCTCCGCCGGGATGAGCACCGCCATTTGCCGGTGCCGCCGACGCAGGAACTGCCCCACCGCATGTCTGCTCAACGCGACGTAGTCCGTCCCCTTGGAAGGCAGCTTCATCCCGGGATGGCGCGCTCCGATCAACATGCAGGGCCAACTGCATCGTTACGGCTTCGCCAACGGAACGATCCAGTCGACCTCCACTTTGAATGTGAACCGACGAGCACCAACAAGTGGGCCGGTGACCTGCGGACGCCGCCTGCCTGTTTCCGCTGGAGAAACGCGCCCGGATGCGCCGGAGGCGCACCGGGGCTTGCTCGCCTCCGGCGGGTCGCGTTCCCACCTCGATCCAACTGAATTGTTGAGCAGGGGCGTCGCTTGTCGACGCCTGTTTCCACGTCGTATGACGGACGTCGGCAAGCGGCGCTCCTACACTCAGAAATTAGTTTGCACGGCTCAACGAGTGAACGCGATTCGACTGCATGGATACCGCTCAGGTCAAACCGTCGTTATCTTGGACGGGGACTGCGGAGGTAGGCGAAGAGGTCGCGCAACTGTTGAGCATCCATGTCATCGAGCAGGCCCTCGGGCATCAGGCTGCGGCCCACGGCTTGCAAGCTCTTGATTTCCGACTGCCGCAAAGTGATGTCCTCGCCTTCAAAACCGCGCACGACGACGATCTGCAGATCACGCTTCACCAAGAATCCGCTCAGGCTGCGGCCGTCATGGGTTGCGATCAGGTAATACTGGAATCCCTCGCGGATTTCCGCGCTCGGATTGATGATGCTGGGAAGCATGGTGCCCAGATTGTCACGCTGGTAGTCGGTCAAATCAGGTCCCAGGCGGCCGCCCTTGTGAAACAGCGTGTGGCAGTTCGCGCACCGCTGGGTGAACAACGCCCCGCCCGCCTTTGCGTTACCCGTGCCTTGTTTCAATCTGGCCTCCACCTCGGCGATACGCAGGTTCAAATGGGCCGCGCTGTTTCCCGCCACGGGTGGAAACACCTTCGCCACCAACTCTGCCACGTCCACCGGTTGATGCCCGCGCATTCGATCCACGATGTCCGGCGGGATGTCGGCCGCCGCGATCTGTCCGGATTCAATCGAGCCCAGCAAGTGCCTGGCCCAGGCCGCGCGACTGGAAAGGAGCGCGAGGATCGCCGTGCGGATGTCGCCAGTCGTCTTGGGCAGGAGCGCCGCCGCCCATGGGCCGATTTCCGCCTGATCGAAGTGCATCAGTGAAACCACCGCCGTTCGGCGAAGCGTTGGCGGCTCCGGACCCGCCGCGACGGCGAACAATGCCGGAACCGCGAAGTCCCGCCTCACCTCACCAAAGGCCCGGGTGTAGAGCAGCCGTTCTTCGAGGGGGGCCTGCTTGTTTCGCACCGTGGCCATCGCCTCCTTGACGGCGGCGGCGTCTCCCTGCCGCACGCGCAGGATGAGCGGCGTCTGACCCGAAGCCGCCATCGCCTCGGATAATTCGTCCGGCAAATCCACCAACTCACGCCCCCGATAAGCCTCCTCAAATCCCTTCATCAGGAAGACCGTGTGCTGCGGAGTCGGCGCCATCCGCAGCAATTGGGCGCACACGATCAGATCCTGCCGCCGACCTTCCAGGGCAAACCGCCGCATCAGCCGCGGTAGCAGATGCTGCTGAACCAGCGGGCGCTCCCACAATGCGGTCGTCCTGAAAAACGTCACCACCCGTTCGCGATCCAGTCCCGCATGAGCTTCGAGCACCCACCAGACAAGCGGCGGAATATTGGGGTCGGTCACGTCGCCGTCATGGGCCGCCAACACGCCCACCAGCCGCAGCGCCTGCGCGGTTGCGAGGCGGCGCGCGGTCGAGGCGAACTGCGCCCGCACCTCCGCCTCCGGTTCGCGCGCGGCCTGCGCCAACACCGCCCCCATGACATCGGCCGGCAAATCACCCGATTTCTTCGCGCCGGGGCCAGACCGCCCCAGCCCGCGGTTGACACCGTATTTGTCCCCCAGTAGCCGCACCGCCCACATTCGCACCGCCGGATACGGATGCCGCAGGGCCGATTGCGCCACGCGATCCTCCAGCGACCCCATCTGGTGCAGCGCCCACAGCGCGTTCAACGGCCCCAGGCCACGGTCCTGCGCGAGAGTGTGCTCCAGCGTCGCCACGGCGGACGGGTCCTTGCGCTCGCCCAGCAAGTGCACCGCCATCTGCCGGTGCCATTTGTTCGGATGCGCAAGCAGCGCCATGAGCTGGCCGGTCGATTTCTTTTCAAGGTTTGTATCGCGCTCGAACGCCGAATCCTTGCCGCGCAGCCGGTAGATTCGGCCCGTGTCCGGATCAATCTGACTTTGATAATGGTTCCGGTGTGCGGTGTAGTACTCGTACATGTCGGACACGAACAGTGAGCCGTCCGGCGCATTGACGATATGGAGCGGACGGAACGCGACATCGTCGCTCCACATCGGCCGGCCGACGTCCCGTGTCTCGAAGGTTGAGCGGAGCCCGCTGCGGTGGACGTCGAGCACCTCGTTGTGCAGCGGATCGATCGCGAACAAGTGGCCCTGGTAGTTGGCCGGCAGCGCCGTGCCTTCCACAAACGCGCCGAAATGCGAAAAGCGCCGCACCGGCGTGAGCGTGCTCATATAGGGAAGCTGGCCGAAAGCGTACATCTCGTTCGGCCCCGGCCGCTGCAAGGTGAAGTAGCCGCCCTGCACGTAGTGGAACCCGCGCGTCTGGCCGCCATTGTGGCCCGAATAGAGGCGGCCCTGGCCGTCGAACTCGAGACCGAACGTATTGCCGCCGCCCTTGGCGAAAATTTCGTACGCACGTGTTTCCGGGTGATAGCGCCACACCATGCTGCCATCAAAATAAACGCCCTCCACATCCGGCCCGTCCAGCCCGGGCCGCGTCACCCGGCTGGTTGTCGTGCTCCCCTGGCCGCCGTAAAGCCATCCGTCCGGTCCCCAAATCAGACCATTGGAGACAGCGTGGGTGTCCTCCAGACCAAATCCCTGCAAGTGCACTACGGGCGGGCCATCGGGAACGTCATCAAAATCCTGGTCTGGATAGAACATCACGTAGGGCGTGTTCATCACCCAGACGCCACCGCGTCCCCGCACCACTGAATTCGCCATGTTCAAGCCGTCCTGAAAAACCGTGTGCTTGTCGAACACCCCGTCGCCATCGGTGTCGTCGTGGATCGAGATGATATCCGCCCCCCGATCATGATGAGGCGGTGCCGGCGGCACGCGGTCGAAAATGGCTTCTATACCTGGCGACCGGCCTATAATCTCCAATCCGGCGGGATAGGGGTATTGCCGGTACTGCGCGACCCAAAGCCGTCCACGGGCATCGAAACTCATGTGGGTCGGCTGTGCGATCAACGGCTCGCTCAGGACCAACTCCACCTTCAAGTCATCGGCCGAATTCATTTTCGCGAGGGAGTCTTGAGGCGAGAGCCGTGGCCCCGGATCCAACTGTGCCAGTCGTCCCAAGACAAAGTTCGACGCCTGGAACTGGTCAAACGATGTGGCGGCGGGCCGGCTCGCCAGGGCGCGCCCCGGCCGGTATCCGTCGCCCGGGAAAAACTCCCAGCGCCCTTCCAATACGCATTCGTTCATTATATTCATGATGCGCGGCGCCCCGCCGAGAAAGCCGCCAGGGCCGGACTGGTTGTGAACCCGGATGGCGATCTCGTTCCACGCACCCTTCCCCAGTGTTCCCACCGGCACCCGGTGGCGATGGCCCACGTTGCGCCCGCTCTTGAAATCCGGCGGGAACTCGCCGCCCACGCCAATCCTCACCCCGTTGACGTAAACTTCGTGGGCGTCCGCCAAATCGCGGATGACCACGCCTACGGTTTCCGCATACTTGATCTCTTCGTATTTGTCGGTGTCCTTGAAGAAACTGTCCGGGACTTTTACCCACGTCCGATACCAGGCGATGCCATCATAGCTATGCGCCGCCGCCGGACCGTTTTCCTCCCATGAGCCGGGCACCAGGACGGGGTACCACTCGGCGGCCCGAAGCGCACTCGTGAACAGGCCAAGAAATACAAAAATGGGCCGGGAGAGACGCTTCATGGGCAGACGAAGACAAGCCGGAGACTTCCAAGCCTTAACGATGCAGTTGCAGGTAGGGCCGCCACTGATAGCCTGCCCTGGGCGCAGCCGAAGGGGCGGGCCGCAACACGAACGAAGGCGGCCCGGCGGCAAGCGCCGGCCCTACATTCACCGGGTTTGGACATCATTTCAGTTGAGCGCGGTTTTCGACCGACTGGATACGGCCTAATTCGCGGGGATTTTCCTTCCCGCTTGATTCATGATTTCTGTAATTTTCACCGGTTGGCCGCCCCGCGCCTTGCTCAGTACATCGGCTTCCATGAAGGCCATGATCTCGATCGTTTCCGGTTCCGGCACCGGCGAGATCCCGGTCTGAAAGAACGTCACGATTGCCTGTACGAGGGGCCGGTAACCGTCCCACCGCCCCACCGTTGTCGACTCGCCCTTTTCTCCCACCGCCTTGCCGGCGTTCCGGTTGCCTTCGCGGAAAATCCCGATGCGGCCGTCGGCCCACCGGCCTTCCGAGACGATCGCCCCCTTGGCGCTGCTCTTGCGCGTCACGGTCTCAATCCCCGGGCCCAGGACGGTGAAAAGGGATTCGACGCCGTGGACCCCATACCAGAACAACTCCGGATTCGTCGGTTCCAGGGTCGCGGCGCCATACATCTCCGCGCTCAACACCCTGCCGATCTTTCCATGGCGCACCGCCTGCATCTCCTTGCCGAATCGCGCGCCCGAGGCGCTCATCACCGCCGTCTTGTGTTTCTTCGCCAGTGCGAACAGGTCGATCGCATCCCGGGCCGAAAGGGTCATGGGCTTCTCGATGTAGACGGGCTTTCCGGCGAGGAGGACCTTGCGGGCCTGTGCCACGTGCCGCCGCGCATCGTTGTCCTCCATCAGGACCGCGTCGACGTTTTTCACGAGCTCCTCGATCGAGTCGTAGAATTTCACCCCAAAGTCCTTGCGGAGTTTTTCCGCGTTCCCGTCAACCCGCGACCAGGAACTCTGAATGTCGGGACTGCTCACCTTGTACGCGGCCACGACCCTCGCGCCAGGGATGTGATCTTTCGCCTTGGGATCGTTGAGCAGCTCGGTGAAATTAATCGAGTGCCCGGTATCCATGCCAATCATGCCGAGGCGAAGCTCCGCGGCGTTGGCCAGGGCGGCAAGAGCCAGGCTTAGAATCAGGGCCATTCCATTTTTGTGATGCATAATTTGTGGGGTTAAATTTTTCGTCGCCGCGCGCAGAGCCAATCTGAGTCCGGCCGCGCCAGGATAAGGGGGATCGTTGGCGGACCAATCGCCATCGGTCAGAGCGATCGCGCCCCCAACCGTTACGTGCGGGCGGGGCGGCGTCGAGCCCTTTTCCGGATGGCGCCGCCACCTTTGCCCCTTGTGCCGGCATCGAAGGAATCACCGGGCCAGCGCACCGGTTTGTTCTGCCCATTGCGCCCAGTCGGCCGCCATCGCGACAACCCGGGCTGGATGTTCGCCGGCGAGATTTACGGTCTCCGAACGATCCTTCGCGAGATGGTACAGCTCCCATCGCTTGTCGCTGGCGCCCCAGACCAGTTTCCATTCCCCGTCACGAACCGCCCGATTGCCGTAGAGTTCCCAAAAAAGCGGCAACTGGCGCGGGCCGGCCGGCCTTCCCCGCACGGCCGGCATCAGGCTTCGCCCGTCCATGGGCAGGGTCGACCGGCCATTGACGTTGCTCGGATAACCGCCGCCCGCGATCTCCAGCAAGGTCGGCATAAAATCCACCAGGTGCCCCGGCGCACTGGTAATCGCTCCCGCCGGCGCGACTCCGGGCCAGCGCACGATCATCGGCGTGCAGATTCCGCCCTCGTAGGTCCAGGTTTT
The DNA here is from genome assembly GCA_016209255.1 of Verrucomicrobiota bacterium. Classification (GTDB taxonomy): domain Bacteria; phylum Verrucomicrobiota; class Verrucomicrobiia; order Opitutales; family Opitutaceae; genus ER46. The sequence goes on from JACQWL010000623.1 coordinate 7,710, forward strand.
GTGCCGCCGGAAAGGCGCGTTTTGCGCCCAGCCCCAGCCGGGCCCGACGAACTCGTACCCCCGCGCGTCGCCGACCGGCAGTCCCCGGTTGTGCGCGATAAACTCCGTCTCGTTTGCCGGCCAGGTCGCGCAGCCGCCATTGTCGGAAAGAAAAAAGACCACGGTGTTGTGGGCCGAGCCGGACCCCTCCAAGGCGGCGAGCACCTGGCCGATGCCTTGATCGAGGCGGTCAACCATCGCTGCATAGACTTCCATCCGCTCCTCCTCGCGCTTCCGCGTCGCCGCATCGAGCCGCTCCCAGGGTGTCACCTCGTACTCGTACCGAAAGGTTCCGGTCTTGCGATCCACCGGAGACAGCTTCGTCACCGCGGGATCGATGATGCCCAGTTCAATCTGGCGCTGGAAGCGCCGGTACCGGAGCACGTCATACCCGTCCCGATATTTTCCCCGGTAGCGCGCGACATCCTCCGCCGGCGCCTGGAGCGGAAAATGTGGCGCCGTGTAGCAGAGATTGAGGAAAAACGGCCGGCCGGCACGCGTCGTGCGGCGGATGAACTCCGCCGCGCGCGCGGAAAAGGCGTCGGTCGTGTAGAAATCGCGCGGAAACTCCGTGACCCGTTTGTCGTGGTGCGCGAACAGCCGCGTCGCGCCGCCGTTGTAGAACGTCGGATCCGGCTGGGCCGGATTGAAATGATTGCTGCAGCCATCCAGCAATCCGTAGAACTCGTCAAACCCGCGATCGATCGGCCGCAGAGGCGCGGCACCGCCGAGGTGCCATTTGCCAATCAGCGACGTGGCGTAACCGGCCTGCCGCATCACCTCGCCAATCGTGACCATGTTGTCCCGCAGCAGCCCGCCTTTGCCCTGCCGCGGGTAAAGGCCGGTTGTCAATGCCGCGCGCGACGTCACGCACACGGCGCAATTGTAGAACTGGGTGAAGCGCAGGCCGTCCGCCGCCAGCCGATCGAGATTCGGCGTGCGAATCTCGCCGCCGTAGGCCCCGAGGTCGGAGAAGCCCAGGTCGTCCACGAGGATCAGCAACACATTCGGACGGGGCGCGACCGCGGATGGGGCGGCGCCGATCGGTCCTGCACCGACGGTGATGACAAACGCGAGGAGGGAGAAGTAAAGTCGGATGGCGCGCATTTCCGCTGGTTGGACGTTGGGGGTTCGACGTCACATTCAAGGATTGGTTCGACGCAGGAGTTGACCAATTAAATCGTCGAAAAACGCCCGATTTCAATTTCTTTGCATCGGACAAAGGGTCATTTCTGCACGGCCGCGTTCGTAACGCCTCGTCCATCAAACTAGAAGTCGCTATGCGCATAAGATCCCATCCTGTTCGCCTGCCCCGGGTTTTTCTGGCCTGCATGTGCCTGCCGCTTTTCGGTCAGACCCAGAACACCGTCCGGCCGCCTAATATCATCTTGATCGTAAGCGATGATCAGGGCTTCGACCTGGGCGCCTTTGGGGCCAAAGAATTTGTCACTCCCAGCCTCGACCGGATGGCGGCGGAGGGGGTTCGGGCGACCAACTTCTATGTCACGGCTTCGGTCTGCACGCCTTCGCGCAGCGGACTCGTCACGGGGCGTTATCCCCAGCGCAACGGCACCTATGAGATGATTACGAATGTGAATTCCGCCTTTTCCCGGTCGGAATACGCCATTTCACCGGAAATGACCCTCGGCCTCGATGTCCGCGAAAAAACGTTTGGCGACGTGCTGAAGACCGCCGGTTACACCAACGCGGTGATTGGCAAGTGGGACATGGGCCAGGCCCGGCGTTTTCTGCCGCTCCAGCGCGGGTTCGATTTCTTCTACGGCCATGGCAACAACGGAATCGATTACTACACTCATGAACGCTACGGAACCCATTCGATGTTCCGGGACAATGAATTGACGACCGTCGACCGGGGCACTTATGCCACCGATATTTTCCGGCGCGAGGCCGTCGGGTTCATCCGGCAAAACAAGGATCGTCATTTCTTCCTGTACCTCCCCTTCAACGCGCCGCATGGGGCTTCCACCCTCGACGTAAAGGATGGCGCGAAAGACAGTTTCCAGGTGCCGGCGTCATATTTGAAGAGATACTACCCAGACCGGGATCCCATCAGCAATGAAACCAAGTATGCCGGCATGGTTTCAGCCATGGACGAGGCCATTGGCGCGGTTTTTGACACGGTTCGGGAACTCAACCTCGATCGCAGTACCCTCGTGATATTCTTCGCCGACAACGGCCGGAAAGGCGGCAGCGTTGACGGAGTCCCATTGCGCGGTGGCAAAGCCAGCGGATTTGAGGGGGGCCTGCGCGTTCCCTTCATCGCCTGGTGGCCGGGAGTGATCCCCGCTGGCCGGGTCACCCACGAATTTCTCACCGCGCTTGAGATCCTGCCGACCTTCGCGGCCGTCGGCGATGCCTTTCCGCCCAACGTCCATCTGGACGGCTTCAACATGGTTCCCGTTCTTCAAGGCCTGGAAAAATCGCCGCGCCAGGAAATGTTTTGGGACTGGCCGAAGGCTTACCAGGCGGCACGCGTCGGCCGGTACAAGTGGGTGTCTTACGTTCCGATCGGGAACAAGGCAAACGTCGCACCGCAGGAGGAACTCTTCGATCTGTCGGTCGATGCCGGTGAGCAACATAACCTCGTCGCGGAAACCCCGGAGGCGTTAAGTGCCGTCCGGGCGAGATTCGCGCGCTGGAGAACCGAGATGGACGCCGCGGAACCGCGGGGACCCTTCCGAAACTATTGAACCCTATCTGAGACTCTTGATGAAAAGGATGAGCGAGTCGATTTGCGGATCAGTCAACACACCGGCGTAACTTGGCATGGCGTATTCGCTCTTCTGGTAGCCGGAGACAACCTTCGCGGACGGGTCGAGAATGGATTCCCGGAGGTAGGCTTCATCCGCCATCACCATCCGGGCTTTCGCCAGCGGACGTTGCGTGCCAAAAAGCCCCTTCCAGGTCGGGCCGATCGAGGCGTGCGAAGTACCATCGAGCGAATGGCAGGCCGCACAGCCGAAAAGTTGATACAAGCGCCGGCCTTCCGCGAGGTTCACCGGAGCGGCGGCCTGCGCAATTGTCGCACGCGGCGTCAAATCCACTGTGATGTCTCCAAAACCCTCCGCTGGCGGATCGAATTTTGCCAGCTCGTACGGCGTGAGGTAGGCATTCTCCTCGAAGTTTGTGCCATCTGCCGTGGTGAGGGACCAGCCGACACGCAATTGCATCACCGGCTTCAGATCGGGCACGCCGACGAAGACGCTGCGTCCATCCTTCGAGAGATACGCGCTGCTGGGGTTGAGCCAGTCCATGCCCGGCGTGCCGTCGGCCTTGAGCTGCGGCGAACCGTACTTGAACGTGCGCTGGTAATGCCAGCTCGCGAGCCGGTAGCTTTCCTTGGCGATCGCCTTCCCGGGGTCGAGCGCCACGTCAAAACGCAGGAGCACACCCTTGTCCATCGGCACGACCTCGCGCGGCAACAGGTTGACGAATCCGGTGTGGCGCACCCGGGCGAGTCCGGCCGCGCGCGTGGCCGTCGTGCCCCAGCCGAGAATCTGAAAGCCGGCGACGTACAGCTGGCCGTCCACGGGATTCACCGCACCATTCAGCGGCGGAAATTCGAAATCCCGCGTGAGGCTCACCACGGCAGCCTGCGGCCTCGCGCCGCGGTTGTTCAGCAGCACGCGAAACAACTCGGGTTTGTTGAACCCGATGTGAATCAGGGCGTCGTTGAGCGGCCCCATGCGCGCACCAACCAGCCAGACCTGCGAGATGGCGGAGGCGTTTACCGCGTGCGGCAGCCAGGCGAGCGGTTCGGCGATCGGCGCGGGATATTCCTCGCGCGGTTGCAGGCTGCTCAGGAAACCATAGAACTGGCCGTCGCGCACAATGTGCAGGGGCGTGGTCGGTATATACTGGCCCTGCTGATCGCTCGCGGTGACAAGACCCGTGCGCAGGTTCACCCCGATGTTCGGCTGGCGGAAGCCGTAGCCCAGCACGGTCGCACGGCGGCCGTCAGCCGAGACGCGGAGCACGCTGCCGTTGTGTTTGCCAAGGGTCGTCGCCTGCTGGCCGCCCTTGGCGATGACGAATTCGCCGCCGGGTGCGAGCCGCAACCCGTTCGGAAACTCGCGCATGTCCGCCGTCTGGGCGAAGGCGTTGGAGAACAGCTCGTGGACATCGGCCTCGCCATCGCCGTTCGTGTCGCGGAGCCGCCAGATGCCGTTGCGATCGAAGACGTAGATCTGATCCTCGCGAATGGCGAGGGTCATCGGCTCGTGCAGGCCGGAGGCGAAACGCCGCCAGCGGACGGTGCCGCCAGTCTCGTGCAGACCGTGGATCGTCCAGACGTCGCCGTCCAGTGTCACCCCCACACCCGTCCCGTTCGACAGGAATTGGATGTCGGCGAGGCGAACCTGGCGCCGCCAGGGGTTGTCAAGCGGAAGCGGGACGTCGTCCACCACGTAGGCGCTTTGCGCCGCCGAACGCGCGATCCTGGTTGCGACCGCCTGCGGCCAGCGCGGAGCCGCCGGCTCCGCGGGGATGCTCCGCGGTGCGACGGTCGGGGCGCCGCCGCCGTCCGTAAATGCGACACAGAAGGTGATGGGCTCTTCGTGTGCGGGCACGCGCACGATCCAGGTGGAATCGTCGTGCAATAATTCCATCCCGGGATTTTCGGGTGGAATACCGAGCGCAACGGCGGCCCCACTGCCGGCTGCGCCACCGTCGGGCTCCCTGCCGACAACGAGCAACAACGGCTGGAACGCGGGCTCGAGGTGGAAATGCCGCTCAATCACTCGCCGGCCGTCGTGCTCCGACTGTATCGTGAACTCGCGCACACCGGCGCCGTTCACGGAATATTCGAGCACGGTGCCGCCCCGGACCAGTCGGACCGCCTTGAATCGTCCCATGGACTCGGCCAGCGAGCCGCGCCCGATCTCCTCCGGGCTCGGCGCCGGTGCGCGGGGATCGTCGAACGCGGGGCGCGCGCCGGTCTGCCAGCCGGGGTAGATCCCATTGGCAACCCAAATTGCCCCGTCCGTCCGCGGCAGTTGCGTCTGACCGCCCGGAGTTGTCCGGGTTGGGTTGTGATACGATCCCGACGCCAAGGCCAGCGGGGTGACGCCTCGACCGCTCCAGATGGCCGAGACGCGCAGCAGGTCCGGGTCGAAGCACGCCCAGCAATCGCGGCCGAGATTCAACACGAGGCCGCGCGGTGTCAGATTATTGGCGAAGCGCTTGTCCCCAACGCTCCGCGCATCAACGACCGATGAGAAAAAAGGGAAGTCCGCTTCCACCCAATCCGCCCACGGCGATTGGGCGGCAGGCAGCAGAGCGGTGAGTTGGAGCGCGCAGCAGGCGGCGGCGGCACGAAGGCGGATTCGCATTTTATGATATTCTAACGGGCCCCCTCACCAAAACAAGTCTCGGGACCGGTCGGAAGAACCAGGGTTTTCGTTCCCCTGCGCGTGAGCGCGACGATTCCCCGCAATCCCGCTGCTCACGCAGCGGGCTACGACAGCGCTGTTTCTTAGCAACCGGTTCGGCGGCGCGTCGATTATTCCAAGTTGCATTCAAGATGAGACGAACTTCGGGATTTTGTAGGAGCCTGCTTGCAGGCGATTTCAGCGTGTTCCTGGCGGGACCAGCGCCAAATCGCCTGCAAGCAGTCTCCTACCGGCAGGCGATTGAGCCTCATCGTGAAAGCGAGTTGGAATAAGGTTTTATTCGGGGCGCAAACCACTCGTTCGTTTTCCTCCGCAGACCAGCCCTGAGGCCCCCGTAATCCGGATGGGACGATAGATCCTTCAGTTCATGCGGATCGCTGGCGAGATCGAAGAGCTGATAGCGGTTCAGGTGCGAATAGTAGATGAGCTTCCAGCGTTCGGTTCTGACCATCCGCTGAATCGGCAGCTCGGCATTTTTCGTCGGTTTGTGCCAGTAGGCATAGACTTCCGGATAAATTTCCCGCGCGAGACCGGCCAGAACCGGCACCACGCTCCTGCCTTCAACGGTTGCCGGGATGGGAATGCCCGCGAGTTCGCAGACCGTGGGATACAGGTCGCGCAAATAGATTTGGGCGGCGAAACGTTGGTTACGGGGAATTCCGGGGCCGGCCATGATCAGCGGAACCCCGATCGTATGCTCGTACATGTTTTGCTTTCCCATGAGCCCGTGACTCCCGTTCGCCATCCCGTGGTCGCTGGTGAAGATCACGACTGTTTTCGAATGCTGGTTGGTCTCGCGCAGTGCCTGCAGCAGTCGTCCGACCTGCTCGTCCATGTGTGAAATCAAGGCATACGAGGCGGCGATGTTGGCTTTCACCTCGGCCGGGTCGCGGGGCAACGGCAGCAGTTGCTCGTCACCCCCCACGGTGTTGCCGTGGTCGAACGGGTGTTCCGGAAGGAAATTTCGCGGCAACGGAATCGCGGCCGGATCGTATTTTTTTTCGTAGCCCGGCGGAAAGTGCAGCGGAAAGTGGGGCGCCGTGAAGTTGACGTGCAGGAAGAAGGGCTTGTCCGGCCGGCGGTTGATGAACTCAAGCGCACCGTCGGCGATGTGCCGATCGGTGATCGGCGTCAGCCCGACGCCCTTCTCGACCTCGGGTTTTCCGTCATTCGTCTTGAAGGTCCAGGACCCATAGCCGGTGGAAGGACGCCCGTGATACGCTGTGGGGTAAGTGATTTTGCCGGGGCCGCCGCCCCCGCCGCCGGAGTAGAGCCCGCGGGTTTCCTCGTAGCCGCGCGTCTTCGGCGTGCCGTCGTTCATCCACTTGCCCGAATACCAGGCATGATACGCCGCCTTTCGCATCGTTTCCGCCCAGAGCGCCATTTCGGGATCAATTGCCTTTCCGAAAGGCGGGGATCCGTTGCGAAACCCGGTTGCCCCCGTCATGATCTCAGCCCGGCTCGGAATGCAAACCGGGTTGCCCGTGATCGCCCGGACGAAGGAGGCGCCTTCGTTGACGAGGCGATCCAGGTTCGGCGTGTCGATATAGGTGTTGCCCAACGCCCGGATTGTATCCGGCGGCTGGTCGTCGCTCACAATCAACAAAATGTTGGGCGGCCGACGATCCGGGGCGGCGCCGACGGAGGTCAGGATCGCGAACAGTATGACGGAGAGGCGCAGGATCATTCGGTTTCGTGGTTGCGCAAACCGTTCTCGGAACGGAAGAGACCGCCCATCCGCCTCTCCGTTTCACAAATCGCTGCGAATCGCAAACCGGAAGCTCCGCGGTTCGCCCCACGCACCGGCACCCAGCGCAAACGCCCGATAGTAATATTTGTCGAAGACATTGCTGATCACGAGGTTCATATCGACCTTGCGCTTCCATAACTGGGTGCGGTATCCGAAGCTGAGATTTCCAAGGAAATATCCGGGCGAATACAGCTCCTCGGCCGTTCCGTTCCGGTCGAGGTCGAAATTACCCAGGTAGGACTTCTTGCGATATTGCATGCCTCCGCCCACGGACACGTTCTTGAGGAATCCTTCACTGAAGCGGTAATTGGTCACCAGGTTCGAACGAGCCTTCGTGAAACCCGTGACCGGAACGCCCTCGGGCACCGTCAGAAGATACGCATCGGTCTCGGGCGTCGGACTATTCTTCGCCTTCGCGGCGTCGCGATACTTTTTGGTCAAGGGCACGCGCTGCGAGAGAGCGAGCTTGTTGGTGGAATAATTCCAGATCAGCCGCCAATTCTTGGTGAGATTTGCAATCGTTTCAAATTCCACGCCTTCCGCCTTGGTGGCCTGCGTGTCGCTGCCGTTCAAATTGACCTCGGGAAAGATGCCCTGCAATTCCGTCCTCGCCAACAGCGAGGCGGTGATGGAACTTCGGAGGACATTACTCCGATATTTGGTCCAGTTGGACTCGAGCCGGTCGCCAAAAAACGACCAGCGCAGGCCAAACTCGTCCCCGTCGCCGGTCGGTACGCCCCGGATTGTATTGTCGAACAAGGTGCCGGCGCCGATGCCCGAGGAGATCGCGACGCTCTGCGCGTAATTGTAATACATGCTGACAAAAGGAACCGCGTTAAGCACCGCGCCATAGTTGATCGAATCCTGGCTGTTTTCTTCAAACTTGGAGACATCCGCCGACGCCTGCACCAGGCCCGGTTGCGCAAAGACATCTTTCCTCACATAATTATAGAAATCCCGGTGCAAATTCTGGTCAACCCCATCCCGGCGCCAGCCGGCCAAAGTGTGCAGCCGGTCTTTCAGGTAAGAACCGGACATTCCGGCCCCGTAGCTCGTGATGGAGAATATTCTGCTGATTGCCCGCCCGCCGGCACCGTCCTGGGCATTCCGCATGTAACCGCGGTCCAGCCGAGGACCAGTCCGATCCGATCCCGGTATGGGTTCGGCATTCGTATAGGCGTTGCTGTCGCCATCTCGCAAGTAAAGCCGGCGGTAGAAATGGTTCTGATTTCTGATCAGGTTGTTGGCGTTATGCGCCGCCTGCGTGCTGGCAGGATCAAACGCACCACCTTTCCAGAGCGGGCCATTATAATCGACCGCCTCCGCATGGCCGTTGTTCGGTGACGGGTTGTCTCTGAAGTAGGTCCCTTTGACCAGAATTCGCTGGGTCATGAATGGCAGCTTCAGATCGTAAACCGCCGCCAACTTAAAGTTGGCTTTTGGCTCACCGATATGAGACCTGATGCTTTGCCAGTAATGTTCGGTGTACAATTCGTTGTAATAGGGGTTTGGTCTTCCGGAAGGCAGCGTCGGGTTGACGTCCCGGTAAATGCCCGCCGCCGAACTGCCGCCCCGGGCCGTCAATTGTCTGAACGTGTCGTTCAGATTGACATTGGCATTGAGATTCAGGTTTTCGCCGACTTTCTGATCTACATTCAAGGCGAGCGCCTTGTTTTGAAAGTTGAAAATACTGTCCGGGCCTTGAATATTCCATCGGCGGGGCATGATCGCCTGACCAAACTGGAACGGCAGCAAGATATTCGTTCCCGACGAACGGCGAAGACCGACCGAATCGTAGACCATGCCGTTGCCCGGAACATAAGTCCACCCGCCGATGGTATTGGTGATAAGCGTGGTCGCGCCGGTCCGGTCGGTGGTGGAAAATGCGTCCGCGTGGATTGCGCCCAATGACGTGCTGATATTTCTCTGGGTTTCCAAATCCAGCTTGATCGAGGTGGTTTTGAACGGCTGGTAGTTCGCCGAGAAGTACACCGCCTTGAAATTCCGGTTGGCGTGATTCCGGAAGGAATCCTGCTCGTGAAAAACGGCGACGGCCCGGACGGCAAACTTGCTGTGCAGCCGGCGATTGATGTCGAATTCCGAGCGGAAAAAATTGTCGGAACCAAAGAGGAGGTTGATCTTCTGGAAGTCATGACTCAACACCGCCTGTTTGGTGATTTGGTTCAGCATGCCGCCCGCCTGACCCTCTCCGTTGAGGAATGCGTTGGGACCACGCAGAAGCTCGACGCGATCGAGGTTATAGGAATCCAGCGGGGTCTGCCAGTTTGAGCCGTTGCGGAGCTGGATGTTGGCCACGATTCCGCGAAAGACGTGCGCTCCGCCTCCCGCCATGCCGCCACTCTGGCCCTCGGTGGCCGTGCCAACTTCGCCCGTAATGCCAAATTTGGAAATCTCGGCCACGTCCACTGCAATCAGGTCATCGATCAGTTCCCGGTTCATCACGGAGATCGACCCGGGGGTGTTTCTAATCGTCGTCAGGCTGTTGAAACCGGACGTCGTTGTCGTCGAGCGGTACCCCTCGTCTTTGTCGGCTCTGACTTCAAAGATCGAGAGGACCGTGGTATCCTTCGGCGTGCCGGCGCCGGCCGGCGCCGGCGCTTCCGCCGCCGGCGCGGCTGGCCGGAAAATTGCTTCTGTCACCAACAGGAGGCAAACCAACGAACAGCGGTTCGGAACGCGAACCGCAGACGACAAGCAGGATATGAATGAGGTCATGGTGGGTGGGGTCGGCCCCGCCGGATGCGGAACCGGTCCAATCATGGCCACCGACGCGCCTTCTTCAAGTGCCGTCTGCTTGTTTTTTGTTAGACAAGCGGTCGGTCATTGAGTGATGCCGGATGTCAGTCCATGGTGCCCCCATTCCCTCCCCGGCGCTGCATCCGGATCCCCAGAGCCCATCCCCATGAAACATCTGCTGCTGGTTCTCGCCCTAAGCGGCTCCGCCCTCCCCGCGGTCGCCGCCGAAACCTTGCACAACGGCATTGTGCAGCCGGACAAGCGCTGGGAAAAAATCTACCAGAACCCGAAGACCGCGATGGCCTTCTCCGACGGCGTGTGGTGGGACCCGAAGGATCAAGTTTTCAAGATGTATCACAGCGGTCGCAGTGCAGGCCTCGATCAGACCGGCGTGGCGTTCCTGCGGCGGGATGGATTTGCCTCGATGGACGGGACCGGCGCGCTAACCACCCGGGCGCTGCGCTTCCAGGGCAAGCACCTGTTCGTCAATGCGGCCGTGCCGCAGGGTGAGCTGCGGGCCGAGGTTCTCGGCCGGGACGGCAAGGTGATTTCGCCCTTCACAGCGGCGAACTGTGAACCGGTGACCGGCGACCGCACCAAAGCCGCCGTCAGATGGAAGGGCGCGGCCGATTTGTCCGCCCGCGCGGGGCAACCCGTGCGGATCCGCTTTCACGTAAAGAGCGGGAGTCTCTATGCCTTTTGGATTTGCCCGGATTCAAACGGCGCGAGCCACGGCTATGTTGCGGCAGGCGGACCGTTCCTTTCGAGGCAGAGGCCACCGGCTGGTGGGAACCAGCGAAGCAAAACATCAAATGGCTGCTCCTCCATTTCAGGGCATCGACCGATCGGCACTATTTCTTCGAAGCTGGAAAATCAGCCGCGCCAGCCAAGGGTGGCCCGATGGCGCGCGAGGCCGGCGGGGAAATGATCGTGGACACCGGTCCTTTACAGGTGCGCATGGATCCCGCGAAAGGCGGTCTGTTCCGGGACATCAGCCTGGCACGGAAGACCATTGCCTCCGTCGGAGCCGGCGATCTGATCCTGGCGGTCGACGACGGCAGGCAACCGGTGCCGGTCAGGATTCATGATTGGAGGATGGCGATCGAAGAATCCACGCCTGCCCGTGCGTCGGTGAAGGCCACGGGATTCTGGCAGAACGCGAACGGCCGGCCAGTGGCGCGGGTGGACGTGCGCTGCAAATTTTTCAAAGGAGAAGCGTTCATCCGCATCTATCACACGCTGACCTGGATGACGAAGGAAGGCAACGCCGGAAGGACCGCCGCCGAGTTGAACAGCGCCACCCAGCATCCAGTCGTGGTGCGGCAGGATCCAGTCCATGCGATGCGGGTTCCCTTCATGGGTTTCACGATCCTGCCCAGCGATGCGAAAAACTTTCCGGAGATTGAGCGGGCCGTCAACCAGATCGGCCGGATGGCCATGGGGCGGTGGGTGGGGACGCAGAATTTCGGCTTGCTTCGCTACGGGATGGTCCGTTGGGGCCGGCACGAGTCGATTGAAGATCCGAACGCCCATTTCTACCGCTGGATGGATAACGGGCAATATGGCCAGCAGTTGATCCCCTGGCTGCTTTTTCTCCGCGGGGACGACCGGCGGTTTTTCGACGATGCAGAGATCGTCTCCCGTGGAAGAGGTGATTGCGGGCACGAAGGAGTTCACGCTGCAGTACGAGAATACCCTCCGCGCGAAGGAACCAGGCAAGGAATATTACAACCTCTCCAACGGCGGCCGCGAGATGTACAACATGAACGTCTTCTGGGCGAACGCGTGGGAGGAAACATGGGATCCCGAGATTTTGCGGCTGGCGGGGAACGGACGCACCTCCACCATCCGCGGCCAGTACCGGCCCAACGACAACACGTTCAAGGAGCCCCCTGTTTACGTGTACGACGGCCTGGTCCTCCAACATCGGCTTTCGGGCGACCCGGCGACCCGGGAGGTGATGCTCCGCCATCTGGACGTCGCATCGCTTGCCACCCATGGCGGTGTTACACGTCATCAGGCGGAGGAAGACAGCATCGCCTACCCGTGGGCCTATGAACAAACCCAAAACCGTCGCTTTGCCGATGCCGCGTGGGACATCGCGCGGGGCATGGCGGATCTCGTGCCGGACATCGATTTTTCCGGCGCGGTGATTCCCGACTATTATCCGTACGAGTACACGGGCAATTCGCTCTACCGAATACATCTGATGCCGATCCTCACGGGAGCGAGCCTTGGCCAGCAATTGGGCTATGACTGGAATCGGCCGCACGTCTTCCGCGACAACTTTTTTCAGATGTGGCAGGCACCGGGACAGAAGGAATTTCGCGCGGAAGTTTTCGTCCGGGCCCGCCAGGGAGGAGCGCTCACGATCCGTTGCCTCGCCAAAGGTCATGCAAACAACACGCTGGCGGTGGATGTGGTGCGCGCGGACGGAAATTCCGCGGCCAACGCCACCATCGCGTCGAAACCCATCGCGTCGCAGCCCGGTCAGTTCACGCTTTTTCAAGGCGATCTGGCGGTCGGAAACGCCAAAGCGGGAGAGGTGTTCAAGGTGACGATGCGAAAGGCGGACCGGGCGCCCGTCGCCGTGATCAGCGACGCGCAGATCGTACACCATCTGCCACCTGACTTGATGCATGCCCACGAACCCCTGAGCAGTGCGCAGGTCTTCACCCCGATCCGGATCGTATCCCGGACCACGAGCAAAACCATGAGTTACTTCAACCGCGTTCGCCGGCCTTACACCCTGCGTGACGCCAAAACGCTCGACTTGATTTTTCGTCCCAAGCTGTTCACCGAGGCGGAATCAGTCCGGCCGACCGGCGCGGGACGCATGATCGTGCTGACCAGCAGCGGCTGCCGCGGTGCTGCCGAGTGGCGGATGAAAGGCGTGGAACCGTACTTCGCCGCCAGCCCGGACGATTGGTTTCAGCCGCACGAAGCGGGCTGGCCAAGATCATAGACCCCGATTCTCGTTGCACGCGTTTGACCCTGCGCCCAGTCACTCCCACGGCGACAACCGGCATTTTCGATTCGGATAAACCTCGGCCATTGCTCATCGACATGAAATCGCTCGCTCGCGTCACGATCCCGCTCCTCGCCGTTTCCGCCTGGGCTGCCGGCGGCGAAGTTCTTTACAACGGCATCGAACTTCCAGCCGTCTGGCCGCCACGGGTTTCGGTGGCGGAATTGAAAACCTTTGAGCCGATGCGGTTGCCTTACCTCGAGCGTCCGCCCGCGGTCATCCCAATTGACGTGGGCCGGCAGTTGTTCGTGGACGATTTCCTCGTCGAGCAGACCACGCTTACGCGGCGGTTCCACAAGGCGGAGCCTCACCCCGGCAACCCCGTGCTCAGACCTGACAAACGATGGGAAAAATTCGCGACCCCGCCCGCCAGCGCCATCGCCTTCAGCGACGGTTGTTTCTTCGATCCGGCGGACAAGCTCTTCAAGATCTGGTACCGGCCCTCCCACGGCAGCGGCACGTGTTATGCGACGTCGACGGACGGCATTCATTGGAAAAAGCCGCCGCTCGACGTGCAGCCAGGTTCGAATGTGGTGCTCCTGGGCGGACAGCGCGATTCGAGCACGATCTGGTTGGACCACGATGCGAAGGACGCGGCCCAGCGGTTCAAGTTCTTCCAGTTTCAGCGGGATTCCTGGCGCGCGTCAGTGCACACGTCGCCCGACGGGATTCACTGGAGCGCGCCGATCTGGTGCGGCCCGGCCGGCGACCGTTCGACGATGTTTTACAATCCGTTCCGCAAGGTGTGGGTGTTCAGCATCCGCGCGTTTCTAAACAAGGGCCCGGGAAAGTACACCACCAAACCATTCCATCAATATCATCGCGCGCGAAAATACGGGGAGGCGGGCGACTTCCTCGCCGGTTCGCAATGGAGCGGGGGCGAGTTGCACGAAGATTGGCCGGCTGGCGCGCCGCCGTTCTGGGTCGCCGCCGATCGGCTCGACTCCCCGGGCGTGGCGCCTGATGAGATAAAGTCGGAACTCTATAACCTCGATGCCGCGCCCTATGAAAGCGTGATGCTGGGCCTGTTCAGTGTCTGGCATTCGAGCGGAAAGGGCGTTGATCAGCCGAAAATCAACGATATCATGCTCGGTTTCAGTCGCGACGGCTTCCACTGGGACCGCCCGTTCCGCGAGGCGGTGATACCCGTCAGCAACGACCCGAGAACATGGAATTACGGCAACGTGCAGAGCGTGGGCGGGGGCTGTCTCGTCGTGGGCGATCGGCTTTTCATGTATGCAAGCGGCCGCAACGCCAGGGAAGATACGACCGGCCTCTTTTTCTTCCGCCGCGACGGTTTCGCCTCGATGGAAGCGGGCGAGCGTGAGGCGACCCTCACCACGCGCCCCGTGATGTTTTCGGGGCGCCACCTCTTCGTGAACCTCGCCGCCCCGCGGGGCGCGCTGCGCGTCGAGGCACTCGATCGGAATGGCAAGATCATCGCGCCGTTCACGAAGGATGACTGCGTCGCTTTGAGCGACGACAAGACGCGATTGAAGGTAAGTTGGAAAAAAGGGGACGACCTGTCGCGGCTTGCCGGCCAGCCGGTGCGGTTCCGTTTCCACCTCACGCGCGGCGCGCTCTACGCCTTTTGGGTCAGTTCCGACGGGAGCGGCGCAAGCCAAGGCTACATTGGAGCCGGTGGACCGGGCTTCGCCGGCGCAATCGATACCGTCGGAAATGCGTTCATCCAAGCCTCCGCTCGATAAAGGTCTGAAGAATGAGAATTCGTCCAGAACTGAACCCCGCGAAGAAGCCCGGCCTCGGCGCCGGATGGGCGGTACTACAATCCATGAGAATCCGGTTTCCGATCAATCAACCGTTAGCTGGGGGGATCGCGTCATCGGTTTGCGTTGGACTCGCGGGTCAGGAGGGAGGGACAATGAGTCAGAACGTGGCCAAGACGGAGTGGCTGGTGCGCTGGGAGGGGCGACCGGCGGCCGGTGAGGTCCAACTCGCCGAGGAGGTGCGCTTCGTCAAGCGGCCGGCGGCGGAGCAGGCGCAGGTGACGGCCGCTCTGGTCCTCGATCGCCACGTGTACCGCAATTCCGATGTCGACGCACGAGGCTTCGTCACAATCGTTCCCACAAAGACCCCCTTGGGACAATTGGCCGTGGACCTAAGCTTGGCGCAGGGGGACACCGTCATCGCGCGCCAGTCGCTTGGCGCACCTGGGGAACAGATGGTTGCGTTTCTGCTTCCGATCAGAAACCTGGCTGAGGGCGACTACGCCCTCACGGCCACCGTGACCGGCGCGAACGAGTCGTCCACCGCCGCGTGGCGGTCCCGGAAGATCGCAGAGACGCGTCCCGCAGGAATCAAGGAGCACGGGCGATTGCGCCTGACGCTCCCCCGCCGCGACTTCCTCAAAGATACGTCCTGGCCAGTGCGAACGGGAGTGCCTTTCCCGAAGGGAGATCTCGCGGATGCCGCCCGAGTTCGTCTGCTGGCCGACGGACAGGAAGTGCCCTGCCAGGTGGATGTGCGCGCCCGCTGGTCGCCGCACGGGAGCATCCGCTGGCTGGGGCTGGCGTTTGTGGCGGACGACCGCGGTGGGAAGAGCCCGACCTACAAATTGGAGTATGGGGTCGAGCCGCAGGCGGTACCTGCGCAGCCGGTGGCCGTCCAGCAGGATGCCGACGCGATCACGGTGACGACCGGTCCACTCAAGTTTGTGATCCAAAAGAAGGCGTACGACGGCCTCCACGCGGCCTTGCTGGACACGAACGGCGACGGCTCGTGGCCGGGCGATCTCGGCGACACATTAAGCGATGAGGAGGAACACAAGGACAATCGCATCTATATGTTCCTCTCGGCCCACACATGAAGGCCCTGAGCTGAATCTGAACCTCGCGCCGACGTATACGGAGAGATTCAAGGCCACCGTGCCGAAGAGCGACAGTGAGTCCTGGCGCATCCTCGCGAATCCGAACGGCATGAACGGCCAGGGCGGGAGGGCAGACCTCCAACGGCGGCCAGTTCAACATCTCGGCCCTCGATGTCGGCGCGCCGCTGACGCTCAAGGTCCGTGCCCCCAAGTTTCCGGGGTGTTTCGAACTTTTCGGCCCCGACGGGAAGGCGCTCTTCAGCAGAACCCCGCGGTTTCGGCGAGACCGACGACATTCCAATTCCCCCAGCCGGCGGACCGCATACCCGGTTGGTGACCCGAATCAGCTCTGTGACGCCAGACCACGACGCCAAGGCCGTGCCCTACGGCAAGCCATAGGCGAGAAAACCATGCCACCCAGGAACCCACGGAAACACCATGATACGGGAAAGTCCTTACCTCCCTCTTTTGGCCTCGCTTGTCGTCACGTTTCCCACCGGCGCCGGTGCCGCGGCGACCGCTAATCGCGACGGCACTGCCCTCAGCGCTGCCGACGTCGTCGCCCGTGCGCCACGCATTGGCATCGAGGTGCTGGCGGAGGGTGCGCTGGCCGTCCGCGATTTTCCAGCCGCGACCGGATTGGTTTTCCCCGAGGCCGAATTGACCTCCGTCCCCGGGGGCCGACTGGTCGACCGCCAGGGAAGGCCGGTGCCGTTCACGGCCGAAGCCACCGGCTGGTGGAACGTCGAAAAAACGGATGTCAAGTGGTTGCTGCTGCGGTTCAAGGCGAGCGCGGATGAACGGTATTTTTTCGAACCCGGCCAGAATCCGGTCACCCCAACCGGCCCCCCGATCGCCATGGTGCGGGACGGAAACGTTACGGTCGACACCGGCCCGCTGCGGGTTGCCCTATCTGGGACCAAGCCGGTTCTCTTCGATCAGGCGCTGCTCAATGGACATCCGATGCTCGCCGAAGTGCAGCCCCCGTTCGTCCTGACCCTGGCCGATGGCAAAGGGGTCGTCCACACCGTAATCCACAACTGGCGCGTCACGCTGGAGGAGGCGACGCCGTTGTACGCCTCGGTGAAGGCGACGGCGTTTTTCCACAGTCATAGTGGTCTGTCGTATATGGAAAAGCCCGTGGCAAGGCTGGATGTGCGCTATGAGTTCTTCCAAGGGGAGAGTTTTGTCCGCGTGTTTCATACGCTAACGTGGATGGTCAACAACTACATGGTGGGCGGTCGGGAAATTTCACTTGGCCTTCGTCCGAACCTCGGTGAGACGGGAACCGCGCGGTTGGGGATGAGCGATGCCGCCGGCCTCCCATGGGAGACGCACTGGAATCCTGCCCGGCAGCTCACCGCCCAACAGGATGAGGCCGATCACTTTGCCGTAACCGCCGGCAACCAGAAGGCGACGGAGGGAAAACGCCTGGGCGGCTGGATCAATCTACAGGGTCAGGATGGACGGGGCATCAGTATCGCGTTGCGCCACGCCTGGCAGATGTATCCGAATGCCTTTGAAGTCGGAGACGGACGCCTTCACGTCCAGCTGTGGCCGTCGCGCGGACCGAGCATGTCATTCACGCCCCGGGCCCTGATGACGCCAGAGTTCTTCCACCATCCGGTCTGGAAAGTCCACCCCTGGACGCGCGAGGAAGGCCATTTTGTCCACGAACGGGCGCGACACGAATTCTTTCAGTACACCGCCGAGGGTGCGGCGCGGACGCACGAATTGACTTTTTCCTTCCACGACCAGACGTCGCGGCGATCGCCGCCGGAGCTGAACGCGCTCACGCAGCGGCCGCTGGCATTGCGGCAGGATCCGGTAGGTGCATTTCCTTTCCTATTATTATCACCTGACCGGCCACAAGCGGGCCCGGGAAGTGATGCAGGAAATCATTGACGGAACCCTTGCCACCACCGCGAAGGATCCGAAGGAGCTGCCCGCCTGGTATCGCCGCACCGGCGGTCGCGAGGCCTATAACATGAACGTATTCTGGGTTAACGCCTACCAAGAAACCTGGAATCCGCAGGTGAAGCGGTTTGCGGAAGAATGGAGGAACCTCTCGGCCAACCGCGAATATGTTCCGACCATCAACGAGTTTCGCCCGCCGCGCATCTATCTTTACAATGGCCTGGTCCTCCAGCAACGGCTCTGGCGCGATCCTCGTTTACAGGACGTGATGTTGCGCAATCTAAAGGGTACGGTGCTGACCGACCCCGAGAGCGGCGTGGAGCGCCACGTCGAAAATATCATTGGCAGCCAGTGGGCCTACGAACAGACGCAG
Organism: Verrucomicrobiota bacterium; assembly: GCA_016209255.1. Lineage (GTDB taxonomy): Bacteria > Verrucomicrobiota > Verrucomicrobiia > Opitutales > Opitutaceae > ER46. The sequence continues at coordinate 25,812 of JACQWL010000623.1, forward strand.
GACCGCAACTACGCCGAGATCGCCTCGGACATCGCGCACTCGTTGAGCGATGTGGTGCCCGAGATGGATTTCACGCTGCCGAAGCCGCCGCCTTACAGCATTCGGGGCAATGAGTTTTATCGCCTGTATCTGCTGCCCATTCTGGTCGGCGCCACTCTCGGCGATCAGGCCGGGGTCCCGCCAAATGCAGTTTTCCGACGCGACACGTTCTTCTCGCTGAACCCCGCCGCAAAGGCGGACAAGACGGCGGTGGGCACGGCCTATGTCCGGCCGCGGCGCGAAGGCGACCTGAACGTGTTCGTCCGGCTTTCGAAGACCGGCGAGAAACCGATCGCCCTGACGGTGTCGGATTCGGCCGGACGCACGGTCGCCAAGCGCGAGTTGGTCGGCGCCAAGCCCACCGTCGTGACGGCCGAGGGCGAGGGCTATGAGCTGCTCGCCGCCCACCCGGCGATGGCGAACATTTTGCTGCCGGGCGCAAGACCGTCGGAAACGTACAAACTGGAGTTCGAGGGCTTTGATCCCGTGACCTGCGCCTTGCTCCTGGCCGACGCACAAATCGTTCACCAGGCGCGGCGAGGTGGAACCCTGGGTGTCCACGACCTGGGCGGGCAGTACTACGCGGGCGCCCGTTTCTTTACGCAAATAACGGAGGATGTTGTGACCGTCCGCTCGAAGTTCCCCGCCCGCTCGCCCTATGCCATTCGCGATGCCGGGACTTGGGAACTTCTGTTTCGTTCGACGGCGGGCGACACGGCGGAACAGCGGCACCAACTGGGCAAAGGCCGGTTGATCGCCTTTATCGCCGCGGGCGACAGTCCCCACAGCGAGAAACTCATCTCCGGGGTGGAACCGTTTTTCTCCGCCACCCGCGAGGACTGGTTTGCGCCTTGAACGCCTTTCGGGCCCGGGACCCTGATTTGCGCCCCCGCCGGTAGCCCCCCCACCGCACGCTTGTCTAACGAAAAGACAGGTTCGTCGTACTTGTGTGATTTGGTCGGCGCGCCATTCTGGCCTCAGTTGCATCAGGGGCCCGCCGACCATGAAGCCACCGCGGATAGGTTTCGAACCGTGTTGCCGTCTTACCGGATCGAGTCCTCGAATGCAGGCCCACAAATCAAAGCCCATCGATCGTCAAGCACAGCCATGATAACGAAACCGACACACCTACCCCGGCATTCCTTGTCGTTCCTCGTTGCCGTCACCCTGGCAGTACTCATCCGCTCCGCATCGGCGGCCGCGGCGGGACCGGAGACCGGAAGTATCACCGGCCAGATCCAAAACGCCGCCACCGGCTCGTACCTGCAGGGCGCGGTGGTGGCCGTGGACGGCACGACCCGCACGGCGATAACCGACCGCGAGGGACGATACCGCCTCAGCGGGCTTTCTTCGGGGGCGGCCATCCTGGTGGTGAGCTTCAGCGGCTTGGATCCGCAGCGGATCCCGATCGGAATCGGCTCCGACGGGCCGGCCGTCCGCGACGTCGCCCTCACCTCGGAGATTTACAAGCTCGATAAGTTCATTGTGGCCGGTGACCGGGAGGGGACCGCCCGCTCGGAGGCGCTGCGGCGTCAGGCCCCCAACGTGGTCAATATCATATCCGCGGACACCTTTGGCAACCGGGCCGACGCGAACATCGCCAACCTGCTCGAGAACGTCGCCGGAATATCGGCCATCTACAACGACCTGGAGGCGCGCCAGATCAGCATCCGCGGAATCGACGGGAACCTGAATTCGGTTTCGATGGACGGCCAGCAGATGGCCTCCTCGGCGGGCAACACGGCGCGGAATTTCCTCTTCGACCAGATGGGCGTGGGCAACGTCGAGAGCATCGAAGTGACGAAGGCGGCGACGCCCGACATGGAGGGGGCCTCGGTCGGCGGGGGGATCAACCTCGTGACCAAAAGTGCGTTCGATCGGTCGGGCGGAAGGCAGATCACCTATTCCGCGGGTCTTACGACCCAGCCCACCTTCCATGCCTACTCGCCCAAGTGGAAGGAACCGATCGCGGGCTACGGGCCGTTCTTCAACTTCCAGTATCTGGACGTGCTGGGCGCGAAGAGAAACGTGGGCATCGCCGTGACGGCCGCCTGGACTAATTTCCAGCTCACCCACACCAAATCCGCCTTCTCCTACGGATTCAACAATCCCAATCCGGTGCCCACGCCGATCACCAACTACACCCGGAGGCCGTGGAGCGTGAACCGCACGAAATTCCTCACCGGCGTGAAGCTCGATTACCGGTGGAGCGAAAGCACGACCGTTTCCGCCGGCCTCACCTACAACTATTCGCACATCCTGAACAGCAATCCGGGAGCCATCCTGTCCAACCCGGCAACGTTCGCCACGGTCGACGCCAGCGGCAACCGCACGGGCGGCGGGCAGGTCGCACCCAATTCCACGGGCGAGTTTACCCGCGTGTTTCCCGCCGCCAACACGACGATGACCCTGAATGATTTCCGACAGCCCCTTTACGCCCAGACCCTTGTTTTCCAGCCGCTCGTCCGCCATCGGCTGGACCGCCTGAACATTACCTACGGCCTGAGCTATTCCGATTCTTTGAACAACCGGGACCAGCCCTCGCGTATATCGGGCAACACGTTCGCAACCCTCTCGAATATCGGTTGGACGATTGATCGCTCCAAGGATGCGACCTGGCCCGCGGTCACCCAGACCGCAGGGCCGGACATGTATAATCTCAACAATTACACCACCCTGCGACTCGACGATACCGCCAACGATTTCAAATCCCGGATTTTCAACGCCAAGCTCGATGTGAAAAAGGATTTCGCCTTCCCGCTGCCTACCTACGTGAAAACCGGGCTCTCCTTCCAGGAGGAATCGCGCAAGCTTCGCCAAGTCTTCCGCCGGTGGTTCTATACCGGTCCGGACGGAGTCCTCGGCAACGCCGACGACAATCGCGACCTCGCCCAGTTCCGGGATACGATCGATCCCCGCAATTCCGATTCCGACTTCAGAAAATATCAGACCGATCTGGGTGGGGCGATTCCCTATCCGAATTCGTACGCGGTGGCCCGGCATATCGAACAGAATCCCAGGCTGTGGTCCGAGGATCTGCCGTTCGGCCTCCAAAGTTCGCTGCTGTCACGCCGCCAGCTCGTCGAACGTATTTCCGCCGCCTATATCTTGGGGCATCTGCGTTTCGGCCGGGCCTCAGTGCTCGGTGGAATGAGGGTGGAGGAAACCCGCGATGAGGGAGAGGGGCCACTAACCTACATCTCGCCCGAAGAGCGGGCGCGCCGGGCGGCATGGGCCGGAACCGTCACGCCGGAGGAGAACCTCCGGCGAGTGAACGCGCAGTACGGCGGACGGCAGTCGAACAAGGGCCTGTATCGGAACGTACTTCCCAGTGTGCACCTGCGATACGAACCGATCGCGCGCCTGGTGACGCGGGCCAGCTGGGCGACCGGCATTGGCCGGCCGGCCTTCGGCACGATCATCCCCTCCGATACGGTGGTCGACGAGACTGCCCGGGTGACGCGCAACAACCCGAACCTGAAGCCGCAGTTCGTCCACAGCTACGATTTGGTGGCAGACTACTACTTCAAGTCCCAGGGTTCGATTTCGGCCGGAGCGTTCCGCAAGAACATCGGCGACTATATCTATACCGAAACCTCGATCATCGGTTCCGGTCGGGACAACGGTTTCCAGGGGGAATACGCCGGCTACACCCTGACCACTCAGGCTAACCGCGGCACCGCCACCGTTGAAGGTCTCGAGTTCAGCTACCAACAGCAACTGACCTTCCTGCCCGGGTGGTCCAAGGGTTTCGGGGTGCATGCCACCTTCACCAAACTGAAAACCGAGGGCAACTATGGCGGAACGACCAACGTGACCTCTTCATCGCTGGCGGGTTTTGTGCCCGAATCCGGCTCGCTCGGGCTGAGCTACCGCGGCTACGGTTTCGAACTGCGGCTGCAGGCCGTTGCCTACGGCGGACACGTGCTGGCTGCGAACGCCAATCCGGTACTGGTCCAGTACCGTCGGTCGCGCATGATCTGGAACTGGAAATCGAAATACAATTTCTCCCGGAAGCTGAGCGTGTTTCTCGATGTCGACAACTTCACCTCCGCGCCCAGCGTCGAAACCTACATTGGATTCAAGGAGCGGCAAAACAACTGGTATACGTTTGATCCGAGGATTCAGGTGGGCATCGGCGGGCAATTCTAGAGCCCAATCAATCCACCGCGGCGTGCCACCGGTGTGCTCCGGGAATTGTTGACATCGTTCGATCGAAAAAAACCTCCCCGCGACGCGGTGGTTTGCGAATCCCCGCAATCGCCCGTCCGGTTTGACGATGTCCGTCTCGAACGCCTTTCGATCGAAGCTCTCACCTCCGCACCATGAAGAAATTAGCCCTCATCGCTTCCCTGATCATCAGCGCGCCCTCCGGGTTCCCTGTCGCGAGCGATCCTGCCGCCGCACCGATCCCCATCGGCACGCACCGTCAGCTCGTTCTTGACGACTATCTGATCGAGAGCAGCACGCACCTCACCCGCCGCGTGCAACCGGTGACCAAACATCCGGCCAACCCGCTCATCCTGCGCACGAACAAATTCGAGGGTGTGGGCGTCACCTTCCCGTCGGTCATCTACGATGAGCAGGAGAAAATCTTCAAGGCCTGGGTCGACGCCCACGGCCGGGGCGTGTTTTACCTCACGAGCCAGGACGGCATTCACTGGGACCGTCCGAAGCTCGGGCTCTTTCCGCAATTCGATCCCGAGCCCAACCATCGCGTGGTCCTGAGCGGATACGAATTCGCGATCAAGGACGCCCCCAAGGACAAGCTGGATTACCTGCGCTCGCGCGAGCGCGGCTGGACCTATTTCTGCAACCTCGGCGGCGTCGTGAAGGATCCGCGCGACGCCGATCCGCAGCGTCGCTACAAGATGTCGTATCTCTGGATCGACCGGAACTACGTGCGCCCCGGTGCCACCAAAGGCGGCAAGATGACCGGGCTCGGCGTGGCTTTCAGTCCGGATGGCATCAATTGGACGCCCGTCAATCAGCCGGTCTCGGACGCAGTTTACGACTGCCCGCTCCACATTACGTTCGACGAGTCCCGCCGTCGCTGGGTGGCGCTGGCCCGCGTCTTCGGGGTCATTACGCCGGAAAAGAAGGCAAAGTACGCCGGCAGCGAGAACTTTAAATACAACGGGGGGCGCGCGGTGATCCGGCTCGAAAGCGAAGACTTCCTGCACTGGACGCCCGCCAAGGGCGAGCTCGTGATGGCCAGCGATGAACACGACTCCGAGATCTCGGAGATCTACAGCCTGCGGGCCATTCCCTACGAAGGCATCCAGATCGGCCTCGTACACTTCTTCCACAACGAACCCGGGGATGTGCGCCTCTATTTTCAACTGGCGGTCAGCCGCGACGGAAAAACGTGGCAGCGGCTGGGCGACCGCTCGCCGTTTATCCCGCTGGGCGGTCTTGGCGAGTGGGATCGCTCCACCCACATGCCGCCGAGCTCCGATCCGTTGATGATTGGAGACGAAATCTGGATCTACTACAGCGGACGCAACATCATCCATCCCACGCGGTGGAAGCTCGACGACGACTCCCCGGCGCTGAAAGAACTGCCGCCTTTCCGCGGCGGCATCGGGCTCGCCACGCTCAAGCGGGATCGCTTTGTCGCGATGGAAGCCAGCCTGCGCCCCGGCACGCTGCGCACGAAGCCCTTCATCCATCAGGGCCGGCAGCTGCACATAAATGCCGCGGTCAAATTCGGCGCCCTCACCATCAGCCTGCTCAACGCCGATGGCAGCGTAGAGCAGAAAGTCACCGTGCCGGGAACGGACGCAGTGGATATTCCGGTGCCGCAGTTGACCGCCCTTGCCGCCCGTTCCGGCCAGCCAACGCGGCTGGAGTTCAGCATGACGAACGGGCGGCTGTTTTCGTTCTGGATCAAATGAGCTTCCCCCGCGAACCAACATCATCCTCCCCACCGTCGCCTTGATGTTTGGCCCATTCCACCACCGCCACGCCGCCGCCGGGCTGGCCGCCGCCGGCCACGAAATCATTATTGAAGCTTCCCTCCGCTGGCTGGCTCAACAGGATGAACGGTAGCCGGGCGAATCCAGCCTTGCCCGCGGTCCGCCCTCGTGAAGCTATTTGCTTCCGATCGGCAGGCTGCGAATCGCTCCCCCCTCGATCCTACAAATGATGAAATTCCTCCTCACCCTTATCGCCTCCTGCCTGGTGGCAGGGGCAAACCTCGCCGCCAGCGACCCGAAGCCCGCGGCATCTGCGGCCGTTTTCAAAGCCGGTTTCGCCGAGCGCGACATCACCCCCGACATCGGCATGGAAGCGCCCGGCGGCTATGGCAAGAGCTACCACCGGACGTTTCACGACCCCTGCAAAGTCCGCGCCGTTGTCTTCGATGACGGCCGGAAGCGCGTGGCGCTGGTCGGTCTCGACCTTCTCTTCGTGACCCGCCACCTCGTGCAGGAAGCCCGCGCGGAGATTCAGAAACGGTGTGGCATTCCGGCCGACGCCGTGCTCATCGGCGCGTCGCACTCGCATTCGTCAGGGCCGATCGGCATGGGCGAACCAGGGGATTTCGACCGCGCCTCGCCGTTGGTGCAGGAACTGGTGCAGGACAAGAGCATCGTCTCCAATCCCGGCTACACCCAGCTACTCAAGAAGCAAATCATCGAGGCGGTGGTGCAGGCTGACGCGGCCCGCGCCGATGCAAAACTCGCGGTGGGCTTTGGCCACGAGGACAAGGTCGCCTTCAACCGGCGCCTGCGCATGAAGAGCGGGCTGTCCTTCTCGCATCCCGGCGCCGGCAATCCCGACATCCTCGGCTACGCCGGCCCGATCGATCCGCAAGTCGGCACGGTCGGCGTGTGGGATTTGAAGAACAACCTGCTCGGCGTGATCGTGAACTTCTCCTGCCACGCCACGACCAGTCCGGGCGGCATCTCCGCCAACTGGATCTGGTCGATGGAAAAAACCCTGCGCGGCGCGACCGGCAACGCCGCGTTGCCCGTGGTCTTCATGCAGGGCGCGTGCGGCGACGTGACGCAGGTGGACAACCTGACGAAGTTTCAGAACCCCGGGGCGGAGGAGTGGTGCGAGCGGGTGGGCGGAAGGGTGGGCGCGGAGGCGTTCAAGACGCTGCTGCTCATCCGGCAGGGCGCGGGCCGCGACATCCCCGTGGATTCGCGGCAGAAGGTCTGGAAAATCAAGCGCCGCGTGCCGACGCCGGAAAAGGTCAAGCGGTCGCTCGAACTGGTGCAGCAGGGCCCGGCAAAAGCCGGCGCGACGGAGTGGACGTTTGCGAAGGAGATCCTGGTGCTCGACGCCATCCTGCAGGTGCGGCCCGAGGTGGAGGTCGAGGTCCAGGCCGTGCAGGTCGGTCCGGCGGTGTTCGTGTCCAACCCGGCGGAGTATTTCGTGCAATACGGCCTCGACATCAAACAGGGCAGCAAATTCCCGTTCACGTTTCCGGTGGAACTGGCCAACGGCATCGTCGGCTACGTGCCGACCGAGGAGGCGATGGGCCCGAACGGCGGCGGCTATGAAACGCGTCTGAGTTCCTACAGTAACCTGGAAGTTTCCGCCGGCCGGCAGTTCGCCAATGCGGGCATCGAACTCGCGAACGAGCTGACGCCGGGCCCGATCCCGCTCCCGCCGCCCGCCCCGCCGTTCCGGTCGCCCTGGGCGTACGGCAACCTCCCGCCCGAGTTGAAGTGATGCCTTGCGCTGCCCGGAACACCCTGGATGCCGGGTGGACTTGGCTGTAACGATTCGGTCTAGATGGGGCGTCGCTCTCCGACGTCCCTGCACTCACCAATTAGTCTGCACGGTTCAACGGGCAAACGGGGTTCTGCTGCATGGACACGGCTCAGGGGAAAGGGCAGCTGGTGACACCAGCCCCGCCGGCCAAGAATCTCGAATCGAAGGCGGACTCCACCCGGTCCGTCGGGACGGCCCAACCAAAGCGCCCTCTACCTGTCTATCCAAAATACAAGTGGACGATGATGGTAAAAGGCCGCGCGAACGTGCATGCTCACGTGGTCAAACCTTTAGCTGCAAAACCCCTGCCATGATTAAGACATCAATGTTCATGATTGTGCTGCTGGCCTTCCTTGCCCGCGAGGCCTGTGGCGGACAGACAAGGGCACAGCCGACGGAAACGCCGAGATTCTTCTCCAAGGGAGTATTGATGAGTGACACGACGATTCCCGGCGAGCAGAAGAAGGACAACGCCCAACCCAGCAACGCCGTGTGCTGGCCGCTGAGCAAGAACCGCTACATCTGGATTTATGTCATCACGACGTTCCAGGGGCCGGACTCCGTGCGTGCGATCGCTTATCAAATCCGCAAGGATACGCCGGATGGAAAGTTGCTGAATGAGGCCATACTATCCCCCGCCTCGGATCAGTGGGATGCGTTCAACAACGGAGAAAAATACTTCAAGCAGCAGGGCCACGGCAAAGTCTTTGGCGTGCCCAAGGGGGCCGTCGGCGCGGACGGAAAACTGCTGCCCGGCAACAATGTGTTCTGTGCGACCTGGTATCAGGTGCCGAGGAGCATCGACCGGAAGACCGGCCGGCTGTTGATGACAAAGAATGCGGACGGAAGCATAAAGCACGAAGCGCACACGCGAATCGCGAGCATCCAGTTCAAACTCAATGCGGCCGAGGATAACATCGATTTCATCACGCCGATTACCGTGCTGAGCCAGAATGGCTTCACGTCCGGCGAAAGTTTCTGCGCTCTCGGCACGGAGGTCACCGGCGTGAATCAATGGTACACCCCGTATGTGCCGTACAACGAAACGTGCACGCAGTGGGTGGATGTCCGGCATTTTTATCCCCGGGGAATCGCCGCCGCCATGATGGAGTTCAACTCGAAGACCGGTCTCTACGAATGGGTCAGGACGGGAAGCATGACGAAGCTGGACCGAGGCGCATTGATCGAGTGCTTCATCAACCAGCTTGGAGCCGAATGGATCGTCGGTGCGAGGGCGTTCACCCCCCAGTTGGGAACCGAAACCGTCTGGTTCAAGACCCGCGACCTGTTCGGCGGACTCGGAGAACCATTCCTGACGCCCAGCCCGGGCGCCCCGCATGCGAATCGCTCGGCCTATCTTTGCGGCGACGGCGTGCTGAGAATATTTGGCGGGAATCTGGCCACCTCTCCCTTCAAGTGGTCCCGTAATCCCCAATACTGCTGGGATGTCGATCCCAACACCTTTGCCCTTTCAAACTGCAAGACGGTGCTCAGCACCGACGACATCGGCGTCACGGCGTCCAATAGCGTGAAATTCAGGACATTCCTGTCGCCCGTGTTCCAAAACAAGCAGATCGTGACCATCACGGTCAGCAAGGAAATCACGGGCAAGCCGACCGCGGATGAACTGGAAAAATTCGGGGTGCATTACTGGTACGTAACGTACGATCGTGAGACCAGGGAGCCCTGGCGCTTTGCACCGTAATCACGATTGTCCGATCACCCAACACTGAATCAACCCTCATCCTGAATCCGATGCCCGCCCCTCTTGTCCTGCCGGAAAAAACGCCCGTGTTTGGAGTTTGCATCGGATACCCCGGGCCCGGGGTGGTCGAACGCATCGGACTGGATTGAAATTGGATCTGGGTCGACGGCCAGCATGGCGAACTCGGTTATCAGGATATCCTCGGTCTGGTCCGCACAAGCGACCTCATCCGCCGCCCGGTCTTCGTGCGGGTTGCATCCCACGATTATGGCAAGATCGGCCGGGTTCTCGATATGGGCGCGACCGCGGTGATCGTTCCGTGTGTGGACACGGTCGAGCAGGCGAGGCAACTGGTCTTTGCCGCGAAATTCCCGCCCCTGGGCGGGCGGTCGTACGGCAGCCGGCGGAGCATCGACCTGTACGGCCGCCGGTTTGTGGAGAAGGCCGACGTCGAAACCTTGCTCGTCGTCCAGATCGAGACGCCACTCGCAATTACGAACGCCGATGAGATCGCGGCACTTCCCGGGGGTGGACGCGTTGTTCCTGGGTCCGGATGACGTGATGCTGCGCCGCGGCTTCGCGATGAACACCCCGCGAAGTCCGGAGACCCTGGGTGACGACATGCGCGCTGTGGCCGGCGCCTGCAAACGGCATGGAAAGAAAGCGGTCGCCGTCGGTGCCCATGCCGAAATGGCGGCCTTCGCGATGAAATGCGGGTACGATCTAATCGTGGCCGGCGTCGACGTCGGCTTTCTCGCCAACGGTTCGGGCGCCGCCGCCGCCGAAATGAAGAAACTTGCAGCATCACGCTGAGGGCGGGGGGTGCATCTCCAATGTGACGGTTCTCGGCGGATCGAGGGCGGGGGCTCTCACCCGCCATCGGGCCATTGCGCGGTGAAGGCGCCGCGCCCCCAACACATCCACCCTCAATCCACAGATGGACCAAGGCGCGGCCTCGCCTACATTTCGGTTTCCTCACCCGTGA
>JACQWL010000064.1 GCA_016209255.1 Verrucomicrobiota bacterium
CACGCCGGACAGGGCGGCGACCGCCCACGGTCCGGTAAGCGTGGCGAACCGGCGCCGAAAAACGAAGGGATACACGGCGAAGGCGGTGTGAAAAACCAGATACCACGCGAGCGGCCCGAGGGCGTTTTCCGCCGTGAATTGGCGCGCGTGCCACGCGTATTCGAGCGCGACGACACCGGCGAGGGCGCAGATGGGCAGCCAGGCGACTCCGGCTGATATCCGAGTTGTCGGTGAATTTGATGTGGGCGCGGTGCCCTCACCGCGCAATCGCCCGAATGGCGGGTGAGGGCACCCGCCCTCCATTGGCTCCCCGGAGTCGAATGTCCTGTGTCTTTCGAATGGCCTGGTTAGAACGAACGTGAGGCCGAGTGCCAGGGCGACGAGGAGCAGCGCGAGCCCGAAAACAGGCGACGGATTCTCCAGGGGCAGTCGCAGCGTCATCATGATCAACAGCAAAAACGGGAACAGCGCGAGCGGCGGGAACAACTGGCTCCACCACATCGGCGCGCCGGCGGGCCGGTCGCGCTCGAGCCGGAGCGGGAATGCGGTGTGCAGCACGGCGTGCACGAGACAGAACGCCAGTGCCCAGGGCAGGAGTTCGGTGGTGAGCCGGGTGCCTGTCCACGCGGCGAGGAGGGCGAAGACCGCGACCCCGGCGATGAGATGCAGCTTGGCGAGTTTTTGCTCACACCAGGCGAGCGCGAGCAGGCCGGTGTCGGCGAGCAGCACGAAGCCGAACAGCAGGCCGGGCCGCGCCGCGACGGAGGAGTAACCGATGAAAACGGCTGCGAACGCGAGCGCGACGAAGGGGAAGGCAACGGCGGACCGGGCGACGTGCGGCGAGTTGCGAGCCAGGCGGCGCGCAACGAAATACCCTCCGAGAAACAGCGCGCAAAAGCCGAGGCAGATGACCATGGCGGTCGGGGCTTTGGTGGCGTCGAGAAATCTCGAGACCCAGGCGATCTGCATCAGCACCGTGCCCGTGGCGCCCAGCGGGACGAGGAATTGCCAGCGTTGGCGGAGCGCGACGGCGACGAGCCCGAGGTCGAGCAGGGCGATGTAGCCGAAGAGCACACCGGGATTGTCGCGACCGGTCGAGAGCAGCACGGGCGTGATGAAACCGCCGAGCAGACCGAGAATCGCGACCACCTGCGCGTCGAGCCGCACCGCGAGCCCGAATGCCGCCGCGGTGACGAGCGTCATGAGCAGGAAGGTCGCCAGCGGGTCGAAGAACGCGAAGTGGTACGTGGAATTGCACGCAAACGTGACAGCGTAGAGGCTGGCGATGCCGGTGGCGCAGAGGGTTTGCGCGGTGACGGCGTAGCGGTCGCGCGGAATTTTCAGCCCGCCGATCACGAGGGCGATCCCAAAAAGGAAGCCGAGTGCGGCGCGGACTTCAGGTGGGATCAAATCGTGCTCGAAGGAATACTTGACGAAAAAGGCGGCGCCGAGGATCGCCGCGAAGCCGCCGAGCCAGGCGGAAAGCTTCGCGCCCATGAACTGTTCCCAATTGACGCGTGGCGCGGGCTGGGCCGGCGCCGGCGGCAATACGGGAGGGAGCAGAAGCGGCGGAGCCGGGGCGGCGGGAGGCGCGATCCCGGGTGGAGTCGCGAGGGGCGGTGCGATCGGTGGCGGCGCGGCTTCAGCGACAACGGGCGCGAGGGGCGGTGGCTGCACCAGCAGGGGAGATTCCGACGGAGGGTCGGAGACCGGCGTGGCGGCAGGTGGCGTCGCGGCGGGCGCGGTGGCTGGTGCGGGCGCGGCGGACGGTGGCACGAACGCGGGCGGCGCGCTTGGGCCGCGGGTCTTGTCCCGCAGCTCTCGCAGTTCCCCGGCGAGTTCGGACAGACGACGTTCGAGCGCCTCGTTGCGCTGACCCAACGCGAGGATTCTGAGGATCGCCCAGAGGGGAAAAACCAGCAGGGCCAGCGCGAAGATCAGGATGATCGATTGAACCATGCCGGTGAGCGGTGCTCAACGCAGCGTTCTGCCCGTGGGCGGGAGCGATGGCAAGCTCGGCGGCGGCGGGCAGCGGTTCCACGGCGTAGCAGGGGCGTCGCGTGCAGACGCCCGTTTCGCCGTCGTATGGCGGGCGTCGGCAAGCGACGCCCTACGCTTATCAATCGGTTTGTTACGGCTCAACAGGTGAACGGGGTTTTACTGCATGGATCAGACTCAGGCCGGCGGCAGGCACTCGAGGATTTCGGCCGGGCCGTTCACGGGCGTGAAGTGCACCGGGCCGATGCCGGCCGGGAGAAAGAGTTTTTCATAAGTTTGAAGCAGGTGGCGCTCGCCTCTCACCACGGCCATCACGGTCCCGGCGGTGACGATGGCGATGACGAAGGTGTTTTCCTCCTTAAGCACGGGGCCGCCGCAATGGGTCCGGGCGACGCGAAAACAGTCGGTTTGCGCCGGACCGATGAGATCGTCCTGCCACGAGTCGGGTCCGAGTTCGCGCCGGCGCCGCGGCCGGCAGCGCACGCGGGTGTCGAGGTCCCCGGCGGTGAGCGGCGCGAGGTTGAAAACGGTGAGGGCGAAATCGAGGTCGCGGCCCATGAAGCGCGCCGGCTCGGGCAGGACGTAGCCGGCGCGTTCGAACTCGAAGCGCACGACGAGATCGCTCGGCTCCTGGATTTCGACCATGAACAATCCGGCGCCGAGCGCGTGCGGCGTGCCGCCGGGGATGATGAACGTGTCGCCGGGGCGGACGGGAATGCGATCGAAACAGGCTTCGATCGCGGCGATGTTTTGCGTGGCGATGTAGTCCCGGAGCTGCGCGGGCGAAGGTGGGCGCTGAAACCCGACGTAAATGCAACCGGAGGGTTCGGGGTGGGCCGGGCGCTCCGCGTCCGGCTGGCCGCGCGACGGAGCGCCCGGCCCACCTTCGCGCAGGGCGAGAATGTGGTAGGCCTCCGTCTTCCCGCTCAGGGCGCCGAGGACGCGCCGGGCGAATTCGCGCGTGGGGTGGACTTGGAAATGCAACCGCGTGCCGCTGTCGAGGAATTTCACGAGCAGCTGCGGCTGCGCGC
>JACQWL010000624.1 GCA_016209255.1 Verrucomicrobiota bacterium
ACCGCAATTAGCGATTCCTGATTTTCAATTCTCAATTTTCAATCGTAGCAACTCGGTAGGCATAACAGCTTGGGATGCCTCCTGAGTAGTTGCAATAATTGCCGTCCCCGCGCGGATCGACGCTCATCGCGCGCCGCTACAGGAAATCGGCTCACTACCCGTGAACAAAGCGGTTTGCCATGGCGTGGGGCCCGGGGATGATCGCCAGGACGGACGGCGGGCTGAGAACGTGTTCGCCTTCCCCGCCATGAAAACCACAGTGATGTCGTAACCCAGCGAAAGAAATTCCATGTCGTTCCCGCCAGCCCCCATCCCCGCCGACCTTCTCCTGCTTTGCGTGGACATGCAGCCGGTTTTCGTCCGCGCGATCGTTGCGGGTGAACGCGTGCAACGGCGCTGCGAATTCGCCATCGCCGCGGCCGTCGGCCTCAGGGTGCCAGTCGCATTCACCGAGCAGGTGCCGCAGAAGCTCGGCGGCACCGCACCCGCGCTGCTCGCGCTGGCGCCGCAGGCGCCCGTCTGGGGCAAGACCGCTTTTTCCGCGTTCGCCGACGATGGGATCCGGGATGCGCTGCTTCGCGAGCGCGCCGTGCACCACCTCCTGTTGTGCGGCCTCGAGATGCCGGTGTGCGTCTACCAAACGGCGATTGGCGCGCTGGCCGCCGGGCTGCAGGTGAGCGTGTTGAGCGACGCGGTCGGCACCCGGCGGCCGGACGCTGCGCGGGCATGTTTCGACGCGCTCGCCCGCGCCGGGGCCCACGTCCTGCCCGCGGAGACCGTCTTCTACGCCCTGCTCGGCAACGTGGACCATCCGTTCTTCAGGGCGTACACGCAGCTCGTGAAATCCCACGGTTAACAGCTGGTCGGACTTTGCACTCAATCCAGCCACCTTCACCATGCCCGACGAAAAATCCCTGCTCAACGTCAGCGAACTCAAGGCCTTCGACGCCACGGCGAACGGCCGGGCCTTTGCCAGCCTGCTCGTGGTGAAGCGGCTGGCCGCAAAAACGGCGTCGAACGGCAACCCGTTTTTCACGCTCGACCTCGGCGATCGCACCGGCTCGTTTACCTGCACGGTCTTCAGCGACAGCCCGGTGTTCGAGGCGATCAAGGCCGCCGGTGAGGGCGCGGTCGTGCGGGTCGAGGGCAAGATTGACTTCTACCAGGGCCGCCTCTCGCCGCGTCTGGCCCGGGCGGTGGCGCTGGCGGAAGCCGAGCTCGGGGCACCGGGCTTGATCGAGAGTCTCGTGGAAATCGCCCCGGAGGACAGCGGCGCACTCTGGACCGAATTCACCGGTTTCATCGAGGGCATCGGGCATCCCGAACTGCGCGCGACGGTGCGGGCGGTGTTCGACGAGATCGGCGAGACCTTCCGCTGGTCGCCGGCCGCCGTCGCGATGCACCATGCCTACCGCCACGGTCTGCTCGAGCACACGACCCACATGGCGCGGGTCTGCAAGGCGCTGCTGCCGGTCTATCCTGAAGTCGACCCGGACCTCGCCATGGCCGGCGTGCTGCTCCACGACACGGGCAAGGCGATTGAATACGAAGGCACGCTCGCGACGCGCAAGAGCCGCCGCGGGATCCTTCACGGTCACGTCGTCCTCGGCTACCAGCTCGCCCGCAAGGCGGGCATCCGGGCGAAGCTCGACCCGGACCGGCTCGAACGGCTCGAGCACATTGTGCTTTCGCACCAGGGGGAGCCCGAATGGGGCGCCGCCGTCTACGCTGCGACCCCCGAGGCCGTCTTCGTCTCGATGATCGACAATCTCGATGCCAAGATGGGCATGGTCCAGCGTGCGCTGCGCCAGGCCGCGGCGGGCGATGAATTCTCCGAGCGGCTGCCCGGGCTCAGTTCACCGCTGCTGACCAAGCGATTGTAGGCGGCGCCCCGTCCGCGCCACGCTCCGTTCCAGCTCATGTGAGGAGCTCGATGATTCTCACCAGCGGCAGGAACAGCGCGATGACGATCGTGCCGACCATGACCGCCATGAACACGATCATGATCGGCTCGATGATTGACGTCAGCGCGGCGACGGCGTTGTCGACTTCCTCGTCGTAGGTATCGGCAATGCGCGCCAGCATGTCGGGCAGCGCGCCCGTTTCCTCGCCGACCTCGATCATGCTCGTGACCATGCCGGGGAAAATGTGCGTCGACTCCAGCGGCTTGGCCACATTGTCGCCCTCCTTGACCCGGTCATGCACGACGTTGATCGCGTTGGCCACATGAACATTTCCGCTCGTGTCGCGCGTGATGATGAGGGCCTGGAGAATCGGCACACCAGAGGCGAGCAAAGTCCCGAACGTCCGCGTGAAGCGCGCAATCGCCGCCTTCAGGAACAGATCGCCGAGCACGGGCATGTGGATGAGCAGCCAGTCGAGCACCCGCCGGCCGAACTTCGTTTTGCCGAACAGGTTGAAGGCGATGTAAGACCCGACGAGCGCGCCCAGCGCAAGCAGGTAGTTGTTTTTGAAAAAATTGCTGACGTCCATCAGCCCCTGCGTGAGCGCGGGAAGCGGCGCGCCTTTGAGGAGGCCGGAAAAAATGTCCTGGAACTTCGGGACGACAAAAACCATCAGCACGGAAACGATCGCCGTGGCGACAAAGACGATGATGATCGGGTAGATCATCGCCGCCTTCACCTTGCCCGTGATCCGCGCCGCCTTCTCCATGAAGAGCGCCAGGCGCTCCAGCACGGTGTCGAGCACCCCGCCGGCCTCGCCCGCCTTCACCATGTTGATGTAGAGCCGGTCAAAGACGCGATCGTTCCCCGCCAGGCCGTCGGAAAAATTTCCCCCCGAACGAATCGTGTCCGCGATGTTTTCCACCACCTCGCGGAATGCCGGCCGCTTTTCCTGCCGGGCGAGGACCTCCAGGCTGCGCAGGATGGGCATGCCCGCCTTGACGAGCGTGGCGAGCTGGCGCGTGAAGACGGCGAGCCCCTTCCCGTTGATGGGCCGGCCAAACGAACGGCGCCGCTTGCGCAGGGTGGCCGGCCCCGTCGGAAAAGTGATCGCAGCGCCACGCCCGGGCGCCTTGGCCGCAAAGGTGGCGGGCGCGGGAGCGGCGGCGGGG
>JACQWL010000625.1 GCA_016209255.1 Verrucomicrobiota bacterium
CGGTGCACTCGTCGACAAACATACACCCACCATACAGAACCCGGCACTTTTGCCAAGGCGTTAGCCCGGACTTTTCACACTCTCACACTCTTCTCTCATGCGCAGCCTCAGCGTGTTCGATGATCTTGGCCGCGGACCGCCGTCCCCGGGAAGCTCGGCGTTCATAGGACGCCGCTGCAGGAAACTGATCCCCTGCCACCATCTCGGACCAATCCTGGCGCAGCAATCTTGGTTTCCGCGCCTGACCTCGTAGCCCGCCGCGTGAGCGGCGGGACAGAATGGTGTCGCTCCCGTACTCGGTCCCTGCGCTCACGCGCAGGGCTGCAAGACTCCCGGGCAATCGCGGAATCCAGGGTAATTCCCGCGCCCCGCTCAGCGCCGCACGGCAAAGTCCAGCTCGTTGACCAGCGTCTTCAGCGCCGCGACGTAAATAGCGAACGAATCGAGCCGCGGCCGCGTTTCCTCGGGCTCCACTTCGGCGATATGGATCACCCCACCCACGAGGACCTTCAGAATCGCGGGTTGCCGCGAATCCCTGAAGTAGTCGCCCGTCTCGCCGTCCACTCCCAGGCGGCTGTTCTCAATGCGCTCCAATTCCACCCGGAACGCCACGGTCATCGCCCCGTACCGCAGGTCCGGCGCCGAGCCCGGCGGCACCAACGCAAACCACGCTTGCATGATCAGCGGCATCAGCACCGTGAACTCATTCTCGGTCAACGAACCCGAGGTCAGCAGGTGCATGCCATCCATCATCCGCCTTCCCGCCGGCCCGAGCGCCATGACGGCGTCCATCATGTCCGTAAACACCGCCACCGCATCCATCCGCTCCATGGCTTGCTCGATCGTCAGCGGTTCGGCAGGCAAGGGACCGAAATCGGGCAGCGGCGCATGACTCATCGTGGTGACAATTCTACGAAAGCCGTCGGGCCTTTCGAGCCGAAGCAAAACGCGTTTTGCGGTCGGGGCTGCATGGTTACGGTTGATGATGAGAACTAGGCTTCTCCCCAATCTCCCGGCGCATAAACGTCGGTCCGCCTCGCATGTCCGTTTTCCAGGAGGGCGTTGTTGAGGAAAATCTCTTCCGACTCCGCCGTTCTCGCGCCCCCCGAAGAGCTGCCGAACACCGTGAAAAAAACGACGGCGAGGTAGCGGTCGTATTTGTCGGGCTTCGTCGTCCGCACCCGCAATTCGTCCGCCCGCCGCTGGCCCTCCAGAAAAGTTTCCTGCACGGCACGCTTCAGTTGCGCGAACGTCTGGCAGGGGGCGGTAATGGTGCGGGCTGGCACGAGGCGAGTGAGCCAATCGAAGTGCCGAAGGCAATGAAACGATTGACGTATCGGTGTCAGCCATAGCGAGGCTGACAAAACGAAACCCTCACCCGCTAAACTTCTAGTGGGCTGATCGACTTTGAATTACACAACGCCAGCGTCGCCCATGACATCACATTTTATGTTGTGCACTTAAAACAAACGTGACATTGTATCATTCTTATGTCTGATTACGCATCGCACCTCAGAAAAAGCTCCGATACCGCGAGGCACCGGAGCTTCGTTGAGAACCACCGTTAGGCGGCCCCAAGCTTTAGAACGCCCGAAGGCTCGCCCACCGGTTGGTTGGATTCAAGGGGAAAGTGCCCGCCCCTAAGTTAGTTCAGCAGCCCAGACCAATGAGCAAACCACAAGATAGGATGGTATACCGCCGCCCCGATGGGCAGTGGGCCAACGAACGGAACGATGCCGATCGCGCGTCGAGCCTTCATGACACCCAGCAAGGAGCGATCAAGACCGCTCGCGACAACCTCTCCAACCAAGGAGGTGGCGAGTTAACCGTTAAAGGGCTTGATGGCCTGATCCGCTCCAAGGACACCGTCGCGCCAGGTAACGATCCAAATCCGCCGCGCGACACGGAGCACTAATCGCCGCGTCATGAAACCAGCGCAGGCCCGGCTTGGCGAGGTTGCCGGCGTGCAACTCGGCATCACCCTTCGTGGTGCCGACGCTTCGCGTCACGATCCGGCCGGCACCCACCACTTGATCCGCATTGGCGATCTCTCCGACGACGGTGCCTTGCTCGTCAGTGAGCCCAACCTCATCCGCCTGGACGGGGCCACCGCTCGCCGGTTTGAGTTGAAGTCAGGTGAGGTGCTGCTGGCGGCTCGCGGCACGAGAATGACCGCCGCCATTTTCGACGGCGGCCGCCCTGCAGTGGCCGGTGGCCAGTTTTTGGTCATTCGGCCGCGGGCCGGTGTTCTCGTGCCGGCGTACCTGCGCTGGTTTCTAAATCTTCCCACCACCCAGGACAGCCTCATCGCCGAAGCGCGCGGGTCGTATGTTCGCTCGCTTTCCGCGAGTGCTTTGAGTGACCTTGAACTCCCCGTTCCTCCGCTTCCGCAGCAGCGGGCCATCGCTGAACTTCACGAGCTTCGGCTCCACGAGAAGCGCCTGATGGAGCAGCTCGCCGCCCATCGGGCCGTTCTTGTCGACCGCGCCATCCTCCAGTCTCTCCACCCCTAACCACTTCCTTTTTCGTCCATGCCCAAGGTCAACCAGTCTGAAATCAACGATGTCGCGTGGCGCGCGTGCGACACCTTTCGCGGCGTCATCGATCCATCCGATTACAAGAACTACATCCTCGTGATGCTGTTTGTTAAATACATCAGCGACGTCGTGAAGGACCATCGCGCCGCGTATCTCGCCGAATACAAGGGCGACCAGACCCGCGTCACCCGCCGCCTCGCCCGCGAACGCTTCCAGCTCCCCGATGGCGCTGACTTCGACAGCCTCTACGGCCAGCGCAATGAGGCCGACATCGGCCAGCGTATCAACATCGCGCTTGAAAAGATCGAGGAGGCGAATAAGGCCAAACTCGAAGGCGTGTTCCGCGAGGTCGACTTCAACTCCGAGGGCAAGCTCGGCCAGACCCGGGACCGCAACGCGCGCCTCAAGCACGTCTTGGAGGATTTTGGCGATCCCCGTCTCGATCTCCGTCCGTCCATCGTCGGTTCGGAGGATGTGATCGGCAACGTCTACGAATACCTCCTCGAAAAATTCGCGTCCGACGCCGGCAAGAAGGCCGGCGAGTTCTACACGCC
>JACQWL010000613.1 GCA_016209255.1 Verrucomicrobiota bacterium
CGGCTATGCCGTCACGGTCGTCTGCGAGCCGGGCAACCCGAAGCACAAGCAGAACAATCCCGAGGCCTGGAGCGAATACCGCCGCTACCTGACGACGCAGCCGGGACCGAAGATTGTCGTGATTCAAGACCTCGACAAACCCAACCTCTACGGTGCGTTCTGGGGCGAGGTGACGAGTAATCTCCATCGGGCGCTAGGCTGCGTGGGGACGATTATCGACGGCGGAATTCGCGATACGGACGAGATGACCGCCGCGGGCTTCAAGGCGCTCGCACGCGGCACCGCCGTGGGCCATGCGCATTCGTGCCCGGTGCGCTGGGGTGTCACGGTCGAGGTTTTCGGCCGGAAGATCAAACCCGGCCAGCTGATCCATGCCGACAAGCACGGGTTTCTCGCCGTGCCATTCGGGGAAGAAGCCGGGCTGCTCGAGGCCGCCAAATTCATGGATGCCAACGAATGCCGCACGATTATCGAGGCCGCCCGCGATATCGGCGGCCGCACGCCGCTGGAGATCTGCGACGCGCTCGACCGCGCCGGCGCGACCTTCAAGCAGGCCGCGAAGAAGCGGTTCGGCCGCAAGGGCGAATGGTGATCGGGCGGCGATTCCGATCCGGATCGTCGGCATATGTGGCGATTTTTCATGAGGAGTCGAATTCAAGTGCGGCCCATCGCAAGCGATGGGCCTACGAGAATGCATTTCCGTAGGGTCGCCGCTTGTTCGTCGCGCCGTAGCGGCTGCGCGAAGGCGGGCGGCGGACCGCCAACCACAGTCGTCGTTGGTTCTGATCGCGCCCTAACGAGGCGCGGTGCCAAACATGCCGGCTGACGCGCGGCAGTTCATCGGCGGACACAAGCGCTGGCTGATCGTGATCATGCTGGCCGGGTTCGGAGTCGTGAACTATCTCGACCGGCAGGCGCTCTCCGTGCTGGCGCCAACCCTGCGCCAGGAACTGGGCATCTCGACCGAGCAATACTCCTACGTCGTCAGTACGTTTCTCACGGCCTACGGTATCGGCTATGCCATTACGGGCCGGATGCTCGACCGCATCGGCGTGAAGCTCGGGCTGGCGCTCGCGCTGGCATTCTGGTCGCTGATCGGCATGGCGCATGCGGCCGCGATCGACTGGCTGACGCTGGCGATTGCCCGCTTTCTGCTCGGCCTTGGGCAGGCCGCCAACTCGCCCGGCGGCATGAAGGCGCTGGCGGAATGGATCCCGCCGCGCGAGCGCGGGCTGTGTTCGGCGATCTTTTCCAACTCCAACAGCCTGGGCGCGGTGCTGGCCCCGCCGATCGTGGCCGGACTGGCGCTCTGGCTGGGCTGGCGCTGGGCATTCCTCATCGCCGGCGCCACTGGATTTGGGCTGCTGCTGCTGTGGTGGCGCTTCTATGATTCACCGGAAAAGCACCGCGGGCTCACCGAGGCGGAGCGCACGCATATCCTGCAGCACCGTGGAGCCGCGCCGGCGGCCAAGCCGGACGTCCCGGCATCCTACCGGACCATCTTGCGGGACCGTGCGTGCCTCGGCATCTGCCTGGTCCGGTTCTTCACCGATCCTTTCGCCTATTTTATCGCGTTTTGGCTGATCGACTATTTTCAGACGGTGCGGGGGTTTTCGCTCCAGACCGTGGCGCTGCTCGGCTGGATTCCGTACCTGGCGTCGCCACTTTTCGGCGGTCCCGTGGGCGGGGCGTTGGGCGACTGGATGGTGCGGCGCGGCGTCGAACCGCGCGTGGCGCGTCTGCGGATGATGTTCGCGGCGGCCTGCATCACGCCGCTCGCGCTCGTCGCCGCGCGGACGGATCTCACGTGGCTCGCCGTGGCCCTCGTCACGCTGACGGTGGCGGCCAATTCGTGCTGGAGCGTCAACAAGCTCACCCTCGCCACGGAACTCGTGCCGCGCAGCCAGGTGGCGAGTTTGGTGTCACTCGGCGGCATCGCCGGCAGCCTCGGCGGAGTCGTGTCCACGCTGCTCGCGGGCCGGGCGATCGCCACCGTCGGCTATGTGCCGGTGTTCACCGTGGTGGGGTTCCTGCACCTCACGGCATTCGGCATTCTCTACGCCATGCAACGGCGCCCGGCGGCATCCGCGAGGTGAAGCGGCCATGCGGGCATCGGACGCTACGACTATCACGGCACTGCGCCAGACCGCGTCTGAGCGCACTTGGAGCAGGGCATCATCCCGTTCTGGCGCGGACATTTCATCGCGCCCTGCGGCGAGTGGCGGGTCTTGCTCGACCGGCAGGGACGTCCGCTCGATGCCAACGTGGGCAACGACTGGAAGGCCGTGTACTGCACGGGCCGGGCCATGCTGGAATGCACCGAGCGATTGGAGCGCATGCTGGGCGCGGAGAGGAAGGGAGCGTGACCGGCAGCATCCTGATCGCCGGTGCCAATCGCGGCATCGGCCCCGGGGTTGGTTCGACAATTTCCTGCCCTCGGCTCTCGCCACCACACTCGAAAACCTGCAACCTTTACGCAATGGACTCAGGCTCGACCGTTTCGGCCAGCTGTCCGCCCACGTCTGGCAGGTCTTCGTGGCGCGCGGCTTTCGCTCTGCGAAGACCTTGAATTTCAACGATGATTAGAACCCTCCGAATCATGACGGTGCTTTCGAGTGCGATGGCCGTGTCGCTATGCCCGGCACGCGAAGAACCGATGTTTGCAATGCCCGCCGCGCCGCTGGAACTCGTGAGCAACGAGGCGAGATTCCGCAGTTTCGCGGAAAACGTCCGGACCGAAGTCGAGCGCCTGTTTGGCGTGCCCGCGGCCGTGGATGACCGGGCGACGCTTAGCCTCCTGCTCTCCACCCGCGTGCACCTGGCGCACCACTTCGGCGATGACGAAAAGGCAATCTCGACCGCCGCCTGGATCCGCACCCTGCAGGCCGATCCCGCCCTCCGCGCCTTCGCCGGACTGACCACGCTCGCGTCGGTCGAAGCGCGGCGGCAAAATCCCGGCATGGCGCCGGGCGACGCGAAATCCCGCGAGAGTTTCTTCCGCGAGTTCACGCGCCAGCTCGCGAGCCTGCCACGAACGCCGGCCATCGCGGCGATGCTGCGGGGGCAGCGGGAAAAAATTGCCGGCCTCACGAAAGAAACCCTGTTGGCCGAGACCCGCGATGTCATCATCCCCGCCCTCGAGCGCCGGGGACACTGCGGATTGGCGGAGGCCGATCAACTCGTGCGCGTCCGCCACCGGCTCGTGAGCATCCTGCCGGTCAGAACTGAAACCCTTCAGGCGCTCGATGCCGCGATCGCGGCGCGCCCGGCCTCATGAAGAACATCCATGCCGCCCCGATGGAAGTGCTCTCGGCGAAACCGAACGGCGCCTTCGCGACCGAACCGTACGAAGCGGGCTGGGCCGACGAGGCCCTGGCGATGGTCTATGTGCGCGAGACCTCCGGCCCGGCTCCGAAGCTCGCCCTGCGGGCGCAGATCTCCGTGGATGGCGCGCGCTGGTTCGACCACCCCGCGCCGCCGCTGTGGATGGAAAAAGCGGGTGGTTACTGTCTGCCGCTGACGCATTTTGGCAACTGGCTGCGGCTGGCCGGCGAGGTCGCCGGAGGCCCGGCCGACGGCTCGCCTGCCTTCGTGCTCGATATTTACTGGGTGTTGAAAGGGTGACGCCATGAACGAATCAGCACAGCCATTCCGTCAGGCGCTGCTGCAGGCCGACCCGCGGCTCAGCCGTTTCAATCCGCTCGAGCGCATCCTGCACGTCGACGATTTCAACCAGGGGCAGCACGGCTGGCAGGGTTACTTTCCGGACTACGACGGCTGGGACGATTATCCCGGCCGGTACCAGCCGGTGGATTCCGTCACGCAGTCGTTGGAAAAGGCGCGGCGCAACCCGCAGTTGCGGATCGATCGCAAGCTGCCCATCGGTCCGCGCGGCGTGCCCATGCTCAGCTCGCTGACCTCGTGGGACGTCGGCACGGCGGGCTCGCTCAGCGGCACCTATGCGCTGAAAGTACCGACGCTGCCGCAGGCCGGCAGCAAGGTGTTCGCCCAAAAACGGCTGGGCTCGCCCTGGCGCGGCAAGTTCCGCGTCGAAACCTGGTTTTGCTTCAAGACGGATCCGGCGGATTTCCAGCTCGGCGAAACCGACATCCGCGCGCTCTACCTGACCTTCGACGTGATGGATCTGCATCATGGGCGCGAGCAGGGCCAGGAGCCCCGCCGTTGGTGGCCGGCGCTGCGCTATCACAACGCCGAGAACGGGCAGCTCGTGCGCCGCTGGCAGGCGAACATTGGCTCCGAGGGCGTCAAGGACGGCGCATGGGAAGACCTGGCCGACGGGCAACAGGATCTCGGATACAACCGGGCGGCCACGAAATACCAGTGGAACTACCTGCGTTTCACCTTCGACCTCGCGCGCCGTGAATACGTGGATTTCCACTGCCACGGCAAAGAGTTCAACGTGCAGGGCCGGCGTCACGAGCCGGACCCCGCGCTCGAGGGCTGGCGCGCGAGCACGGACAAATGCCCCGGGCTCGTCGGCACCGGCTTCGGCATCGAGGCCGCGACGGACAAGCGCTGTTTCCTGTATCTCGATGCGGTCGTCGTGTCGGCATCGGAGAACTGACGCCGGCAGAAAGTGCGCACCTGTGCCGACGGGTTAATCAAGAGAAGGAGCGAGTTCAGCACCATCCTACCAAAGTCCAAGTTGTACTCATGCACTCGAACCCGGACGAAACGTGTAGCTGCCGAGGCTTGCCCGCCTATGGAGGGTAACGAGGCAGTCGCACCGCGGTTCACGTCGCTCCCGCCTCCTTACGTCGGCGGCTACGTTCGATTGTATCGTTGGCTATGTTTAACGCCGCGCCGCCGAAATCGTCGCCCTTTGACCAACCCCCCCAGACTCGCGTCTCAACCCGTCATTCCCCAGCCAATCCGATGAATTGGTACACATTTCTCCACCGCATTCTGCTCCCGGCCACCGCCATTCTGTCGGTCGTCGGCCCACTGTCATTACTGGCGCGCGCCGCCGATCTCCCGGTCGCCACCACGCGGCCAAACGTGCTGTTCATCATCATCGATGACCACGGTCCCAACCTGCACAATGTCTTCCAGCACTCGCCCGTGCGCACGCCGAACATGCAGCGACTCGCGAATCGCGGCACGTGGTTTGCCCATGCGTACGTTGACGCGCCCGCCTGCTGTCCGTCGCGCACCGCCTTCTTGACCGGGGTCCACGCCGCCAAGTCGGGCGTTTACTACAACAACCAAGCGTACCGGCGGGCCACCTCGTGGATATCAAAGGTGGAGACGCTGCCCGGGCACTTCCGGAAGCACGGTTATCTTTCCGCTGGCTACGGCAAGATCGCCCACAATCGCTTTCTCGAGGATGACATCCGCGATTATACGCCGGGCTATTACAAGATGATGAACCGGCCGGCGGACGTGACCCATCCCGATGCCGCGTTGCGCCGGCAAATCATGCCAGGATCGCAGACCAAGCTCTGGTCGGACGGCTGGTCATGGGGCGTCCTCCCCGACGACTGGGATCGAGATGATCCCAAGAAGATGCAACAGGACACTGAGCAGGCCAATCGCACGATTGCGCTCCTGCGGGACAAACACCGCCAGCCGTTCTTCTTGGCCTGCGGTTTTTGGAAACCCCATGTGCCGTGGACGGTGCCCCAGCGTTATCTTGACCTCTATCCGCTGGCAGCGATCGCGATTCCGCCCGGTTACAAGGCCGATGATCTCGAGGACCTGCCCGCCCCGGCACGGTGGCTGGCCACCCATCGCGGAGAGCACGATTTCGTTGTCAAGCACGGTCTTTGGCGGCAATGCCTGCAAGCTTTCTATGCCTCCATCAGCTATGTGGACGAACAGATCGGCCGCCTACTCGACGCGCTCGAGGCGGGGCCGAATCGCGACAACACCATCATCGTGTTTGCCGCCGACAACGGGTGGCATACGGGCGAGAAAAACCACTGGTCAAAGTTCTATCTCTCCGAACTCGCCTGCCAGGTCGTCTTCGCGATTTCGGTGCCGGGGATGAAACCGCAGATCTGTCCGACCCCGGTGGGCCTGATCGACATCTATCCGACCCTGTTGAGTCTTTGCGGCCTCGCCCCGCCGGCGACGCACACGCTCGATGGCGTCGATCTTTCCGCGATTCTGCGCGGCACGACATCGGACCGGGGCAAGCCCGTGCTCTCAACCTATGGGCGGGGTTGTCACTCCGTGCGCGACGCCCGTTTCCGTTATACGCGTTACCGCAATGGCGACGAGGAGCTCTACGATCACGACGCCGATCGCTGGGAATGGAACAACCTGGCCGGGGATTCGCGCTTTGCGGCCGTGAAGCAGCGGCTGGCCGCTTACCTGCCGACCGACGATGCCCCGGACGTCGAATCCGTGGCCGGCAGGGATGGAGACGACACCAATAAATGGGAGGACGAAGCCTTCGCCAAGGAACCGGCCGGCGCCCAGGCCAGCACAGGTGCCGATACGGCACCCCGGACCAGGGCTGCGCCCAGGTCGACTGGTCGATAAACCGTGGCAACGCC
>JACQWL010000614.1 GCA_016209255.1 Verrucomicrobiota bacterium
CAGCAGCAGGGCTACGAGCTGCGCGTGATCGGCGTGCCCAAGACGATCGACAACGACCTGCCCGGAACGGACCACTGCCCAGGCTACGCCAGCGCCATCAAGTACATCGCCACCAGTGTGCGCGAAATGGCCTGCGACAACGAGGCGATGGGCCAGGGCGACCTCGTTTCCATTGTCGAGGTCATGGGCCGCAGTGCCGGCTGGCTCGCCGCCGGCGCCGCGCTCGCCAAGCGGCGCGACCACCCGCACGATCCGCCGCACCTCATTTACCTCCCCGAGATCCCCTTCGATCAGGCCAAGTGCCTCGAGGACATCCGCCGCGTCTTGAAACGCGAGAAATTCTGCCAGATCGTCGTCGCCGAGGGGCTCGTCGATGGCGACGGCAATTACGTCGCCGCCGATGCGGCGACCGATGCGTTCGGCCACGCTCTGCTCGGCGGCGCGGGCGATGCCCTCGCGGAAATCCTCCGCGTCAACCTTCCTGCCGTGAAGGTGCGGGTGGCAAAACCCGGCTTGCTCCAACGCTGCGCCGCGCACGCGGCTTCGAAGACCGATGCCGACGAGGCGTTTCTCGCCGGCCAGGCCGCCGTCAAGGCCGCGATCAACGGCGAGACCGACAAGATGGTCACGCTCGTCCGCGGCGATGCCGAACACTACACCTGCGAGACCGGCCTCGCCCCCCTGGCTGACGTCGCCAATTCGGTGAAGAAACTTCCGCGGGAGTGGATCAACGAGGACGGCGTGAGCATGAACTTCCAGTTCCTCCGCTATGCCCTGCCGCTGATCCAGGGCGAGGTCACCACCCCGCACGACAATGGCGTGCCGGTCTTCGCCCACCTCGACAAGATTCGCGTCGACAAGCAGCTGCCCGCCTACGAGGTCTGAGAGGTTTTTGCTCCGCAAAAACCTTAGCGGCGACCATACTCACGGATCGCCTCGTACATCGCCACGATGTTCGAGGTCGGGCTGACCGGCTGGAGATTGTGGCACGGGGCGCAAATCCAGCGCGCCCCGCGGTAAATCTCCACGCTTTCGCGCACCTCGCGGACCACGTCATCCACCGTCCCAAAGGGCAACGTCTTTTGGTTGTCGATCGACCCGTGGAAAACGATGCGCCGGCCGAAGTCGGCCACGAGCCGCTCGCGTTCCATGCCCGGACATCGCCACTGGATGGGATTGAGAATTTCGATGCCGACGCGATCGATCAGGTCGGGCAGGAACATCCGCGCGGCGCCGTCGGTATGAAACATCACGTGAACGCCGTGCGCCCGGGCCAAATCGGCCATCCTGATCTGATTCGGCAGCAGGAATCGCCGGTACATGGCCAGGCTCATCAACGGCCCGGTCTGGGCGCCGAGGTCCTCGGCCACGTAGGTTGTGTCGATCCGCCCGCGGCCGGCCTCGAAAATGCGGCGGTGGTGCAGGTGGTGGAAATCGAAAAGGTGGCCCAGAATGGCGTCCGCGATCTCCGGCCGCAGCGCCAGGTCTTCCAGCGACGTTTGCAGCCCGCGCAGGTAGCAATACAGGAGGAAAGGCTCGTAGCAGCCCGCGTGGACGGGCCGGAACCCGTCGTCGCCATCGAGGGTCCGGGAGACGACCGCGTAGTCGAAATCATCGCACGACGGCCAGCGGTGGGCGTGAACCTCCGCCACGCTGTCGGCCTGCGCCAACGGCTGATGCTCCGGCTCGAAGTAGGCGCCCGATCCGTACGAAATCTCGCGATAGCCGACGCCCCACATGTCGGTCCCGGCGGGCAGGCCGGGTGGCCGGTGCCAAAGCGGCTCGACCATGCGACGGGCGTCGATGTGCAGCTTGCGGTACAGCGCCTCGTCGTCGGCGCAACCCAAGTCGCGGCGCAGCCGGGCGGTCACCTCGCCGGTGGCCTGGTAGTCGGTGGGAATGCGATCCGGATTCCTCCCTTCCAACAGGGCGAGCCAGCGCTGGCGGGGCGTCATCTCCCTCGGCATCAGCTCTCCACCGCAAACTTCGGCTTCGTCGTCTTCCACCGGCCGCCCGTGAAGTCGGGACATTTCACCGGCGCGCTGCCGGCCGCGATCGATCGTTCCGACAACGGAAAGATCACGCTCATCGTCACCGAGTCGTAGACGTCGATGGGCGTTTGCGTTTTCGCCCGGACCGCGGCGACGAATTCCCGCAGTTCGATCACGTCCGTGCCGCCGTGACTCCCACCTTGAATCGCGCCCGGTGCGTCTTTGCACATGGCATGGTCGTACTTTTCCTGATACGGTCCGAAAGGCTCCCAGTTTTCGGCCTTGCCGGGAGAATCCGCCAGGAACACCGCATCGCGCTGCTCGTTGTACAGCCCGCGGGTGCCCTGGATCTGCCAGCGATTGTCGTAGGGGCGCGGCAACTGCATGTCCATCGCGATGACGATCGTGTTGCCCCGGGCGGTCTTGACCATCGTGGTGACGATGTCGCCCTGTTTGTACGGCAGCTTGGCGGGGGCGTGGTCCCTGCCGTGCTTCCGCTCGAGTTGGTCCTTGATGCCCAGCGAGCGCGAGGCCATCGAGACCACGTAATCGAGCCGATCGCCGCAATTGATGTCCATCCAACTCATCACCGGCCCGAGACTGTGGGTAGGATATTGGTCGGCATTGCGCCGCAGCAGGTGGTCGCCGCTCCAGCGCGGGCGGCCCTGGGCATCGAAGTACCAGTGCATGCAGTTGTGCGAATGGGCGCAATGGCAATGGACGATTTCACCGAAAAGCCCCGCGCGGATCATTTTCAGCACGGCGAGGTTGTCCCGGCGAAAGCTCCAGTTTTCGAGCATCATGCAAGGGACGCCGGTGGCCTCGGAGGTTTTCACCAGCTCCCAGCATTCGTCCAACGTTATCGCGGCCGGCACTTCGACGCCCGCATACTTGCCCGCTTTCATCGCGCAGACGGCCATGGGCGTGTGCCACTCCCACGGCGTGGCAATGATCACCGCGTCGAGATCCGCGCGATCCATCAGACGTCGAAAATCCTCCTCGCCCTTGGTGTAAAGCGTGGGTTCCTTCCAGCCCGAGCTAACGACCATTTGTTGCGCTTTTGTGGCGGCAGCCGGATTGGTGTCGCAGACGGCCGGCACTTCCACGCCTTTCATGCGGAGCAAGGTTCTAAGCAGGGCGGTGCCCCGCCCACCCACGCCGACTGAGCCGATGCGCACGGATTTCGTGTCGCCGGCCAGGGCCTGGCCGAGGGTGGCCGGCGCCAGCAACGTTCCCGCGACCGTGGCCGTTCCGGCCTTCAGAAATTCCCGACGTTCGATGGTGGCGTGGTGCTTCATGGCGATTACATTACCTCTGAAAAAATGATCCTACGGGAGGACCGGTGTATTCACATCCAGCGCAGAACTCAAAACGTTCCTTTCAGGCCGACCGCAAAAGCGACGCCATACTCGGATGTCGTGGAGCGCCGGGCATATTCAGGAGTCTCCGGACCATACCGCAGCTGCGTCAAAGGAACCACGTTGAAAACGTTGTTCACGCTGCCCACCAACGAGAGCCGTCGGGTCAACTGGTAGCCCACATTCAAATCCAAGGTCGTGCGCGCCTTGAGGTACAAGAAACCGTCTGGTCCAAGGGCCGGCAATGCGGTCAGTTTGTTCAGTCCTCGATAATTCCATTTTGTCATCACCGAAACCCGCTGCCGGTTGAACGAGACGCCCCAGTTTGCCGTTTCCGGGATAAAACTCGTGAATGATGCGTACGGATTTCCCTCCAGCCTGAGCTTGGTGGCGTTGCCAAAAACGGTGAAATGGCGGCCCCACCCACCCACGGCGCGGAGCGAGTGCCTGATGTTGAATTCAACTCCGGTAATCCGGGCAGCTCCCGAGTTGAACTTGGTGGACAAGTTCCATCCGGCATATTTGGGATCAAGGCCGATTTCCTCCAAATCGGCGGCGGTCGCGATTTTCACCGCCGTCCCGAAGAAATCCTCGATTTCCTTCAGGAACACTCCCGCGCTGAACACTCCACCCTGATCGGTATAGTATTCCAGCGACAAATCATAGTTGTCCGCTGTCCATGGTTTCAGGCCGGTGTTGCGGACGGTAATGGTTCCATGGGGGATGTTTGGGTTTTCCACTACCGTCCCACAGGAATTCGCGAAAACGAGCAAAAAAACGGTTCGGCTGCCGGGTCTTGACCTGCCAAAAGGCAGGGGATGAAAAAAACCAAGTCTATACAGCAACCGAACCGCCGCCACGTTACCGTAC
>JACQWL010000628.1 GCA_016209255.1 Verrucomicrobiota bacterium
AAAGACAGCACGACGGAAGTGCCGCGGGGCCGCGATCTCGTTTGCTACGGGATGACGGTGACGCCGCACCAAGACGGCTTTATTGGCCAGGCCCAGATCTACGACACGACGAACGGTCAGATGTGGGTGGAACTGGCGCACAGCTACGATGGCGTGGACTGGCGCCGGGAACCGCGGCGGGAGCCTCTGATTCCGCTCGGCCCCGCCGGCGCGTGGGACAGCGGCATGGTCGCCTACGTGGCGGCGGGAGGACCCGCCCCGATTGGAGACGACTGGTACATATATTATACGGGCAACAACTGGACGCACCATTTCAATCTCACCGCCCTCGCGGAACGCGGCCGCATGTGGCAGATCGGCGGCGTGCGACTGAAACGAGGCCGGCTCGTTGGCTATCGGACCGGCGGATCCGAATCGGAGCCGACGCGATTCGCGCCAGGACGAAGCGTGCCGACGGCGTGGGCGAACCGCGGCGAATTGTTGACCAGGCCCTTCACGTTCAATGGCACCGCCATCCAACTCAATGCCGATGCCGGCCGCGGCCGAATCGTCGCGGAAGTTTGCGATGCCAACGGCAAATCACTGCCCGGCTTCGGCCGGGACCAGGCGGTGGCACTAAAGGTCGACGGCGTCCGGCTGCCCTTGGCATATGGTACTGGCTCTTCAGTCGCCAGCCTGCGCGGGCGGACCATCCGACTGCGGCTGCATCTCGAATCGGCCGCGGTGTTCGGCCTGTCCTTTACGTGAGCGTCGACTCCGCCGTGAGATCGAATCTGGCTTTGCATCGTCAGCGACATCAAATTCTTCGTTTTTAGGAAAGGGCCGAGCTCCGCCGAGGCCGAAATGCCACCGACGATAAATCGGCCTCGACGGAGCTCGGCCCTCCTCCCCAACAAAAACCATTTCAACGATGATCGCTTCCAAACCGAATGTGGCACAGACAGATCATACAACCGTCAGCCGCCGGAACGTTAAACCGGATCCATGCAGCCGGAGCGTTCCATTCTGGGTCGTGCGGAAACCAAAGGGTGGGCCGTGCACTCCGTGCGCGGCCTCGGCCCCGTCCTTCAACCCGGCCGCGCGCGGAGCGCCCGGCCCACCATCCGACCGCATCTTCACGGCTGAGTGCCAGCGGGTTGATCGGCGCTGGGGTCGCCTGGTGGAAATTTTGTTCAGTTGTCTCTTCGCCCTCGCGCTCCTGGCGCCGCAACTCCGCGCTGCGGAAACGACTCCCGTCGCTTCGGGCGCCGCTGGCGAGCGGATCGATCGCTATGCCTTGGAGCATTATCTGACCGACCTCGCGGAAGGGCACTGGAGCGCCCGCCGCACGACGCTCGCGAACTTGAAAAGCCCCGCGGATGTCACCGCCCGCGCCAGCTACATCCGCTCGGAGTTCATCAAGGCCATCGGCGGGTTTCCGGACACGCGCACCCCCTTGAACGCGCGGATCACCGGCACGCTTGAGCGCGACGGCTATAGGATCGAGAAACTGATCTACGAGAGCCTGCCGGGTTTCTTCGTCACCGCCAACGTCTACGTCCCTACGGGCCGGCCCGGCCCCTTCCCGGCGATTCTCGGCACCGCCGGCCATGCCTCGGTCGGCAAAGCTCTGCCGGCGTATCAAACCGCCTTCATCGCCCTGGCCAAGCGGGGCAACCTCGTCCTGGCCTACGACCCGCCGGTGCAGGGTGAGCGAATGGAGTATCTCAAGTCGCCGACCGGCAAACCGCGGCCGATGGGGCATATCATTCCGGGCCTGCAATGCCTGCTCACGGGAGGGACGGTCGCCCGATATTTCCTGTGGGACGGCATGCGGTCGGTCGACTACTTGCTCACCCGCAGCGATGTGGATCCGAAACGTTTGGGTGCGGCCGGCAACTCGGGCGGTGGCACGCAGTCGGCGTTTCTGGGCGTCGGGGAACCGCGGCTGGCCGCCGTCGCGCCGTCGTGTTACTGGACGTCCTGGGAAAAACTCTGGATCATGCCGGCCTCAGGTCCGCAGGACTCGGAACAGGTCGTGCCAAATTTTATCAAGAACGGATTGGGCTTTTCCGATCTGGCGATCGCGTTTGCCCCCAAACCGATCCTGATGCTCACCGCCACCCGCGACTTCTTTCCCGTCGAGGGCGCCCGCGATTCGCATGCGCAGGCCAAGCCCGCCTTTGCCCTCCTGGGCGCGGCGGACAAGCTGGGCTATTTCGAATATGACGATCCGCACGGCTGGTCGCAGCCGCGCCGGGAAGCGACCTGCCGGTGGTTCGATCAATGGTTTTTCGGACGCAACGATCCGGTGACGGAACCGGCGGACATCAAGCCGGAGGATGCGGCCACTCTGCACTGCACCACGACCGGCGACGTCGTCACCGCGCTGCAGAGCAAGACCGTGCAGATGCTCAATCAAGATCTGGCGGAACGCCTGCTCGCTAAACGCACGATCAAGCAAGCGGCCAACCCGGCGCGAGCCCGCGAAATCGTGGCGGCACGTTTGGCAACAAAACTCCAACGCTCGGCGCCGACGGCCACGGTGGTGCAGCGTGGGACCCTCTCCGGCTACCAACATGAGAAAGTCGCCCTGGTGCCGGAGGCCGGCATCAGCCTCTACGTGGACATCATCCAGCCGGCGCGCCCGGCCAAATCGAAATCCGCGGTGATCCTGGTCCGCGAGAGTGCCGGACCGGACCAACCGGCACTGGACCAGGAAGCGGCCACGTGGGTCGAGGCGGGCCATGTCGTCGCCATCACCCCTTTGCGCGGCACCCTGGTTATGCCGGAAAAGGCCGACGCGTATTGGCAGGAGCGCTACCGCACCGCCATGCGGGCGATCCTGATCGGCAAGACCATGCCCGGGATGCGCGTACAGGATCTGCTCGCCGTCCATGATTATGTTTCGACCCGCCCCGGCGTGGGCGGACGCGTCGTTGTCGTGGGCCGGCGCAACCTCGGGGTGGTTGCGCTCTACGCCGCGGCGTTGGAACCAAAGATCAGCCGGGTGGTATTGGACAAGTCTCTCCTCTCTTACATGGAAATCGTCCGGGCGAGGCAGTATCCGGAGACGGTCTCGGATCTGATCGTGCCGGGGGCCCTCCTCGACTTCGACTTGCCCGATCTCGCTGACCTGGCTGGAGCCGGTCGGGTCGTGCTGGCCAATCCGCTCTCCGCTGCGGGCACGCCCGTGTCCTTGGCGGCGGCCACCGCCGCGTTCGGCAAGAACGCGCACGTGGTCGTCGATCCGTCGATCGCCATTTCGAAGTTGATGGATTAGCGCAAACGCTTCACCTCGATGCCTCGGAGCTGGAAAAATGCAAAAGGGGCATCGTCCTGATCCGGCCCAGAATATGACCACCGACTTTTTTCGCGAGAAGGCGCGTTTCTACAGCGCCCAACTGACGGACAACATCCTGCCCTTTTGGATCCGGCATGCGCGCGACCCGAAAGGCGGCTATCATACCTGCCTGAACCGCGACGGCTCCGTTTACGATTACGACAAGGTATGCATGTGGCATGCCGGACGACTGATTTGGACGTACAGCCACCTTTATGCGGACTGGCGGCCGGAACCGGCGTGGCTGGACTTCGCGGCCTGGGGCATCGCGTTCCTGGAAAATACGCGCTATGTGGCCAACGGCAGGATGTTCTATGCCCTGACCCGTGATGGCATGCCGCTGCAAAATCCCTGTGACCTTGCCACGGTCAATTCCACCGTGCTGGGCCTGGTTGGGTTTGCCCACGCGACGCGGAACCAGGCGCTCCATGACCAGGGTCGGGCGCTGTTCTTTGCGCAGGCGTGGGAGCGACTGCAAAGGCCCGGTGAGGCGTATCAACCTTTCATTGCCACGACCCGGCCTGTTCGCGTTCACGGTCATTCCATGATTGGATTGAACGTCCTGCAGGAGTTGCGCCGTTTCGACGACGGCGACGAGTTCGACCCCTTGATTGACACCTGCGCCCGTCAGATGCTGGAACTCCATTTCCGGCCGGAGCGCCGGGTGCTGTTGGAACTCGTCGGCTGGCAGGGCGAGGACTTGCCGGGGGGCGAGGGGCGGATGGTGAACCCCGGGCACATGATCGAAGGCGGCATCTTTCTCATTCACGAAGGCCTGCGCCGGAATACCTCTCACTATGTCGCAGAGGGGTGCAGGTTGGTCCGGTTCGGTTTTGAAACCGGCTGGGACGCCGAGCATGGGGGTATATACAATGATGTCGATGCCGAGGGTCTGCCAATCGGAAATGCCGACGTTTATCGGGCCTGCGGCAAGCTCTGGTGGCAGCACGCGGAGGCACTCTATGGCACGATGCTCGCCTACGCGGTCACGGGCGACCCATGGTTCCTGGCCGCCTACGAAAAAACGGAGTCCTACTCTTTCAGTCATTTCGCGGACGCGGAATTTGGCGAGTGGTACGCTTACCTCGACCGCTACGGCAAACCGATCAACCTGGCCAAGGGCACCCCGCGAAAGAATTCCTTTCACATTGGCCGGAATTTTTACTGGTGCTGCCGGCTGGCCGGACGCATCGCCTCGGGAGAGTGGTCCGTGAGGAACCTCGTTCGCGGTCCCCTGGCGCCGCGAACGCGGACCGGTAATTCGGAACCGAATGGTGGCCGGTTGGGATGAACCCTAGAATTCGCCCTTGATGCCCACGACCGCGTTCTTGCCCCACTCCTGGAACCGCTGATACTTCGCGTAGTCGGGTGTGTTCGGCGCATATTGCCGCTGCACGTCGGTTACTCCATCACCGTTGAAGCTGTTGAGAGAAATATGGAATCCGACTCTGGAGGTAATCGCATACTCCAACCCGAGGGTATACCGGATCTTCGCGCCCTGCCAGAGATAGGTTCCCACCGCTACCGACGCGCTCGCCGCGACCGGCGACCGGCGGGTTTCACCTTGCTCCGAGCTGGTGAGCTTGAGCGCAAGCCGGCCCCGGGTAAGGCTCGCACCCCAGCTCAGGGTCTTGAGATTGAAACCGGTGAAGTCAGACTGGCTCGATCCCCCGAACGACAATTTCGTGAGATTCACAAACACCTGAACCCCCCGCGCCCGCGCGGGCAAAAACGTGAGGGCCTGCTTGTAGGCAAACTCCACGCCCGTAATTGAGGCGTCGCCGCCGTTTCCCCGGGTCGACACCATGTAGTTAAGATACTCGCCGGTGGTCGGGCTGCCGTAGGTTTCGAGCAATTCCGGCGTGGCCGAACTGGCCGTGGTAACGAAGAAACCCCGGATATCCTTCTTGAAGACACCGACGGAACCAAACCCGCCCTTGAGCAGATACGATTCCAGGGAAAGATCGTTGTCGAGCACACGGGCGACAGAATTATCCGTGACCTGCACCGCGATCCGCAGACGTCCGGCGGCTGCCTCCACGGTCGTTTGGATCAGGGTCTCTACATCGATTTTCCTCATCCAGGGGCCTTCGCCGGAGGTACCCGCCAGCATCAGGCCAGAGACCCCGATTGTGAGGTGATGATCGACCATCCGGTGAATGGATGGCGGGTCCACCCGAACATCGGAGGTAAAGGGTGTCGGGGTCGCGGACCAGACCTCAACGGGAGGGAGCAGTTCAGTCGTGGAACTCATAATGTCGCCAAGAGAGCGTCAGCAGTGATCCAGTTCGTGGATCGGAAATCGATCGGGGAGGACATTCTCCCATGGCACCGCGTGGGCCGGCGGCCAGTCGAAACGGTCGTTCGCAGGTGCAGCGGCTGGGTGCGATCCGAAGAACATGCTGGTCAGCTCTGCTTGAGGCAACATGAGTGGACTGCCGGCCACACCGCGTGTTATCGTCGTTTGGCGACCGTCCAAGGTGAGGGTAACGCACTCGCCCGTTTCCCGGCATCCCAGCTCGATCTGTCGGCGCGCGCTGCAGTTCTCAAGGCAACCCCGAATGCTGTTTAGAAATCCCTCCAAGCTGTTTATCCGCATCATCTGGTAGCCCACTCCGGTCGCTTCTTCGATCGGACGCCGTCGTTCTCCTAGTCGTTTCTCTAGCAATTCGCCGAACACGGAGGCAGCAAAGGGCACCACCGCCTGGAGCGCCGAACGCTGCGTACCCTTTCGCAACACATCAGCGATCAACATCCCGAGAGCCTCCTTGTCGCCACCCCCCTCGATCAGGCCGCTCTTGTTGGCAGCCTCGCCGGCCACCAAATAGGCGAGTGCTTCATGATTCCGCAGCGCAAGCAACGTCCGAATACGCGGCAGCGTAAACAGCTTTCGGTTGTCGTCATCCGAACGTCGGATGCGAGTCGGCTCCATGGCATGCATGGCCCGAATCGCTCCCAAGTGGTTGGCGCAGACGGGATCGAATGCCACCACTTCAATTTCACCACCGCAGAACCGGACGTGGTCGTCCGGATTCAGTGGGTACATCCACCCTTGCGAAGCCACCGGATGCCAGCCCATGCGCTGATAAAACGGAAAGGTGGAAGGCACCGTCCAAAGCACAGAAAGGACCAACGACTGCTGGCGCATTAGGTTGATGCAGTCCTCCAAGCAGCGTGTGGCAAATCCGCGATGACGATGTTCCGGATGGGTTGCGGTTGGACCGATGATCCCGATGCGAACGGTGTCCGAGCCGACTATGAATTCGCGTGGCGCGACCGGGATCTCGCACGCGATCGTTTCGGCACACCGAACAATTCGAATGTTCTCGAGGCAGGAGCGGTTGAAGATGAGAGGGTAATCGGTCCTAAGGCTTTGCGCCGAACCCTGCCGAAACACGCGGTCAGCCAATGCAATGACCTCGTCAAGCTCGTGTTCGCGACAGGCCCGGGGGCCGTCCGGATGAGTGCAGCTTCTCGCGTCCGTCATATGGTGCTGCGGGCAAATATCCGCTCGACAAGGCTTGTGCCGATTCTCACCTCGATCTTTACTATAGACAAACAATCCTCAACCGCCTCTTTCGTGAGCGAATCTTTGTCCATATCCATCATTGCTGCTCACGTTATTTATTACCAATGCCATAAAGAACGAACCATTCGGTTCCACCTTCATTGGGGCAAAGCAAACGCCACATATACATCGTCAGACTTGGTTCCGAGCTTTCCGCCACCACATGCGACGACCAGGTGCTGCCGGTCGCCTGCCACATAGGTAGCGGGAGTCGCGTAACCTGCCGCCGGCAATTTACTCTGCCATAGGATTCGCCCGGTTTTACGATCAAAGGCGCGAATCATCTCGTCCGGGGTAGAGGCGATAAAGACCAAGCCACCCGCCGTCGCTACCGGGCCCCCATAGTTAGGGGTTCCCGTCGGCGCGTGCTGCCGCAGCCGCGCGAAGCGGTCGACCACGGCCCGATGGGCCTCGGGTGTCAGCGTGGTCAGGTCGTCATACGCCAGGGTCTGGCGGCTGAACGGAGCTGGCAATCGCGGCAGGGGTTGCGTTGGCCAGGTAAACTCACCCGGAATGTCCGACGCCGGCGCCGGACGCTCGTCGATCGGAAAAAGAGGCTCCCCCGTCTCGCGATTGAAGACGAAGACATGCCCGGACTTGGTGGTCTGCGTCACAGCGGGAATGTCGCGGCCGTCCCGGCGCACCGTCACCAAATTTGGCGGCGCCGGGAGGTCGCGGTCCCAAATATCGTGCCGGACGATCTGATAATGCCAGACACGCTTTCCGGTGCGCGCATCCAGGCAGATCAGCGAATTGCTGAAAAGATTCTCTCCCCGCCGGTTTCCACCCCAGAAATCGTAGGCGGCCGATCCGGTCGGCACAAACACCAGGCCGCGCTCCTTGTCCAGGGTCATGCCCGCCCAGCAATTCGCCCCGCCGAAGCTCTTCCAGGCATCAGGCGGCCACGTTTCATACCCGTATTCGCCCGGCTGGGGAATCGTGTGAAACGTCCAGACGAGGCGCCCGGTCTCGAGATCAAACGCGCGAATATGCCCCGGGGCGGCCGACCCGTGGGACTCGCTCGTTCGGGTGGGGAGGATGTACAAATTGCCGAACACGACGCCGGGAGTGCCTGAATTCAGCACCATCTCGTCCGTCGCCAGGCCGTCCTTGAAATCAATCATCCCCTGATCACCAAAAGCGCGGACGAGTTTGCCGGTTTCGAGATTCAACGCGTAGAGGTAGCGATCATGGGCGAGGATCAGCCGGCGATCGCGCCCGTTTGTCCAGCAGGCAAGGCCGCGATGCCGGACGTCGCCCATTTTCGAACGGCCCTCGGTATGCGGATCAAAGCGCCAGCGCTCGCGGCCCGTGGCAGCGTCCACGGCGACGAGTTTTTGCAGGGCCGTCGTACCGTAGAGCACTCCGTCAATCACCAGCGGATTGCACTGGATCTGCTTCCGCATGTCGGGCTTAAACTCACCCGAACGATACGTCCAGGCCACGTTCAGGCGGTGGACATTCTCCGTCGTGATCTCAGCGAGGGTCGAAAAATTGCTGCGGTCCTCACCACCGAGGTACCCCGCCCAATCGCGACCAGCATCGGCGCGCAGGCAGCCATGGAGAGAGAGGAGTAAGGCTGATAATCTAATAACGTTCATGCGTTTACGGATAGGAAACTGGATTTACGACGGATAGGAAACTGGATTTACAGGGGGTTGGGGCTGGGAGGGGTTTAGCCGGCAAGGTGTTGTTTCAGTCCGAAGAGGCCGAGGTCTTCTTCCGCCGCATCGAACTGCACCCGCTGCGTCTGCCGTGATTCCCACGAGTACTGCAAGGGGCCGACGCATTACCGGTCATGGGGCGTGATGGTATTGAGGCCGTGCAACGCCTGCCCGCTTGGTAACGTGTAACGCATCGACCCCTTACGACTGTTCGCGTTGCGATATTGCCGGGCGGTGGCTCGTTCGCTCAGTCAGGGTCCAACGGGGCCCTATTTTCCCGGATGCCCATGGGTCGCTCCCGCGACCGCCGCTGCAGGCGGCGCCGGGTCCGCCGCCGCCACGGCTAAACTCGGGTCGCTGGTCACCACCAGCCGGCCCCACATGGTCACCCAATGCCCCGGAAAAGTGCAGACGTATTCGTAGACACCTTCCGCCAGCGGCACGATGACCGAGAGCGACTCGTTCTGTCCGGACACCACCAACTGG
>JACQWL010000629.1 GCA_016209255.1 Verrucomicrobiota bacterium
GCCTGAGGACGGACAAGCCCTTGTGCGCCTTTGGCGCATCCGGGCGCGTTTTTCCTCCGGACGGGGCCTCAACGGCGCCCGGAGGTCGCCGTCCACCTTTCAGTTATGGTCGTTACGAATGAAAAATGCTTTCGCCTGTATCGTCACGGCTCAGAAGGCTCGGTTGGGCCTGCGCTTGCGCAGGGCCGAATTGGAGAAACGGCTAAGCCGCAACGATTCACTCGCGATGTAGGGGCGTCGCTTGTCGACGCCCGTCATACGAGGTGGAAACGGGCGTCGGCAAGCGACGCCCCTACACTCACCAATTAGTTTGGACGTTCAACAGGTAAACGGGGTTCTACTGCATGGATACGCCTGAGGCGAGCAAGCCCCTGTGCGTCCTCCGGCGCATCCAGGCGCGTTTTTCCGACGGCGGGCCAGAACCTCAGGCCCGCACTGGCTGCGACCCGGTGCAAGGGGTGCTGCCATCCAGTCCAAATCGCAACAGGCCGCGACGATTCTGAAACCGCAATTGGCGGGTGGTTCATTCGTGCTCGTGATCGTGCTCTTGCTCGTGCTCGACCGGCGCGATTACGAGCACGATTACGAGCAAGAGCACGAGAGATCCTTTGTGTGCGGCTCCGCTGCGGTCCGAAATATCCGGCCTGACGGTAGGTGAAGACCCCATGGCTTCACGCCCAATTAAGTCTAATTTTACGCCGTGAACGAAAGGATGTCCTAAAATGA
This sequence comes from Verrucomicrobiota bacterium, assembly GCA_016209255.1. Classification (GTDB taxonomy): domain Bacteria; phylum Verrucomicrobiota; class Verrucomicrobiia; order Opitutales; family Opitutaceae; genus ER46. Next base: position 727 of record JACQWL010000629.1, read on the forward strand.
AGAACAACGGTTCCAAATCCCCGTCCCCGGCCGCCCTTTTGCCCAAGTGCCTCACCGGGATCCAGGGTCTCGATGAAATCACCGGTGGCGGATTGCCGCGGGGCCGGCCCACGCTGGTCTGCGCCAAGCGCGTGGTGCTCGACACGCTGGAAGCGCTGTTCGCCGGCCTGACGCAGGGCGGCCACGCGCTGCAACAAAGTGAAGCCGGCATGTCCTCGCTGATGGACTCCTGGCTGTTATTGCAGGACTTCGAGGGCAACGGCGAACGCAATCGCGTGCTCTACGTGCTCAAGGCGCGCGGAATGGCGCACTCGAACCAAATCCGCGAGTTCCTGATTTCGAATCATGGCGTCGACTTCGTGGACGCCTACATCGGTCCCAGCGGCGTGTTGACCGGTTCGGCCCGGGCGGCGCAAACCGCCCTTGAAAAAGCCGAGGCGCTGGCCAGCCAGCAGGAAGCCGCCCGCCGCAAGCGCGAACTGGAGCGCAAACGCGAGGTGCTCGAGCGGCAAATCGGCGGGCTGCGCTCCGAGCATGAAGCCAGCGCAGAAGAGCTGCAGCGCATCGACGAACAGGTCGGCACCAGCACGCTCATGCCGAACTCCGAGCGGGCAGCCTCAAGCCGCCTGCGCCAAGCGGACGCGGCCAGCACAGGTCGCAGCTCCAGGAATGGGGGGGAAAACCGATGAAATCCAAAACATTGAAACGACGCGCCTCCGCCTCCTCTCGCCGGCCTTCGCCGGGCCGTAGCTCGCGTTCCGCCGCGGCTGGTCTTGGCATAGGTGCGTGGATGAAACAGCCCAACGGCATGCGCCGGGCCGGCACAAGCCGGCCCGCCAAACTCTGGCAACTGCGCCTGTACGTGATGGACCAGACCTCCAAATCGCTGACGGCGTTCGCGAACCTCAAGCAGATTTGCGAAACCCACCTCAAAGGGCGCTATCGCATCACAGTGATCGATTTGGCGAAGGAGCCCCAACTGGCCAAAGGCGACCAAATCCTGGCCATACCCACGGTGGTGCGCAAGTTGCCGATCCCCATTCGAACCATCATTGGCACCCTTGCCAATACCGAACACGTGCTCGTCGGCTTGGATTTGCACGTGACCAATTAACCGGGGGCATCACCACCCTCATGAACCTGAAAAAAAGCAATACCAGCCATGCGACGCGAGCCTTTGAAAAGGCCCTGACCACGAGACCCGAGGGAAGATATTTCCTGCGACTCTACGTGGCGGGGGCCACTGCCCGATCGCGCCAGGCCCTCCGGCGCGTCTATCAACTTTGCGAGGCCGAACTGAAGGACAACTACGATTTGGAAGTGATCGACGTCTATCAGCAGCCCGAGCTGGCGCGCGGCAACCAGATCGTCGCGACCCCGACGCTCGTCAAAGAATTCCCGTTACCGGTGCGCCGCTTCATCGGCAGCCTGTTGAACACCACCGGCCTGTTCGGCGAGGTGGATTTGATCGCGAGAGGCAAGATCGCGTGACGACTCCGGTTTCACGGTTCACGCTTCAACAGTTCAAAGGTTCAACCGTTCACGGTTGAAAAGACATGACTACGAACCGGCAGGGCGCGCGCGTGCTGCCGTTTGCGGATTTATCCAACGTCTCAGCCACCACCAGACGCGCCTGCCCGCGCAGCAGCAGGCGGGCGTGGAGGAGATGACTTTTGAACCGTGCGCCGTTGAACCGTGAACCCTGAACCCGAAAACCTGAGCGAGCTTCGCGCCCGCCTGGCCGAAGCGGAGGAAACGCTCCGCGCCATCCGCACCGGCGAGGCGGATGCGGTGGTGATCACGGCCAAGCGAGGGCCCCAAGTGTTCACGCTGGAGGGCGCCGGGCACGCCTACCGCGTGCTCATCGAATCGATGAACGAAGGGGCGCTCACCCTGACGCCTGACAAGATGATTCTTTACGCCAACCAGTGCTTCGCCCGCATGGTCAAATGCCCGCTGGCAAAGGATGGTCTCAACCAGGCGGCCGTCAGCATGGTGGTGACGGACATGACGGAGGCCCGGCGGACCGTGGAACTGCTGCGGGCGTTGTCCCAGCGCCTGCTGCAAGCGCAAGAAGACGAGCGCGGGCGCGTGGCCCTCGAATTGCACGACCACATCACCCAGCTGCTCTGCGCGCTCGTCTTTCGCAGTCAGGCGCTGGCGGAAAATCTTCCGGCGCGCATCGGGCCATTGAAGAGAGAGGCGATGAAACTCCGCGATCTGCTCGGCGAGGCGGTCGAAGAAGTGGAGCGCATCTCGCGAAACCTGCGGCCCAGTGTATTGGACCAGCTGGGTCTGGTCGCCGTCCTGCGCGACACCTGCACGGAGTTCGCGGATCGGACCGGCGTGCCGGTCAAGGTGGCCGCGGCGGAGTTGAGCGAGCGGCCGCCCGCCGACATCGAGTTGACGCTCTACCGCATTCTCCAGGAGGCCTTGCGAAACGTGGAAAAGCACGCCCGCGCCCGCCACGTTTCCGTGCGCCTGGGACAGGAGGGCGCGTTCGTTCAGCTGGCGATCCATGACGACGGGATCGGCTTCGACCCGAAACGGCTCACGGCCAGACGAAAAGGAGAGGGCGGCCTTGGTCTGCTCAGCATGCGCGAGCGGGCGACTTATGTGGGCGGCAGTTTCAAGGTCGAATCCGTTCCCCGTTCCGGCACGGAAATCGCCGTGCGGATTCCCCTGCCGGCAAGTGCACGGTGGCCGGCTAACCCGCATTTTTCACACTCTGGTTGGTTTTCACGCTTGGCCGACGATGGACGTGGCGGTGTTTCTGCGTTTTCTGCGAGTACATGCGGGTTAAAAGCAAAACCGCCGCGGTTTACCCGCCTCCGGCGGCGCCAAAGGC
>JACQWL010000620.1 GCA_016209255.1 Verrucomicrobiota bacterium
GTGCACGATGCCGATGCCCGGCGGCACGACCTTGAACGTGTCGAACGCCTGCATGCCCCATTTCAGGAACTGGTAGCGCTCGCGGTTGCGCGTAAACTCGAGTTCGAGGTTCTTTTTCAACGCCTCCGCCGAGCCCGCGAAGTCCACCTGCACCGAGTGATCGACGACCAGATCCACCGGCACGAGCGGCTCGATGATCTTCGGGTCCCGGCCCATCCGCGCCACGGCCGAGCGCATCGCCGCGAGGTCGACGAGCAGCGGCACCCCGGTGAAATCCTGCAGCACAATGCGTGCGACCACGAAGGGAATCTCCGCCGTCCGCTCCGCCTTCGGCTGCCAGCCCGCGAGATCGCGTATCGCGCCCTCGGCCACCCGCCGGCCGTCGCAGTTGCGCAGCAACGACTCGAGCACGAGCCGGATCGAGACCGGCAGCCGCGAGACCTTGAAGCCGGCCTGCTCGAGCGCGGGCAGCGAGTGAAATTTGTGCGACGCCCCGTTCGCGGTGAACGACTGCAGCGTCTGGAAGGGATTCGGGAGATCAGTCATGGATGGATTCTGAGATTGGAAGCGCGGCGCCCGCACCGCGCTGCGCGATTTGTAGGGGCGGCGCTTGTCGCCGCCCGCGGGCGCCGGCGAGCGGCGCCCCTACCCACTCACGACGCCAGGGCCGCCTTCACCGCCGCGAAATCCGGCAGATCCTTCGGCGTCGGCGTCTGCTCGGCGTATTTCACCACGCCGTCCTGGCCGATGACGAACGCCGCGCGGGCCGCCGTGTCGCCGATTCCGGCCAGCATCGGGAACACCACGTCGTAAGCCCGGATCGTCGTCTTGTTGAGATCGCTGACCAGCGTGACGCCGATGTTGTTGGCCTTGGCCCACGCCTCCTGCGTAAAGGGGCTGTCGACGCTGATGCCGATGACGGCGGCGCCCAGCTTCTCGTATTCGCCCAGCCCGGAGGTCTGGTCGCACATCTCCTGCGTGCAGACGCCCGTGTAGGCCAGGGGAAAGAACAGCAGCACGGTCTTTTTCTTGCCGAAATTGTCGCTTAATTTGACGTCTTTCAATCCGTCGGCGGTCTTGGACTTGAGGGTGAAATCAGGGGCTTTGGAGCCAACAGCGATGGGCATGGGAGGTGGGATGGTATGTGAGTTGAGTTCTTCCCGCGCGACCTTCGCCCGGGAGAGAGGGGAGACGTTGAGTCTTCGCCCCGGCCGCGGCAAACCGTTTTTCCGGATAACAGCTGGCATTCTGCTTTGGCTGCGCCCAGCATTAGAGGAACTCTCGCGGGCTGGCAGCACCCCTCTGTTACGTTCCTGGGCTTTCCATGTCCAGACATCCTGACCCGCCCATGAAGAAGCGTGATAAGATTCCTGAACGCGCCTTATTGACCTGTCCCTTGAACACGCCCCCTGATTGAAAATTGAGAATTGAGAATCCGGAATCGCCAATTGGGGCTGTCGCACCAGCTGGCCCGCGCCATGCGGCCCGAGCCGCGCGGCCGACAACGCATGGCCGACTTTGCCGCCGCGCCAAGGACGCTCGGACAATTCCTCGTGGTTCAGGGCTGCCAAGATCGCACGTCTTCGCCGGAAATTCCCGATCTCAGATTTTCATTTCTCAATTTTCAATCTGGATGTTTAGGCGCGTAAGGTCTTTGCCCGGCTGGCAAAAGGTGGGCGCAGCCTGGTGGTTCATCGCAGGCTATGTCCGGGTCCAGAAAGTGAGATGCGCTCCCCCGGAGCTGCGGCCACCTTCCCCTTGACCCGCCAAGGGCGGGCCGCGTTTACTCGCCCTTTCCGCCATGACCCTCCTCGAAGAACTCCACTGGCGCGGCCTCTACGCCGACTGCACCGATTCCGATGCGCTGGCCAAGCGCACCGCCGAGGGCCCCATGACGCTTTATTGCGGCTTCGATCCCACCGCGGATTCGCTCCACGTCGGCAACCTCGTGCCCCTTTTTGCGCTGCGCCGCTTCCAACTGCACGGCCACCACCCCATCGCGCTCGCCGGCGGCGCCACCGGCATGGTCGGCGACCCCTCCGGCAAGTCCGCCGAGCGCAACCTCCAGACCGACGAGCAGGTCGCGCACAACATCGCCTGCCAGAAGGCGCAGCTTGCGAAGTTCCTCGATTTCGAGGTGAAAGCCAACCCGGCCCGGCTCGTGAACAACGCCGACTGGACCGCCGGCGTCACGTACCTCGAATTCCTCCGCGACATCGGAAAACATTTCACGGTGAATTGGATGGTGGCGAAAGAATCCGTGCGCGCCCGCATGGATGACCGCGACGCCGGCATCAGCTACACCGAGTTCAGCTACATGCTGCTGCAGGCATTCGATTTTTATCACCTGCGGAGGAACTTCGGCTGCGAACTGCAAGTGGGCGCCACCGACCAGTGGGGCAACATCACGGCCGGCACTGAACTCATTCGCAAGAAACTGGGCGCGACCGCCTACGGACTCGTTTTCCCGCTGCTCACGAAGTCCGATGGCACGAAATACGGCAAGACCGCGGCCGGTGCCGTTTGGCTCGATCCCAAGCGCACCTCGCCCTACCGCTTTTATCAGTTCTTCATGCAGGCCGAGGACGCCGACGTCGTAAATCTGCTCAAAGTGCTCACCTTCCTCGCGCCTGCCGAGATCGATGCCCTCGAAGCAGAGGTGCAGAAGAACCCCGGCGCCCGCGCCGCGCAAAAAGCCGTCGCCCGCGAACTCACCACGCTCGTGCACGGGGCCGACGCGCTCGCCGCCGCGACGAAGGCGAGCGAGATTCTCTTCGGCGGCCCGCTCGACGGCGTGACCGAGGAGATTTTCCAGGACGTCGTCGGCGAGGTGCCGACGAAGGATCTCGACAAATCGAAACTCACCGCCCCCGGCGCGCCGCTCCTGGAACTCCTCGTCCACACCGGCCTCTGTTCCTCGAAAGGCCAGGCGAGAAAAGACATCGAAGGCGGCGGCATCTACCTCAACAACACCCGCATCGCCGAAGTCAGTCGCACCGTCACGACGGGAGACCTTCTCTTCGGCAAATACCTCCTCCTGCGCAAAGGGAAGCGGACGTATGCAGTGTGCTCCGTGGCTGAGCTCTGACGTTGGGCGAAGAAAGAAGTGCCAGCTTGCCAAGCGCGATGCCGGTGCCAGATTTTATCGTATGCCGACAACAAAAACGAAGCCCCGCAGCGTTAAGGCCGAAGCCATCAGGCTCATACGTGGTCTCCCCGCCGCATCGTCGTGGGACGACCTCATGTATCGCATCTACGTCCGCCAGAAGATTGAGGCTGGCCTGGCGGATTTTCGAGCGGGTCGCGTGCACACTCACTCCGCTATCCGGAAAGAAATTGGGTTGCCGTGAGCATCATTTGGTCGTCGGAAGCCCGGAGGTCCCTGCGGTCGATTCAGAAGTTCATCGCGCAGGATTCCGAGTTTTATGCGACGCGAATGGTGGCACGGATCGTCGAGCGGGTGGAGCGCGTCTCGATGTCGCCGGGACAGGGGCACCCCGTTCACGAGTATCCCGAAGAGCCACTGAAGGAAGTGCACGAGTCACCGTATCGCATCATCTACGGATTCTCTGAAGAGACGTTTCGAGTCGTGACGATCGTTCATTTCAAGGAGCAGCTCACAAAGGAGAGGTTAACCAGAGGCCATTGAAAAATCGGGCTAACCAAGCGCCACAGCGCAACGCCCACGGTCGGGGACTTCGTCGATGAGTAAGATTTCGTTTTCACACTTTCAGACAAGAGGCAAACGGGGCAAATCCTCACTTTTGTAGCTGCGCTTCGCTGCGTCGAGGGCCAGCGTGGGGCGTGGTCCGGCACGGACAATCGGTGCGGTGCTGGCGCGTGGGTCTGGAGAATGACATGGCTGCCCTCTTGATTGATCTGCCGGTAGGCCCAGTCGCGGCAGAGCGCCTTGACCAAGTCCCGCCCGAACACGTTGCGCGGCAGCTTCACGCCAGCTCTTCGTCGCGCACCACGTGCAGCGGATCCCTTTGGGCGCCGGTTGGTCGAAATAGAACGCCTTCACCGCTTCGCGCACGTTCGTGCCGGTCTGCTCAAGGCCGGCGGTCATAGACCGCCGCTACAATATTCAGACTGACCGACCAGGCCCAACCGGCAGATGCGCCCCTGTCTAAACGATTCCGGCCAGTAGTATCATGCCTTGCTTTGAACCGGAACAGATCCATGGCCGCCACTCAATCGCTCCTGGTGGCCAAGCGGCGGTCGAGTTCTTCGATGGTAACCCAACGGCGAGGATCTTTTTCTTCGATTTTGCGGGCCAGGGTTGCCCAATAAGCATCATCCTGTTCGTCCTGAAGCGCCAAAAGGCAAGCCATGATCTGCGAGCGCTCGGCCGCCGCCAGTCCAGCGAGTTCTTGCTTGAGCACGTCGATGCTCATGCGCCTGATTCTCCGCCCGAGCGACCTCAAAACCCCAGTTCCCCCTGGGCGGGCGGTCGCGGCGTCGCGCCGAGGAAGGCACCGTAGCGCTTCAACCAGTCGTCCAACTTCTCCGCGTAATAATCGGGATCGTAGGGTGCGCCCGCCGGGTCGTAAAGCTCCAGCGGCCGCGCCCGCTGCCAGTCATTGCTCCGGCCCTTCGTCCGCGCGGTGATGTAGTAGGTGACACGCTCGCCCATGCGCGGCCGCACCGGGAGCTGAAGCGCGGCCTCCGCCGAGGCGCGCCGCGGTTTGCCGCCCGCGACGATCAGCCGCTCATACGCGTCGGGATTCTGGCTGAGGGTTTCGCTCTTCGCCAGTTCCTCCACCGGCACCGCGCGGGCGGGCAGCCGCTGCCGATAGTCCTCCAGCAGGGCGAGCGGCGACTCCGGCGACGCGCCGAGGAGGAATTCGATCAGCCGGCCGGTGAGTTTCTTGAGGTAGGGCTCGATCCCGCGGGAACGCAGCGCACTGCCGCGCAGCGTGATTTTTGTGCCGTCGTGCAGCGCGTAGTTCTTCGCCTTGTAGCAGAACATCGCCGGGTAACGGCCGTCGTATTCCAGCTCGATGCCCTCGGGCAGGATCGGCGCCACGAGCGCCAGGAGGGCGTCGGGGTTGGCGAAATATTCTGCCGATGAAAGATAAATCCCGTCCGTGTCCGCCTCGAGGATCGTGCAACCGTGCCGCGCGAACTCGCCGATCAACGCCTGCAACAGCTCACGCCCGCGCCGCGTCACTTCGGCGGCGAGCTCACCGTCGCCAAACCGCGCGCCGGAAAATCCGAGGTAGCCGTAGAACGAGTTGATGAGGATCTTGAAACTTGCCTGCCGCGCCTGCGCCTCGGAACGCTCCTCCCCGGTCGGCCCGGTGCGGGCCAGCTGCTTGTATTTCAACCGGTACTCGCGGAGGCGGCGCAGCAGCGGAATGAACACCCCGAGCGTGTCGTTCTTCGGATTGCGGCCGATGTGGAGCAGGAGACTCGGGTACAGCGACGCCACGTCGAAGTGCAGCACGTGGCGGAACACGCCCTCCTGAAAGCTCCGCGTGTAGCCGCCCTCAAAGGGCTTGGCCTCGGGGGGCAGCGGACACGCCTGGCGCGCATGGTAGTATTCCTCGAGAAACAGGAGATCGATTTTCGAGGTCGCGCCGCGTAGCGTCGCCTCCTGCAAGAGGGTCGGAAACGTCCGCACCTGCTCAAAATAGGTCGGCAGCAGCTGGCTCGCGAGCCCCTGGGTTTCGCGCAGGTCGTCTTCGAGGTAGGCGCAGAAGCGCGCGCGATCCTCGAAGAACACGTGCTGGATCCTGCCGCCGTCGATGTACGTCCGCTCGCTCTCCTCGTCGGTGATGCCGAAATAAACCGCCGCCTCCTTCAACCCATAGGAGGTCATCTCGCGGGTCGTGATATCGTGGAGTTGCACGAGGAGATACGTGTCGATCACGGCGCGCCCCGGCAGATCGCACCGCACGAAATCAATCCAGCGTTCCGCCACCTTGAGCCGGCTGTTGCGAAAAGCCGCCTTTTGCCCGTAGCGGCCCCACGCGCAGGCCACCTTGTGCATCCGGGAACGCTGCCGCAGGTAGCCGAGGTCGAACTTGAAGAGATTGTGCCCCTCGATCGCGTCCGGATCCATCTTGTGCAGCTCCGCGCAAAACGCCTCCAGGAGTTTCTTCTCCGCCGCGTCCGTCAGCTCGTCGATCAACAGCAGCCGATCGCACCCGGCGCACCGCAGTCCGATGGCGAGCACGCGATCCCCGGGCCGCATGGCGTCGGGAAAACCTCCGGTTGGCGAAGCGACTTCGATGTCGAGCTGGCAGCGCCGGAGATGGCTGAACGTCATGTCGCGATACAGGCGCTGGCGCTGCTGCAGCAGGAACTGGCTCTCGAGCGGGCGGATGACATCGACGCTCATGGTGTCTCGCGCGGTGCGCACGAACGCATCGAACACCCCGGTGTCGTCCGCGTGCATCAGCCGGTCGAACGGCCCCTCGCCTTGCAGCCGCTCGAACGCCAGCCCGGCGGCCACGGCGTCGGCCGGCGTGTCGTTGAGCCAGGCAAACGGCCGGAGCGTCGCGCGCCGTTCCTCGCGGCCGCCGCCGGCGATCTCGACCGTGGTGTGGACCCGGCCGGAGTCATCGACCCAGACTCCGCAAAGCGAGCCGGCCACTCCTGCAGTGTGTTCCGTCATGCGGGCGATTCTCGATCCGGCGGCGTGGAATTCGTCGGGGGTTTCGCCGCCAGCAATCCGATCAGAACGGCCGGTAGTAAACCATCCCGACCGCCACGGTGGCGAGCCCAAGGACGATCGCCATGAGCAGATTGACCTTGTCGCGTTTGCGGTAGGCGATGCCCGAAAGGGCCGACAGCCCCAGCCAGCACACGAGTTTCACGATGACCCATCCGGCGGGCTCGAACTTGAGCACGCCCTGCCACATGCGAATGCCGGTGAGCAGGATGACAAGGCTCGCCACGCCGGTGATCACAATCACCCGCCGGCGCGTTTCCGGCGCGGCGGCGAAGGCGAAGAAGGTGAATGCGGCCAGGATCAGCGCCGCAATCACATGCAAAAAGTGGAGTAGGTTTAGCTCGTGGGCATTCATGAAAAGCGGCGCAGAGTAAGACACGCGGAAAATTTGTCCTCTGTTTCGAGATTCCCCTCTTTCGCCACCGCCAGCCGCTGACCCGGACGAAAGGAGAAAAATGACACCCCGCCTGTGCCGTATGCTCAATGGCTCAAGACCTTCTTGAGTTAAGGTGGGCGCCTCCTCCACAGCGTCTGCCTTCCGGTTTACGGCCTGGCATCTTCCGCAGCGGGTTCAGCTCCCGTAATATTTCAAAGGCAAAGAGCGGTTATTGAAAGCACCTCGAACACTGCAGGGTGTCGGAAGGAGGGTAGGTCGCGCCCGCCCGCCGTCAAATGCGAATCCACAATTCGTCCGCTCACGTTCCGAGGATGCTCTCGTCGAGATGCTGGATGATCAGCTCCTGAATGGTGGCCAGAAACAGGTAGCACATGAACGCCTTCCGCAGCGGCTCGTCCAGCGACATCACGTCCACGTTGCCCGCTTCGAGGCTCTCGTCGCTGAACGGCTTCAAAAAACGTTCGCGGAGCTGCAGGCGCAGGGCCGCACAGGCGCGCACGATCACCTCGGCGTTGTCCTCGTCGAAGGCGACGACGCCCTCGGTGAAAAATTCGTCGTCAAACAGCGCGAGCAGCAGGCGCACCTCCTCGTTCTGCAGCTTCAACAACTCGCCGGTCCACGCCTCGTGAAAATCGGAATCGAGATCGGTCAGGGCCAGCGGCGCCGCCAGATTCTGGCGCAGGCCGTCGGCCAGTTGCTTCATGACGTCGAGCAGCGGCGCGACGACCGGCAGCGCAAGTTTTACCTCAATGCGTTTCATCGGGCTCGAGCACGGCGGTGAGATGCCACTGCTGCAGCGTGAAGACGTACGCCTCGGCCTTCTCCCGCTGCCCGCTCCAAACGATGGACCGGCCCTGCTCGTGGACCTCGAGCATCCGCTTCCGCGCGGTCTGCTCGTCGAAACCGAAGACCTTTTTGAACACCATGACGACGTACGACATCAGATTCACCGGGTCGTTCAACACCACAACGCGCCACATGCCCTCGAACCGCAGCTCCGTGGCGCTTTGCGGCGACGGCGAGACGTGGGGATTCGCGGCCACCACGGGCGCTTGAGCTGTTTCTGTCGTCATTTTCGACACGGCAAATAATCCAATGGAATGGCGGTCCGCCAATGTCATCTCTGAATTTCGGCCGCGCCGGAAAGGGGGCGAATGTCCCGGTTGTCGGCGCGGTTTGATTGTGGGAGGGGCTTTATGCCCCGACGCAGAACATCTGCGAACAAGTCGGGGCGTAAAGCCCCTCCCACAGCCATGTTCACCGGGGATGTTGCGCGGGCGCACCAACAACCGGCAGATGCGCCCCCGGGACGGTCGCTCGAAGCAATCATGCCTGCGCCTCTGCCACAGCCGCCGCGACCCGCGCCTCGGCGTCAGCCAGCGGCACCTTGGCCACGTCTTTCTGCGCCCGCCACTTGAGTTCAACGATACCCTCCTTGAGGCCTTTGCCACCAATCGTGAGGCGGAGCGGAATCCCGATCAGATCGGCGTCCTTGAACTTCACGCCGGGTCGCTCGGCGCGATCGTCAACCAGCACATCGGCGCCCGCGCGCCCGGCCGCCGCGGCGAGCTTCCGGGCAATTTCCATCGCCTCCGGCAGTTGGGGATCGAGCACGCAGACCAGCACATGAAACGGCGCGCAATTCCACGGCCACAGGATGCCGTCGGCGTCGTGACTGTGCTCGATGATCGCCTGCATCGTCCGGCTGATGCCGATCCCGTAGCACCCCATCACCATGAGGTGCGACTGCTTCTGATCGTCCGTGTACGCGGCGCCATACTTCTCGGCGTACTTCGTGCCGAGGATGAAGATATGCCCCACTTCGATGCCGCGGCGCACCTGGAGCGGCTGCCCCGACTTGACGTCCGGTTCTCCCGGCCGCACGCGGCGAAAATCGCCGAACTTCGTGACCGCGAGGTCGCGCGCCACGTTGACGTTGCGCAGGTGAAAGCCGTCCTTGTTCGCGCCGGTCGTACCGTCGCCCACGAGCCGAATCGCCTGATCCGCGAAAACGCCGGCCAGCGCCGCGGCGTTCTTGATCGTGCCCTTGACCGCCCCAAGGCTGCCCGGCTTCGCTCCGAGCACGGGCTCGATCTCGTCCGGCGTCGCCGGGCGGAACACCGCAAAACCGAGTGCGCCGAGTTTCGCCTCCTCGAGTTCGTCGCAGCCGCGCAGGATGACGAGGAACGGCTTGCCCTCCCCGATGTAGACGAGCGTCTTGAACTGTTTCTCGGCCGGCACGGAAAAGGGCGCCGCTTCGAGCGCCGCGATCGTCACGACCCCCGGGGTGGGAAACTCTTCCAGGGCGCCGCCGGGCGCCGCATCCACGAAATCCGCCGGCACCAGCGCGCTCGTCGCCTTCTCGCGATTCGCCGCGTACCCGCTCTCGTCATTGTAGATCACATCGGCATCGCCCACCTCGGCCGGCACCATGAACTCGTGCGAGAAGCTCCCGCCCATGACGCCCGTGTCGGCCTCGACCGCAATCGTGTGCGCGCCCACCCGCCGGAAAAAGCTCTCATACGCCGCCTTCATCGCGTGGTAGCTCTTGATTGCCCCGTTGTCGTCCACGTCGAACGAATAGGCGTCCATCATGATGAACTCGCGCGCCCGCATCAGCCCGTAGCGCGGCCGGATCTCGTTCCGGAATTTCGTGGCGATCTGGTAAAAATTCTTGGGCAGGTCGCGGTAGCTCGTGATCTCCGCCTTGACCAGCGGCGTGATGACCTCCTCGTGCGTCGGCCCCAGCACGAATTCGGGCTCCCGCGGCCCGCGCTTGCCGTCGCCGGCGCTGTCGGCGCGAAACATGATCTCCCGCGCCGCCGCCCAGCGCGGGCCCTGCTGCCAGTTCTCCGCCGGATGGACATGCGGCATCCACAGCTCGATCGCGCCGGCCGCATCGAGTTCCTCCCGGCAAATCTGGGTGAGCTTTTGGATCACGCGCAGCCCGAGCGGCAGATAGGTGTAGAGGCCGCCGCCCAGCTTGCGGACGAGGCCGGCGCGCACGAGCAACTTGTGCGAGGCGATCTCCGCATCGGCCGGGCTTTCTTTCAGCGTCGGGATAAAATACTGCGACCAGAGTTTCATGAAGCCGGGCAACGAAGCAGCCCGCCGACGCCGGAGCAAATTTATTTGCGCGGAGCTCATGCAGGGTTCAGCGCGCCTTTTCGTTAAACCGCTTTCCTTTCCGGCAAATCCTGTTTCGTATTGCGCCTCTTCGGCGGGACCCGACCGACGAAACTCGTCCGGAGCTCTCGGAGCCAGGAAGTCGCGTTTTCACCATATCCCCATCCGCAAAGTCCCCCCTCCTGCCATCATGTCCCGATTCATTCGCGATAGGATAGATCTGACCGAACACCCGATGATTTTGCACTGTGGGACCGGCCGCTGGCCGGGCTCAACCGGCCAACGGCCGGTTCTACAACGAAACAATAGTTTCGTACCGGCGAGTTGGCGGCAGGCGGTTGCTCCAGCGCTCTTGCTTCTCACCCTCGTCCTGTTCGCTTTGCCGGCCGTCGCTCAGCCCCAGGCGCGGGAGTGGCGGGCCGGCGTTGCCCGGGTGAAGATCACCCCGGAAAAGACGATGTGGATGACGGGCTACGGGTCTCGCGATCACCCGGCGGACGGAACGCTGCAGAATCTTTGGGTGAAAGCCCTGGCGATCGAAGATCCGTCCGGGCGCAGGGGCGTTCTGCTCACCGCTGATTTGTGCGGCGTCACGCGCGAGATCACCAATCAGGTCACGACGGAACTGGACAAGCGCCACCGTCTGCCCCGCGAGTCGGTCATGGTGAACGTGTCCCACACGCACTGCTCGCCATTTGTCGAGGGCTTCGCGTCGGGGTTGCGCGTCTTCAACGCCGAGGACAAGAAAAGTTTCGCCGCCTACCGGAAACAGATCGAGGCGTCGATGGTGCAGGCCACCGGCGAGGCGTTGCAGAAGCTGGCGGCGGCCACGCTGGGGTGGGGCGTCGATTCCGCCGATTTCGCCGTCAATCGGCGCAACAACCCGGAGAAAGACGTTCCCCGGTTGCGGGCCGAGGACAAGCTCGTCGGCCCGGTGGATCACGATGTGCCCGTCTTCGCCATCCGTTCCACCGGGAACGACGTCCTGGGCGTGGTTTTCGCCTACGCCTGCCACAACACCACCCTGAGCATCTACCAATGGCACGGCGACTACGCCGGTTGCGCGCAGGAAGAGATCGAGCGGCGTCATCCGAAGGCGGTCGCCCTCTTTGTCGCGGGCTGCGGCGGCAACATCAATCCGCTGCCGCGCCGTGAAGTGGCGCTGGCGGAGAAATACGGACGCCAACTTGCAGACGCGGTGGACAAGGTCTTGGGCCGGCCGCTGGAAACGGTGCGGGGGCCGTTTAGGTCCGCCTTTGCGGAAATCACGCTCGGGTTCGCCGCGCAACCCACAGCGCAACAACTCAAGGTTGCGGTGGCCGGGAAAACAGAAGGCGAGCGCGCCTGGGCCACCCATCTGCTTTCTCAATTGGAAAATGGAGGCATCCCGATGACCTATCCCTATCCGATTCAGGCCTGGCGCCTCGGGGAGCTTTCGTGGGTCGCGCTGGGCGGCGAGACGGTCGTGGACTATGCCCTGCGCTTGAAGAACGAAGCCGGACCCAAACTGTGGGTCTTTGGCTATTCGAACGATGTGATGGCCTACATCCCGTCCGAGAGCATCCTGGTGGAGGGCGGCTACGAGGGAAAGACGTCGATGATTCCGCACGGCAAACCCGGTCCGTGGGTCGCGGGGTTGGAAGGAAAAATTGTCGGCAAAGCCCGGGATTTGCTGCAGCAGGTTCGCGCCAAACCGTGAGGCGTATTCGTGCAGTGTAAAATGTCATGCACCCAATGAAACAACCGGCCTCAGCCGGAACACCCCGGTCAATCGTGCGGCAACGTCGTAGCTGCCGAGGCTTGCCCGCCTTTGGTGGGTAACGAGGCAGTCAAACCCAAGTCCACCTTGCTTCCGCCTCCTTACGTCGGCGGCTACGTCCCAAGGCAGGGCTACTTCCCAATGCAGCGTTACGTCCCAGTGAAAAGAACGATCACCGTGTTTGGGCTGCTCGTCATTATGACCGCGCCGCTGGCCGCGTACGAACAGGTTGCCCCGCCGCCAAAGGTTGTGCTGCCGCTCGCCCGCTCGCCCGCCGAATCGCTGGCGGCGATCACGGTCCCGGCCGACCTGCGGGTCGAACTCGTCGCGGCCGAACCAGCCGTGATGGACCCGATCGACGTGGCGTGGGGGCCCGATGGCCGGATGTGGGTGGTCGAGATGGCGGACTATCCCAACGGCCTGGACGGCCGGGGCCAGCCCGGCGGACGTATCCGGGTCTTGGAGTCCACGCGGGGCGACGGCCACTACGACAAATCCACCCTGTTCGCCGACGGGCTCAATTTTCCGAGTTCCGTCAAGCCCTGGCGCAAAGGCGTGCTGGTAAGCGCGGCACCCGACATCCTGTATTTGGAAGATACCGACGGCGACGGCAAAGCCGACCTGACGGAGAAACGATTCACGGGTTTGCGGGAGGGCAACCAGCAGCACCGCGGGAACGGCCTGCAGTGGGGTCTGGATGGGTGGCTCTATCTCGCCAACGGTGACAGCGGCGGCACCCTCACCTCGGCGAAGACCGGCCAGGTGCTGGAGCTGGGCCGGCATGATTTTCGCCTCAGGCCGGATGAGGGCTCGGTCGACGCGCAATCCGGCCGGACGCAATACGGACGGAATCGCGACGACTGGGGCAACTGGTTTGGCGGCAACAATTCGAATCCGATCTGGCATTACGCCCTGGACGATCGCTACCTCCGGCGGAACCGTTTCCTCACCCCGCCCAACTCGACCATCACCGTTTCCAGGATTCCGGGCGCCGCCCAGGTTTACCCGACGAGCCAGACCATCGCGCGCTTCAACGACCCCTTTGGCGCCAACCGCTTCACCTCCGCCTGCGGCACGATGATCTATCGGGACGAGCTTCTCGGCGCCCAATATGCGGGCAACGTCTTTGTCTGCGAGCCGGTGCACAATCTGGTCAATCGCCAGATCATCCAGCCGGCGGGCGTGACGTTTACCAGCCAGCGCGCCCCGGAGGAGCAAAGCTCGGAGTTTTTTGCCTCCTCGGACAACTGGTCGCGTTTCACCGCGGCGCGCACCGGACCCGATGGCGCGCTCTATATTGTCGACATGTATCGGCTGGTCATCGAGCACCCGGAGTGGATTCCCACCCGTTGGCAACAAGAGCTGGGCGACCTGCGCGCCGGCTCCGACAAGGGACGGATCTACCGGGTTTTTCCGAGGAACGCAAAGCTGCGGCCGGTTCCCCGGCTCGATCGGGAGGATGCCGCCGGGCTGGTCGCGGCGTTGCAGAACCCGAGCGGCACGGTACGCGACCTGGCGCAACAGCAGCTGGCGTGGAGCGGGGCGAAATCCGCCGCGCCCGCGCTGGAGAAACTCCTGGCCGATGCCGCGCGACCCCAGACACGCGTGCAGGCGCTCTGCAGCCTCGATACGACCGGCGCGTTGACGCCGTCGATCGTCGCCCGGGCGCTCAAGGATCGGCATCCCGGGGTGCGCCGGCAGGCGGTGCGCCTCGGCGACAGTTTTGCAGCGTCGCATCCGGACCTGCTCTCCCGGATCACGCCGCTGGTCGACGATCCCGATGCGGGCGTCCGGCAGCAGGTGGCCTACAGTCTTGGCGAATGGAAGCATCCCGCGGCCGGCGTGGCGCTGGCGCAGTTGGTGCGGGAAAACCAGGATCCCCTCATCCTCGCGGCGGCGATGAGTTCGGCGCTGCCGCACGCGGGCACGATGATTGCGCAGATGAACGCCGATGGCGGGGCGAATCGCACCCTGATGGAAATCACCATCGCGACGCAGAACTTGAAAGCCCTGGCGGAACTTCTCACGAGCATCACGGCCCCGCGCACGCCCCCGAATCCCGCGTTGCAGTTTGCCTCGATGGGGGAGTTGCTCGACAGCCTGCGCCGCAACAACACGTCGCTCGAAAAGCTGCGCGCGAAAGCCGATGAGGCGATGAAACTGGCGCTGGGCAGGACCGCCGACCTCTTCGACGACGCCCGGACGATTTCAGCGAATGCGAAAACGCCCACGGCGCAGCGGGTCGCGGCGGTCGAGTTGCTGGGCCAGGGCATCGGGCGGCAGGATGAAGATTTCAAGACGCTCTCGGAGTTACTGGCGCCGCAGACGCCGGGGGAACTGCAGTTGGCGGCGGTAAAGGCCCTGGGGCAGATGAGCCTCGCGACCATCCCGGAGCGCTTGCTTGCGGGATGGAATGAGCTCCGCCCGGCAGTCCGTGCGGCGGTCATCGAACTAATGACCAGTCGCCTCCCCTGGACCAACCTGCTGCTGGATCGCCTGGCCGCCAACCGTGCGATGCTCGCGCAGATCGACGCCGGGAGCAGGGCGGCGCTCATGTATCACAGCAATGCCAAGGTTGCCGCGCGCGCGGTGGAGATTCTGGGCTCGGAAAGCAGTCCCGATCGCCAGAAGGTCATCGACCAGTATCTTGCCGCGATGAGCGGTCTCAAGGGAGACGCGGGCCGGGGCCGGACTGTTTTCATCAATGCCTGCACGGTGTGCCACAAGCTCGGCGATGCCGGTGGCAGCGCCATCGGCCCCGATCTCGCCGGGCTCAGCGACCGCAGCGCGCCTTACCTCGTCACCCATATCATTGATCCGAACCGGGCCCTCGAGGACAAGTTCGTGCTTTACAGCGCCGCCACCGCGGACGGCCGGACGCTCGCGGGAATGCTTACCGGCGAAGCGGGAAACAGCATTACGCTGCTCGGCATGGACGGAGTTGAACAGGTGATCCTCCGCACCGGGCTCAAGTCGCTCACGAGCACCCGTCGCTCGCTGATGCCGGATGGCCTCGAGGCGGCGATCAATCCGCAGGCCATGGCCGATCTCGTCGCGTTTGTCGCCAGTGCCGGCGTGGCGCCGGCGAAATAACCGTGGTCTTTCGTTTTGCAGCCGCCTATCGTGATTTCCGTAGGCTGCGAGCTGGCTCGCGCCGAACCCGCGCCAGCGGGCTGGCGGCCTACGCTTACGCAATCATAACGAAAGACCCTGGAGAAGAATCCTCATGAAAAACACCGCCTTCCTTTATGCCTGGGCTGCCGTCGTTCTGCTGTCGGTGCCCACCCGGGCGCAGGAGACCCCGCGTTTCCGCGACCTCTTCAACGGCCGGGATCTGACCGGCTGGATCGATGTGAATACGAGCAAGGACACCTGGAAGGTGCGCGACGGCCTGCTGATCTGCAGCGGACAGCCGATCGGGGTGATGCGCTCGGAAAAGCAGTACGAAAACTTCATTTTGCACATCGAGTGGATGCACATGAAGGCCGGCGGAAATTCCGGCGTGTTCGTCTGGAGCGAGGGCACCGTGCCGGAGGGCAAGCGGCTGCCCAAGGGGTGCGAGGTGCAGATGCTCGAACTCGACTGGCCCAACTTGAACCGCGAGAAGGACGGCAAGCCCCGTCACTCGGGCTATGTGAGTGGCGAATTGTTTGGCGCCAACGGGCTGAAGACGACGCCGGACAATCCGCGCGGCGAGCGGAGCATGTCCTATGAGAGCCGTTGCAAGGGGAAGGGCGAGTGGAACACCTACGACGTCGTCTGCGTCGACGGTGTCATCAAGCTGGCGATCAACGGCAAGTTCGTGAACGGCGTCAGCAAGGCCACGGTGCGAAAGGGCTACTTGTGCCTGGAGTCGGAGGGAGCCGAGATTCACTTCCGCAACATTCGGATCATGGAACTGCCGCCGGGCATGGCCACACCCGAGCAGACGGCGCCGCTGGTGGAAAAGTAGCGCGGACTTTTTCCCGGACGGCGCCGGGAAGAAGAGGTTCGCCTGCGGCAAACAGCCGCAGCGAGGCGGTGCCGCGGTGCGAAATATCCACCCTACGACCCACCCACCCGGCTGGCCGACCTGCGGCTGCGAACTGCGGAGGTACGCAATCAGATCGCGTGCCTGCCACCCCATGCATCCACCACTCCGACAGACTCTCGTCTGCCCCATCTCGCGAAAATGGTCTGAGGCTGCGCCTCACTGGTATCCTGCTTTGTGCCAATCGTTCAATGCCGAGGTTCTCGCTTCCGAAACATCACCCGCTGTCTCACGCGGTAGACCCTGGGGCTGATACCGAGAAAACTGCGGAATGTCCGAAAAAGATGGTTGGGCCTGGAAAATCCCGTTGCGACCGAAATTTCGGCGATACTCATTTCGGTCGTAACGAGCAGGTCGATGTCGAGCGCAAATTGGGTCTTTTCTTGCCGCAAAGCGGTTGTTGTGTTTCCATGGGCCGGCTGCTACACACTCTCCTAACGCCATAGCCGGAGGAAATGAGCCTGACCGCTTTCGATTCATCATCCTCCGACTGCGGTCCCCGTGCCCCTTAGCGTTGTAAAAGCGGTAAACGCACCTCATCATGAACACCCCCAAGCTTTGCCTTATCGGTTGCTCTCGAACGGTTTGCTTCCAGTGGACTGCTGTTGCCGTTCTACTGTTCTCTGGCTTTTTTGCTCCATCTGCCGTCGCGCAGGCCACGCTCACCGGCACAGTCACGAACTCCGCGACGGGGCGCACCTTGGAGGGAGCCCGCGTGGTCATCAAGGACACCGAAC